>NZ_QUAL01000087.1 GCF_003579925.1 Jiangella rhizosphaerae | reverse complement strand
CTGGCGTCGGCGACGGCGGCGCTGCGCGACGGCGACCCCGAGGCGGCGGCCGCCGACGCGGGACGGGCGCTGGAGCTGTGGCGGGGCGAGCCGCTCGCCGACGTCGGCGACGCGCCGTTCGTGACGGTCGAAGCGGCCCGGCTCGCGACGTTGCGGCTGGACCTGCGCCGCACGCGCATCGAGGCCGACCTGCGCCGCGGCGCCCACGCCGACCTGCCGGCGGAGCTGGCCGCGCTGGTCGACGACCACCCGCTCGACGAGGCGCTGCTCGGCCAGCTGATGCGCGCGCTGGTGGCCACCGGGCGGCCGGCCGAGGCGCTGGCCGCCTACGAGGACGGACGGGAACGGCTCGCCGAGGCGTTCGGCGCCGACCCCGGGCCGCAGCTGCGCGACATCCACCTGGCGGTGCTGACGCACGAGTTGCCGGAGCCGGCCGCCCCGAGCGTGCGGGCGCCGCGGCTGCGCCGGTCCGCGACCCCGCTGCTGGGCCGCGACGACGAGCTGGCGCGGGTCGAGCGCCTGCTGGACGAGGCCCGGCTGGTCACGGTGCTGGGTCCGGGCGGCGTCGGCAAGACGCGGTTCGCCACCGAGCTCGCGCTGCGCCGGCTCGACCGCACCGGCCGCCCGGTGTACGTCGTCGAGCTGGCCGGCCTGCGCGACGACGCCGACGTGCTGCCGGCGGTGTTGGGCTCGCTGGGCGTCCGCGAGGTCGGCCTCATGGACCTCGCCACGTCGCCGGTCGCCCGGCCGCCGCTCGAGCGGCTGCGCGATCTGGTGGCCGACAGCGACGCGCTGATCGTCGTCGACAACTGCGAGCACCTGGTCGACGCCGTCGCGCTGGTCGTGCACGAGATCGTGACGGCGTCGGAACGGGTGCGCGTGCTCGCCACCAGCCGGACCCCGCTGGCCGTCGACGGCGAGGTCCTGCACCCGCTGCCCGCCCTGGAGCTGCCGCCCACCGGCGCCGACGACGGCCCGCTCGACTACCCGGCCGTGCGGCTGTTCCACGACCGCGCCCGCGCGGCCCGGCCGGCGGCACACCTCGACCCGGCGGTCGTCGCGGACGTGTGCCGCCGCCTCGACGGCCTGCCGCTGGCCATCGAGCTGGCCGCGGCGAAGGTGCGCTCGATGTCGGTGGAGCAGCTGGCCGCCCGGCTCGACGACCGGTTCGGGTTGCTGGTGGGCGGTCCGCGCTCGGCGCCGGAGCGGCACCGCACGCTGCTGGCCGTCGTCCGGTGGAGCTGGGAGCTGCTCGACGAGACCGAGCGGGCGGTGCTGCGCCGGCTGGCGGTGCTGCCCGGCGGTGCCGACGCGGCCACCGCGGCGGCGGTCTGCGGATTCGGCTCCGTCGACGCCGCCGCCGTCGACGCCGCGCTGGCCGGGCTCGCCGACCAGTCCCTGCTGGTCGTCGACGAGTCAGGCGGCACCGTCCGGTTCCGGTTGCTCGAGACCGTCCGCGAGTTCGCCGACGCCGAGCTCGACGCCGCCGGCGAGCGCGCGGCGGCAACGGCGGCGCTGGTCGCGTGGGCGGCCGGTCTCGCCGTCCGGGCCGAGCCGAACCTGCGCGGCCACCACCAAGTGGCGTGGTTCGGCGTGCTGGCCGCCGAGCACGACAACCTGGTCGCCGGGCTGCGGGCCGCCATCGACGCCGGCGACGGCCGGTCCGCGTACGCCGTCGCGCTCACCATGTGCTGGTACTGGGCCGCTCTCGGCATGCACTTCGAGGTCGCCGGCTGGGGCGAGCAGCTGCTCCGGATGGAGGAGCCGGCCGACCCGAGCACCGCCGCCGTCCTGTACGCGGTCATCGTCCCCAACTCGCTCGTCGCCGGCCCGACCCGCATGGGCGCGCAGCTCCTCCTGCGGCTGCGCCGGTTGGTGCGCGGCGGCGCCGCGCTGACCCCGTTGGCCCGGGCCTTCGGCGAGCTGGTGCTGGCCGCGATGAACGGCCGGCCCGCGGAGCTGGAACGGGCCCAGGCCGTCGCGGAGGCCTCCGGCGACCCGTGGACGCGGTCCATGGCGGCGTTGTTCTTCAGCCTCATGGCGGACAACGAGGGGGATCGTGAGCGGTCGCGCCGGCTGGCCCAGGAGGCGCGCGCGGGGTTCGCCGCCATCGGCGACCGGTGGGGTATGGCGATGACCTCGATGACCCTCGGCATGACGGAGGCGGCCGACGGCGACGGCGCGGCGGCCGTCGAGCTGCTGGACGAGGCGGTGCGCAGCTTCGACGTCCTCGGCGCCGGCGACGACGGCCGCCAGGTGCAGCTGCTGCGCGCGATCGTGCGGGTCCGCGCCGGCGACGTCGCGCGCGGGGTCGCCGAGGTGACGGCGCTCCTCGAGCGCTACCCGAACGACCCGGAGGTCGCCACCCTGGCGCAGTCGGGGCTGGCCGAGGCGGCGGCACACCTGGGCGACGTCGTGTCGATGCTGGCGCACTACGACGTCGCCGTCGCCGCGGCGCGGTCCGAGGAGACCGGCGGCCCGCCGCAGCTGCGGGTGCTGGCGCTGGCCGGCGCGGCCATCGCGCGGCTGCGGGTCGGCCGCGACGACGTCGACGACCTGCTGGCCGAGGCCTACGACCTCGCGGCCGCCGACGGCGACCGGCCCGTCATGGGCATGGTCGCCATCGCCTACGGCCGGCTGGCCCAGGCCCGCGGCGACGGCGCCCGCGCGGCCCGGCTGATCGCGCTCGGCCGCCGCATCGGCGCGGTCGAGCTGCTCGGCGACGTCCGCCATCCCGCGCTCGCCGACCTCCCCGAGCCCGACGAACGGCTGCTGGCCGCCGAGCGGGACCGCGTCCGCGACCTCCCCGCCGCCGCCGTCGTGCGGGAGATCGGGACGCTGGCCCGCCCCTACAGGCGCCTCAGGCCTTGCGGCGGTAGGCCCGGACGGTGAGCGGCGCGAACACCGCGACCAGTGCGGCGCAGCCGATCAGCGACCAGCCGACGGCGCCGGCGTCGGGTGCGCCCGCCATCAGGCTGCGGACCGCCGTGACGAGCTGCGACACCGGGTTGACGTCGACCCACGCGCGCAGCCAGCCGGGCATCGTCGAGGGGTCGACGAACACGTTGCTGGCGAACGTCAGCGGGAACATCGCCAGCAGGCTGACGCCCTGCACCGCGCCGGCCGAGCGCATGACCAGGCCGAGGAAGGCGAAGATCCAGCTCAGCGAGAACGCGAACACCAGCACCAGCAGGCAGGCGGCGACCACGTCGGCCACGGTGCCGTCGGGCCGGAAGCCCATCGCCATGCCGACGCCGAGGCAGACGACGGCCGCGACGACGTAGCGGATGCCGTCGGCCAGCAGCGCGCCGAGCAGGGCCGCCGGCCGCCAGATCGGCAGCGAACGGAACCGGTCGAAGATGCCCTTGCCGATGTCGGTGTTCAGCGAGATGCCGGTGTACAGCGACGCCATCACGACGGTCTGCACGAGGATGCCCGGTAGCACGAACTGCAGGTACTCGGTCGTGCTGCCGGAGACCGCGCCGCCGAACAGGTAGACGAACATCACGATGAAGATCACCGGCTGGAACGTCACGTCGAACAGCTGCTCCGGGATCCGGCGGATCTTCAGCACGCTGCGCCAGCCCAGCGTCAGGCTGGCCGACAGCGCGCTCGGCGGCTCCGGCCGCTCGACCCGGGCGGCGACGGTGCGGACGGGTCGTTCGAGGGTCGTCGTGCTCATGCGGCGCTCCTTTCGGTGTCGTCGTCGGCCGCGTGGCCGGTCAGGGTGAGGAAGACCTCGTCGAGGCTGGGCCGCTGGACGCCGATCTCGTCGATGCCGACGCCCTCGGCGCGCAGCCGGATCATCAGGTCGGCGACGACGTCGGGGTCGGCCACCGGTGCGGTGATGACGCCGGCCTCCGGCGTGCGGTGCGGCGTCGTGTCCAGCGTCTGCGCGACCAGCCGCTCGGCCAGGTCGCGCTGCGTCTCGTCGGCCAGTCGCAGGTGCAGCGAGCTGCGGCCCACGGACGCCTTGAGGTCGGCGCTGGTGCCCTCGGCGATGACGGTGCCGCGGTCGATGACGGCGATGCGGTCGGCCAGCTGGTCGGCCTCGTCGAGGTACTGGGTGGTGAGCAGGACGGTCGTGCCGCCGGCGACGAGGTCGCGGACGATGTCCCAGACCTGCCCGCGGCTGCGCGGGTCCAGGCCTGTCGTGGGCTCGTCCAGGAACAGCACGTCCGGCGTGACGACGATGCTCGCCGCCAGGTCGATGCGCCGTCGCATGCCGCCGGAGAAGTGCTTGACGGGGCGGTTCGCGGCCTCGGTCAGGTCGAAGTTCTCCAGCAGCTCGGCGGCCCGGCGTTTGGACTGCGAACGGCTCAGCCCGACCAGCCGCGACTGCAGCACCAGGTTCTCGGTGCCGGTGAGGTCCTCGTCGACCGACGCGTACTGCCCCGTCAGCCCGATCAGCCGGCGCACCTGGTCGGCGTCGTCGACGACGTCGTGGCCCAGCACCCGCGCGCTGCCGCCGTCGGGGCGCAGCAGGGTGGTGAGCATGCGGACGGTCGTGGTCTTACCGGCCCCGTTCGGCCCGAGGACCCCGTACACGGTCCCGGCGCGGACGGCGAGGTCGACGCCGTCGACGGCGCGGTTCTCGCCGAACGTCTTGACCAGGCCGTGCGCCTCGATGGCCAGTGTGGTCATGCGTCCTCCTGAGTTCGATGTGCTCAGGATTCAGCGTCGGTGGCGCGGCTGACCGACCGCTGACAGTCCGCTGACGGCGTCGTGTCAGAGCCGGGCGACGACCGCCGCGAGCAGTGCGCTGATGCGCGGACCGGCGGCCCGACCGGCCTCGATGACCTCGGCGTGGCTCAGCGGCGTCGCGCTGATGCCGGCGGCGAGGTTGGTGACCAGCGAGACGCCGAGCACCTCCATGCCCGCCTGACGCGCGGCGATCGCCTCCAGCGCCGTCGACATGCCGACGAGGTCGCCGCCGAGGCGCTGCGCCATGCGGACCTCGGCCGGGGTCTCGTAGTGCGGGCCGCGGAACTGGACGTAGACGCCCTCGGGCAGGCCGGGGTCGATCTCGCGGGCGACGGCGCGCAGCCGGCTGGAGTACAGGTCGGTGAGGTCGACGAAGTTCGCGCCTTCGACGGGCGACGTCGCCGTCAGGTTGATGTGGTCGCTGATCAGCACCGGCGTGCCGGCCGCCCACTCCTCGCGCAGCCCGCCGCAGCCGTTCGTCAGCACCAGCGTCCGCACGCCCGCCGCGGCCGCCGTCCGCACGCCGTGCACGACGGCGCGCACGCCGCGGCCCTCGTAGAGGTGGGTCCGGGCGCCGAGGACGAGGGCGTGCCTGCCGGTCTCCGCGACGCGGACGGACCGCAACGTGCCGACATGGCCCTCGACGGCCGGCTTGGCGAACCCGGGCACCTCGGTGCTGGGCAGCTCGGCGACGGTCTCTCCGATGAGGTCGGCCGCGCCGCCCCAGCCCGACCCCAGCACCAGCGCGATGTCGTGCCGCTCCACCCCGGTGGCGGCGGCGATGTGCTCGGCCGCCGCCTGCGCGGCGGCCCGCGGATCGTCCAGCAGCTCGGTCACCGGCCGACCATACCGCGCGCCGGCGCCCGCCTCGCCTCCATGCCCGTCGAGGCGAGGCGGGCGCACGATCAGCCTTTCACGCTGCCCGCCGTCAGCCCCGCGACGATGCGGCGCTGGAAGGCGAGCGCCACCAGCACCATCGGGATCACGACGACGACGCAGGCGGCCGTGATGGTGCCGATCGGCCGCTGGAACTCCACCTGGCCGGTGAACGCGGCGATTGCCACGGGCACCGTCTGGGCGATCTCCGGGTTCCGCGGTGCGAACGTGCTGGCCAGCAGGAACTCGTTCCAGGCGGCGACGAAGACGATGATCGCCGCGGCGAACACGCCGGGCGCGGCCAGCGGGAACACCACCTTGTAGAACGCCTGGAACGGGGTCGCGCCGTCGACCCGCGCCGCCTCCTCCAGTTCCTTCGGGATCGCCGCGTAGAACGTCGTCAGGATGAAGATGGTCAGCGGCAGCTCGAACGCCGTGTACGGCAGGTACAGGCCCTCCCACTTGTTCAGCAGCCCGATCGACCGCCACACCTCGTACAGCGGCGGCACCAGCGCCACCGGCGGGAACAGAGAGACCGCCAGGACGCCCGTCAACAGCAGCAGGCGCCGTTTCAACGGCAGCCGCGCCAGCGCGTACGCCGCCAGCGAGCCGACCGCGATGCAGATCAGCGTGGTCATGGTCGCGATCGCCAGCGAGTTGCGCAGGTTCAGGTGGAAGTCCTGCTCGAACACGTTGCGGTAGTTGTCCAGCCCGAACGGCCCCTGGAACAGGTCGGGGCTGTTCAGCGCCCGGTCGCCGAGCTTGAGGCTGGTCATCACCAGCCACAGGAACGGGAACAGGCACCAGACCAGGATCACCAGCAGCATCGCGGCCTTCGCCCACTGCCGGCGGCCACCGGCCGGGCGGGTGGCGGGCTCGGTCGTCGTGTCGGTCATGGTGTCGCTCATCGGGCCTCCTCACCTCGGCCGATCGCGATGTCGCGGCCCAGCGCCCGGACGAACAGCAGCCCGATGCCGAGGATCAGGATGAACGTCAGCGTCGACAGCGCCGAGCCGAAGCCCGGGTCGGGTGTGCGGACGACGTACTGCTGCACCAGCACCGACAGCGACTCGGTGTCGAACGCGCCACCGGTCATCACCGCGACGAGGTCGTACACCCGCAGCGCGTCGACGGTCCGGAACAGCAGCGCGACGAGGATCGCCGGGCGCAGCAGCGGCAGCGTGATGTACCACAGCCGCTGCCACCGGCCGGCGCCGTCGACCATGGCGCTCTCCGTCATCTCCGCGGGTATCGTCTGCAGCCCGGCGAGCAGCAGCAGCGCCACGAACGGCGCCGTCTTCCACACGTCGGCGAAGACGATCGCGAACGTCGCCCACCCGGGCTGGCCGAGCCAGTTGAAGTCGCCCAGCCCGAACAGGGTGTTGATGAACCCCGGCGTCACGTTGAACATGAAGAACCACATCTGCGCCGCGATCACCGTGGGGATCACCCACGGGATCAGGATCGCCGCGCGCGTGAGCCCGCGGCCGCGGAAGGTCTGGTTCATCAGCAGCGCGAACCCGAGGCCGATGAGGAACTCCGCGGCCACGGACGTCACCGTGAACACGAGCGTGAACCACAGCGCCGACCAGAACCGGTCGTCGCCCAGCGCCTCGGTGTAGTTGCCGAGGCCGGCGAAGCCCTCGCGCTGGCGCCGGGTGTACTCGAACAGGCTGAGCACGATGGCGTACAGCACCGGGAACAGCGCCACCAGCGCCATCAGGGCCAGCGACGGCGCGACGAACACTCGGGCGAGGGCGCGCTCGGACAGCCCCGAGCCGCGCTGCCGCGGGGGCCGGGCGGCCGGTCGCGCCTCGCCCGCCGCGGCGGGACGGGTCTGCGTCATCGCGCCCGCCTCACCCGATGGCGTCCTCGAGGACGGTCCGCACCTGCTCGACCGCCTCCTGGACGTCGCCCTGCCCGTTGACCGCCGGGAACAGCGCGCGCTGCATCTCCACGCTGATCTCGTTCCACGACGGCGCCGGCGGCCGCGGCTTGGCGTCGGGCAAGATCTGGCCGAGCAGGCTCATGACGGGGTCGTCGGCGAGTTGGTCGTAGACCGAGGCCATGGTGGGCGGCACCGAGCCCTCGGTCGCCAGCATCGTCTGCGCCTCCTCGTTCGTCGCCGCCCAGACGACGAAGTCCTTCGCGGCGTCGATGTTGTCCGAGAACGCGCTGACGGCGTTGTTGAACCCGCCGAGCGCGGAGATGGTGCCGTCGCCCTCGAACGTCGGCAGCGGCGCGATGGCGAAGTTGCCGTTCGCCGGGCTGGCGGTGTCCTCCTCGATCAGCGAGTAGACGTACGGCCAGTTCCGCATGAACACGGTGTTGCCCTGCTGGAACTCGTTGCGCGCCTCTTCCTCCTGCGCGGTGTTGTAGCCCGGCGCGTAGCAGCCGCCGCTGATCGCGTCGGCCATGAACTGCGTGGCCTGCGCCGCGATGTCGGTGTCGAACAGGACCTCGCTCTGGTCCTCGTTGAACAGCTCGCCGCCGGCGCTCCAGTAGTACTCGAGCCAGTTGACGACGAAGCCCTCGTACTGCGCGCCCTGGCCGATGAGGCCGCCGATCCCCGCGCCGGCGCCGGCCGTCGTGGCGGTCTGGCACAGCTGGTCCCACGTGGTCGGCGGCGTGTCGACCAGGTCGGTGCGGTAGTACAGCAGACCCGCGTTGGTGTTGTACGGCGCCGCCCACAGCTCGCCACCCCAGGTGGCGGACTCGAAGGCGCCCGGGATGGAGGCGTCCTCGATCTCGCCGCGGACGTCCTCGAGGCTCTCCAGCCAGCCGTTCTCGGCGTACTCGCCGGTCCAGATGACGTCCATGCCGAGCACGTCGAAGGTGCTGCCCTCGGACTGCAGCTCCAGCGCCTGCTGCTCGCGTTGCTGGTCGGCGGCCTCGGGGAGCAGCTCGATCCGGACCGGGTTGTCCGGGTTCTCCTCGTTCCACAACTCGGCGACCTGCTGGTGGACGCCACCGGGTTGCGCCTCGGCGCCACCGATGGCCCAGACGAGCTCGCCGCCGCCTCCGGTCCCGCCGTCCCCGTCGCCGCCGTCGTCATCACCACCCGGCGTGCACGCCGCCATGATCAGGGCGAACGCGCCGCCGGCCATCAGCCACCTCGTCGGCTTCCTCATGCTTACGCCTCCTCGTGGGCATGCGTCGTGCCCGTTCCCGTTCCCCGCGTTGGAACGCTCAAACGGTGGGAATCGGGACGGCGCCGGCCGGAGGAGGACGGTGGGTCAGGCGTCGGTGCCGGGCGCGGAGCCGCGGCGGATGCCGTCGATGCTGACCCCGCGCCAGGTGAGGACGGCGATGAGGACGGCCGCGGCGGTGATGGCGATGTCGGCGATGTTGCCGACGAACAGGCCGCCGTAGTCGATGAAGTCGACGACGTGCCCCTCGGGGAAGCCGGGGTCGCGGAACAGCCGGTCGATGAGGTTGCCGAACGCGCCGCCGAGCAGCAGGCCGAGCGCGATCGCCCAGGCCGTCGAGCCCAGCCGCGCCGACGCCCGGATGACCGCCGCGATCACCACGATCACGATCAGCGTCAGCAGCCAGGTCAGCCCGGTCGCGATGGAGAACGCGGCGCCGGAGTTGTAGAGCAGCCGCAGCTGCAGCAGCTCGCCGACCAGCTGGATCGGCTCACGGCCGGCCAGCTCCCGCTCGGCCCACCACTTCGACAGCTGGTCGACCGCCGTCAGCACGACGGTGATGGCGGCGAGCCGGCCGATCAGCCGCCAGTTCGTCGGCGTGGGGGTGCTGGAAGCCTCCGCGTCGGGTGTGGTCGGCACGGTGTAAGGGTGCCATGCCGCCCGGCCGCGCCCGAGCACCGGGCGGGCGACGTGACGCCGCGCGGTGCGGGACAATGGCCGCGTGACACGTGTGGCGATTCTCGGCGGCGGACCCGGTGGCTACGAGGCGGCGCTGGTGGCGGCGCAGCTCGGAGCGGAGGTCACACTGGTCGATCGCGACGGCGTCGGCGGCTCGGCCGTCCTCACCGACTGCGTGCCCAGCAAGACTCTCATCGCGACCGCCGAGGTGGTCAGCGACGCCGCGGAGTCCGCGGAGCTGGGCGTCGAGCTCGGCCACGACTCCGTCGGCGTCGACCTGCGACGCGTCAACCAGCGGGTGCTCGCGCTGGCCAAGGCACAGTCGGCCGACACCACCGCGGCGGTCGAGAAGGCCGGCGTGCAGATCCTGCGCGGCACCGGCCGCCTCGCGCCCGGCGACCGCGTCGTCGTCGACGACGGTGCCCACGAGTTCGTCGCCGACGTCGCGCTGCTGGCCACCGGTGCGCGGCCGCGCATCCTGCCCGAGGCCGAGCCCGACGGCGAGCGCATCCTGACGTGGGAGCAGGTCTACGACCTCGAGGAGCTGCCCGAGCATCTGGTGGTGGTGGGCTCCGGCGTCACGGGCGCCGAGTTCGCCAGCGCCTACAACGCGCTCGGCTCCGACGTCACGCTCGTGTCGTCGCGCGACCGCGTCCTGCCCGGCGAGGACGCCGACGCCGCGTACGTCCTGGAGGAGGTGTTCGCGCGGCGCGGGCTGAACGTGCTGTCGAAGTCGCGGGCGGCGTCGGTGCGGCGCGACGGCTCCGGCGTCGTCGTCAGCCTCACCGACGGACGGACGGTGCGCGGCTCGCACTGCCTCATGGCGGTGGGGTCGGTGCCGAACACCGAAGGACTCGGCTTGTCCGAGTGCGGTGTCGCGCTCGACGAGCGCGGCTTCGTCAAGGTCGACCGCGTCTCGCGCACCTCGGCCCGCGGTGTCTACGCGGCCGGCGACGTCACCGGCGTCAACATGCTCGCCTCGGTGGCGGCCATGCAGGGCCGGACGGCGATGTGGCACGCACTGGGCGACGCCGTGTCGCCGCTGAACCTCAAGACCGTCGCCGCCAACGTGTTCACCGACCCCGAGATCGCGACCGTCGGCTGGAGCCAGGCCGCCGTCGACGCCGGCGACATCGACGCCGTCGCCGTCAAGCTGCCGCTGGCCACCAACGCGCGGGCGAAGATGCTGGGCATCCGCGACGGCTTCGTGAAGTTGTTCTGCCGGCCGGGCACCGGCATCATCGTCGGCGGTGTGGTGGTGGCGCCGCGGGCCAGCGAGCTCATCCACCCGATCTCCCTGGCCGTCGAGGCCTCGCTCACCGTCGACCAGATGGCCCGCGCCTTCACCGTCTACCCGTCGCTGTCCGGCTCGGTGGCCGAGGCGGCGCGGCAGCTGCACCGCCGCGACTGACGTCGAACCGACTTTGTCGGTGGGTCGGTCTAAGATCATTGGCATGTTCGAAGAAGCGCTGCTGACTGCTCCGCCGCCGGAGGTTGCACCGCCGGTGGAGTGGATGGTGGCGTCGCCGTGCGATGACCCGTGCGTCGCCGACATCGATCCGGCGCTGTTGGAACAGTTGTGCACCGGCGGTGAGGCCGCTGTCGCGGTCTTCGACATCGATCAGGTGCCGCCCGGGCCGGAACTGGCCGCCCGGCTGGCGGCGTTCGACCCGGCGGCCGCTACGGCGGACGAGCTGGTGGAGGCCGCCGCGGCGATGGAACGTCTGGAGGCGTGGGGTGCCGCCCGCAAGGCCGCCATACACGCCGCGCTGGCGTCGCGGGCGGAGATGCGTCCCGATGAGACCGGGTACCGATCGGTGAACCCGGTCACCAACACCGCAATGACCCTCGCCGGACGGTGCCAGGTGACGACCAAGCAGGCGGAGAACCAGGTCGGCCACGCCCTGCAGCTCGTGCTCGATTTTCCCGACACGCACGCCCTGCTCGCGACCGGCGCGATCGATCTGCGCCGGGCTCGGGTGGTCACCGACGAGCTCGGCGGCCAGGACCCCCACGTGCGAGCGCGGGTGGAGGCGGCGGTGCTGCCGAAAGCGCCCGGCCTGGATTCGGTCGCGCTGCGGAAGCTGATCAAGCAGTTGCTGCACGAGCTGGCGCCGGTGGAGGCGGCGGACCGGTACGAGCTGGCTCGTGAGCGCCGCTACGTCGCCATCACGCCGGCGTCGGATGGGATGGCGCATGTGGAGGCGCGGCTGCCCGCCGCGGATGCCGCCGCCCTGGACACGGCGCTCAACGCGGCCGCGGCGGACGCCAAACGTGCCGACGCCGCAGCCGGACTCCCCGCCCGCACCAGGGACCAGCGCCGCGCCGACGCGCTGGCCGAGCTGGGCTGGGCCGCCCTCGCCGCCTGCGCCGACGGCGCCACCACCCCACTGGCCCACGCCGCCGGCACGGCAAGCTCGCCCGGCGACTCCGCCCACCAGACCACCGGCGCCGCGGCCGTTCCTGCCAGTGACTCAGCCGCTCACTCGGCCGGTCGCGGCGCTGGCAAGGCCGCTAGCGCGCCGCCGCGGCGGCGTCCGGTCAGCGTGCACATCACCGTGCCGTTCGCCACCGCGATCGGGTTGAGCGACCAGCCGGGTGAGCTGGAGGGGTACGGGCCGATCCCCGCCCACGTCGCCAAGGTTCTCGCCGCCGAGGGTGTGTGGACCTGGCTGCGCACCGACGGCAGCGGGCACCTGCTCGACCTCGGCCGCACCCGCTACCGCCCCACCAAGGCACTGGCCGACTTCATCATCGCCCGCGACCGCACCTGCCGCACCCCCGGCTGCCACCGCCCCGCGATCACCTGCGACCTGGACCACATCATCCCCTTCGCCGCCGGCGGGACCACCGACCCCGACGACCTGCACGCCCTGTGCGAGACCCACCACAAGCTCAAACACCACGGGCACTGGCACGTCGAACGACTCCCCGACGGCACCACCATCTGGATCAGCCCCACCGGCCACCGCTACGAGAAACCACCCGACCGGCCCGGTGAGGGCTGCACGAAGTAGGGCGCGGGTTCGTCCTTCAACGCGTGGACGAGGCGCTCGCGCACGTGGTCGGCCAGCGGCGGCAGGTCGTCTGGCGCGAACCAGCCGACCGCCAGCGACTCGTCATCGTTCACCCGCGCCTCGCCGCCCACCGGCCGGCAGCGGAACGCGATGTCGAGGTACTGGACGCGGTCGCCGTTCGGATAGGTCACCGGCGCATCGGTGATGACGCTGCTGATCCGCTCGACCTCGACGTGGACGCCGGTCTCTTCGAACGCCTCCCGCACGACGGCGACGGCAGGCTGCTCGCCGGGCTCGAGGATGCCGGAGATCAGCGCCCACTGCCCGGTATCGGAGCGCTGATGCAACAGCACCCGCCCCTCCTCGTCGATGACGACCGCCGTCACACCGGTCAGCCACAGCAGGTCGTGGCCCACATGCTCGCGCAGGGCCAGGATGAAGTCAGGAGTCGGCATCGGTCAGCTGGTCAGAAGTCGCCGCCACCGAAGTCACCGCCGCCGAAGTCGCCGCCACCCCAGTCACCGCCGCCGAAGTCGCCGCCACCCCAGTCACCGCCACCACCGTCGCCGCCGCCGGCGTCGCCACCGCCGTCCACGTAGATCGGGGTCGACATCGCCGATCCGAGCATCGTGCCCATGAGCATGCCGGGCAGCAGGCCACCGAAGTAGCCGCCGGCCCAGCCGCCGTACGCGGGGCCGGCGTCGTAGTACGGACGGCGCTCGCCGTCGCCCACCGGGACCATGCGCACGTCGGGATCGGCGCCGTTCTTGATCCGCAGCGCGTCACCGGCACAGGCGGGGACGGTGCGCGGGACACCGCCGGGTGGCGCCCACTCGATGTCCTCGACGGACGGACCATGACCCGGGTCGAAGAAGCAGGGGAGCCGTCGCTCGGGGAGCGGATCGCCCTTCATTCGCGCGTCGACGGTGGCCAGCAGCCAGCGGCCCTCCTCGAGGGCATTGGTGACCGGCTTGAGGTCCTCGGGCTTCTCGGCGCGGTCGGCGAACATCTTGGCGTTCTCGTAGAGGTCGAGGGCGCGGCCGTACTCGTTGCGGGCCTCGATCGGCACCTTGGAGTCGTGGCGGACGTCGAGGTCGAGCTCGGAGAGCCGCTCGCCGTACTTGGTGATGTCCTCCTCGAGGGCGCCGCGCACCTGCTCGAGCTGGGCGCGCTCCTTGTTGCGCTTGTTGCGGCGGTACAGGAGGAAGCCGCCGCCACCCGCGGCCGCCAGGATCGCGAGGGGGAGCAGGCCACCGCCGCCGCCACCGTCGCTGGAGCCCGCAGCGCCTCCACCACCGCCGCCGCCCGAGCCGCCTTCGGCGATCACCCGCTCGGCCGACTCGATGAAGTTCGTGATGCCCGCGCCGAGGTCGCCGTTCGAGTTGGCGAGCTCCGACCGGGCCGCTTCGAAGACGCCGTCCTGGATCTCCGTCGAGCCGGCACTGAGCTGCTGACTACCGAAGACCACCAGGTAGGTGCCCGGGCCGAGGTCTCGACTCAGGATCTGCGCTGCGTCGGCGTTGTAGTCGCCCCCCGGCAGTACGGCGACGTAGAACGGGGTGTCCGCGCCCTCGATCGCCTCACGCACCGATGACCGAGCGCCCTCGTCGAACGTGAGACCGTTGTCGCCGAGTTCCTCCACGCCGGTCTCGTCGACGTAAAGCGGTTCGGTTTGGAGATCGGCGGCGACGTCGTCCAAGCTGCTCGACATACCTCCATCATCCACGGTCGGGCGCGTCGTGCCACGAGCAGGTCCGGCCGTCATGATCGACGCTGTCGGAGGCAGATGATTCGATGGTCCCGTGGAGAAGGTCACCTGGGGCCAGGTGCTCGCCCGCCGGCTGCGGCGCCTGCACGTCACCGACCCGTCCGCCGACCTCGTCGGCACGGCGGGGCGGCTGATCGGGCTGCACGCGCAGGTGGCCTCGTCCGCCGAGCTCATCGCGGCCGTCCGCACGCCCGCCTACGAACGAGGCGACATCGCGACGGCGCTGTGGACCGACCGCACGCTGGTCAGGACCTGGGGGATGCGCGGCACCCTGCACCTGTTCCCGTCGAACGAGCTGCCGCTACTGGTCGCGGCGTGGGCGCAGCGGCAGTGGCCCAACGTCAACGCCGCCTGGGAGCGCTACCACGGCGTCAACCTCGCCGTCCTGCGCCGGGTCACCGAGATCATCGGTGAGGTGCTGCCCGGCAAGGTGCTCACCCGCGAGGAGCTGCTGGCCGAGATCGCTCGCGAGGTCGACGCGCCGGGCATCGAGGCGGCGGTGAGGTCCGGCTGGGGCCAGATGTTCAAGCCGGCCGCGGCGGGCGGCCTGCTCTGCTCCGGACCCGAACGCGACCGCAACGTCACCTTCACCAGCCCCCGCACCTGGCTGCCCGACGCGCCGTGGGACGACCAGCCCGACGAGCACACCGCCCTGAGCAGGCTCATCGAGCGGTTCCTCGACATCTACGGGCCGGCCACCCACGTCGACTTCAGCCGCTGGGGGGGGCATCGACGCCGCCAAGGCGCGCCGGGTGTTCACGGAGCACGCCGAGGTCATGGTCGAGGTCGACGTCGACGGCGTCGCCTGCTGGTCCACGCCGGCGGTGCTGGCCGAGCTGACCGACGAGGGGACCGGCGACGACGCGACCGGCGTGCACCTGCTGCCGGGGTTCGACCCGTACGTCATCGCGCCCATCGGGCACCGTGCGCACACGGTGCCCGACGGCTTCATCGACCGCGTGAGCCGCGCCGCCGGCTGGATCTCGCCGGTCCTGCTGGTCGACGGCATCGTGCGCGGCGTGTGGAGCCACGAGCTGAAGAACGGCACGTTCGCCATCGCCGTCGAGCCGTTCGCCAAGGTCACCGCCGCCACCAAGAAGGCGGCGACGACCGCCGCCGGACGCTACGGCGAGCTGTTCGACGCCGACGTCCGGCTCACCTGGGTGGCCGGCTAGCTCAGGCGACTTCCTCGCGCACGTGGTCGACGGCGACGCGCACCGTCACGCGCTGCTCGCCCTCCTTGCGGTACGGGTAGCTGTCGGCGTCGAGGTACTTCTTCGCCAGCCGGTCGATCACCTCGTCGCCGTCCTCGGTACTCAGCGTGGCGCGGCCGGTGACGCTGGCCCACCGCCAGGCGTTGTCCGGGTCGAGCACGCTCACGGAGACGATGTCGTTCTCGCGCAGCCGCCGCTCCTTCACCCGGCCGGCGGCGGTGTTGAAGATGACGCCGTCGCCGTCGACGTCGACCCAGACGATCGAGTTGTGCGGGCGGCCGTCGGCGTCGAGGACCGTGGCCCAGGCCGGGATCGGGCGGGAGAACAGCTCACGGGCGGTGTCCGACAGAGCGGGCATACAGGTGCATCCCTTCGCAAAGTTGACGTGTCAAGCGTTGCCAATCAACGACAACGCCGGACGCACCCGTCGTGCTTCCCGATCCGGGTCAGCCTTCGATCGTGCAGATGACGGCGCCGTTGGCGATCGTCGCGCCGACCTCGGCGGCCAGCCCGCTGACGGTGCCGGCCTTGTGTGCGGTGATCGGCTGCTCCATCTTCATCGCCTCCATGACGACGACGACGTCGCCCTCGGCGACGGTCTGGCCGTCCTCGGCGACCACCTTGATGATCGTGCCCTGCATCGGCGAGGTGAGCGCGTCGCCGCTGGTGGCGGCCGCACCGGACCGGCCGGCGCTACGACGCACGGGCCGCCGGGCCGTACCCGCACCGGCGGCGTTCCCGGCCGTCCCGGTGCCGGACGCGCCGGACATGCCGGACGCACCCAGACCCGGCGGCAGCACGACCTCCAGCCGCTTCCCGCCGACCTCGACGGTGATCCGCTCGCGGGCGTCCTCACCCTCCGGCCCGGCGCCGGACGTACCGCCGTCGTACGGCGCGAACGGGTTCTCCCACTCGGTCTCGATCCAGCGGGTGTGGACGGAGAACGGCTCGCCGTCCGCGGCCGGGACGAACGAGGCGTCGTCGAGGACCGCACGGTGGAACGGGATGACGGTGGCCAGCCCGCCGACCTCGAACTCCGCCAGCGCCCGCCGCGCCCGCTCGACCGCCTGACGGCGTGACGCGCCGGTGACGACCAGCTTGGCCAGCAGCGAGTCGAAGTTCTGCCCGACGACGCTGCCCGGCTCGACGCCGGCGTCGACCCGCACGCCCGGCCCCGACGGCGGCCGGAACGTCGTGACGGTGCCCGGAGTGGGCAGGAAGTTGCGGCCGGGGTCCTCGCCGTTGATGCGGAACTCGATGGAGTGGCCGCGGACGACCGGGTCGTCGTACCCCAGCTCCTCGCCCTCGGCGATGCGGAACATCTCGCGGACGAGGTCGAGCCCGGTGACCTCCTCGGTGACCGGGTGCTCGACCTGCAGCCGGGTGTTGACCTCGAGGAACGACACGGTGCCGTCGGTGCCGACGAGGAACTCGCAGGTGCCGGCGCCGACATAGCCGGCCTCGCGCAGGATGGCCTTGGACGCGCGGTACAGCTCGGCGTTCTGCTCGTCGGTGAGGAACGGTGCGGGGGCCTCCTCCACCAGCTTCTGGTGCCGCCGCTGCAGCGAGCAGTCGCGCGTCGACACCACGACGACGTTGCCGTGGCGGTCGGCCAGGCACTGGGTCTCGACGTGCCGCGGCCGGTCGAGGTAGCGCTCGACGAAGCACTCGCCGCGGCCGAACGCCGCGACCGCCTCGCGCACCGCGGACTCGTAGAGGTGCGGGATCTCCTCCAGCGTGCGGGCCACCTTGAGGCCGCGGCCGCCACCGCCGTAGGCCGCCTTGATGGCGACCGGCAGGCCGTGCTCCTCGGCGAACGCGACGACCTCGCCGGCGCTGGTGACGGGGTCGGGCGTACCGGCGACCAGCGGCGCGCCCGCCCGGGCGGCGAGGTGGCGGGCGCTGACCTTGTCGCCCAGCGCGGTGATGGCGGCCGGCGGGGGTCCGATCCAGACCAGCCCGGCGTCGATGACGGCCTGCGCGAACTCGGCGTTCTCGGCCAGGAAGCCGTAACCCGGGTGGACGGCGTCGGCCCCGGCCCGCTCGGCGACGTCGAGCAGCTTCGCGATGACCAGGTACGTCTCGGCGGCGGTCTGGCCGCCCAGCGCGTAGGCCTCGTCGGCGAGCCGGGCGTGCGGCGCGTCGCGGTCGCCGTCGGCGTAGACGGCGACGCTGGCCAGGCCGGCGTCGCGGCAGGCGCGGACGACTCGCACGGCGATCTCGCCGCGGTTGGCCACGAGAACCTTGCTGATCTGGCGGTACTCCACGCGTGTCTCCTCCCGGAACTGCAGGCGAGTCTATGGGGAACGCGGGCAACCGGCGCGGCCCGTCCGGCGTGTTCACGGCAATGAGGCAGGACGGGCGAAGCGGGGTCGCGATGCTAATAGAGTCCCCTGACGGGGAAGCCGCACCGGCCGTGGGCGCGACGGTGGTTGCGGGCCGCGCCGAGCCGGACGAGGCGACGATGGATTTCGAGGGGTTCGTCCGGGCCAGTCTGCCCGGGCTGCTGCGCTACGGGCACGCGCTGACGGGGTCGCCGCACGACGCCGCCGACCTCGTGCAGACGGCGCTGGAGAAGGTCGGCGCCCGCTGGTCGAAGATCATGCGGCAGGACGCCGACCCGCTCGCCTACGTCCGGCGGTCGATGGCGAACGCGCACGTGAGCCGCTGGCGGCGGCGCCGGCGCGAGGTGCTGGTCGAGGACTTCCCCGACCGCGGCGTCGACCCGCCCGACCGCCTCGACGGCGAGCCGCTCTGGCAGGCGCTGGCCCAGCTGCCGCCGCGGCAGCGCGCGGTGCTGGTGCTGCGCTACTACGAGGACCTGTCCGAGGCGGAGATCGCCGCGGCTCTGGGCATCACCGCGGGCACGGTGAAGAGCCAGGCGAGCAAGGCACTGACGAAGTTGAGGGCGAGCATGTCCTCGGTGGAGGGAAGGGACCGATGAACGACTTCGACGACGACCTGCGCCGCCTCTTGGGCGACGACCGGCTCGCGCTCACGCCGCGCGCCGACGCCGTCGGGCGGATCGTCAAGGGCGCGCGCCGGCGGCGGACCGTCCGGGTCGTCGCGTCCGCGGCCGGTTCGGTCGGTCTCGTGGCCGCGGTCGCGGTCGGCTCGATGGCCGTCACCGGCCAGTTCTCGGCCGGCCCGGACCTGGAGCCGCAGCCCGCCGGCACCCCGACCACCCTGCTGCCCGGGCCCGACGAGCGCACGGGCGACCCGGCGCCGACCACGCCCGCACTCCCGACCAGCGGTCCCACGGGCGGCGCCGCCGCCGACCTGACGGAACCATCGCCGGGCGAGTCCACCGGGACGGCCGATCACGGCGGCGAGCAGTCCGGCGACGGGGTGGACGTCGGCACGCTGCCGCTGTTCGACCCGGCCGCACCCTTCGACGGCGTCGAGGTGCGGATGACGCTGGCCGAACTGGAGCAGGTCCCGGGCGTCGAGATCACCCGGCTGCGCGGCGACTCGGCGTTCCCCGAGTTCTGCTACGGCGAGTTCCGCACCGCCCGCGCGCACGGGTACATCTCGCTGCGCGGCGCCATCGGCGGGCCTCCGGACGACCTCATGGCCGCCTACGAGGTCGCCTGGCTGGAGCCGGACATCGATGTCCGCACGCCCGAGGGCGTCGGCATCGGCAGCACCCTCGCGGACGTGTGGCAGACCTACCCGGAGTACTCCGAGATCGCTCCTGGCGTCTACACGTCGTACATCGACGGCCTGGACGGCATCGCGTCGATGTGGCACCTCGAGACGACCGACGGCTACGTCACCCGGATCGCCCACGACGGCCTGCACAACTGCGGCGACAACCCGCAGCCGATCGAGGAGCCCGACCTGCCGGTGCTCGGGCCCGACGGGCTGGGCGCGATCCGGATCGGCATGACGCTGGCCGAGCTCCAGGCGATCGACGGTGTGCAGATCGACACCGAGCATCAGGAGGGTACGTGCTACGGCAGCTACGCCTATGGCGACACGACCGGCTGGATCTCCGTGCGCCAGGACTTCGCGTCCGGCGGTGACGCCGTCGTCGACGAGGAGTGGCGGGTGACGACCATCTCGTCGGCCGCGGATGTGCAGACGCCGGAAGGCATCCGGGTGGGCTCCTCACACGCCGAGGTCGTGGCGGCCTACCCCGGCCTGGTCGAGGGAGACTCCTTCGACTCGTACGTGGCGGTCCCGGGCGAGCTGGGGATGCGCTGGGTGTTCAACTTCGGCGACGGCGGCGCGGTGACCAACTTCCGGCTCGACGGCGGCCAGATCTGCTTCGGGTGACCGTCAGCCGGTGAGGCGGTTCAGGTCGGCGCGGCAGCGGCGCTCCAGTTCGGCGAGGTCGGACAGGGTGGCGTCGATGTCGCGCCGGCGCTGTTCCAGCTCCGCGCGCCGGTGCTCGATCTGGTCGAGCAGGTAGCGCAGCTGGCCGACCTCGCCCGGCTCGGCGTCGTACATGCCGATGATCTTCTTGATCTCGTCCAGCGGGAAGCCCAGCCGCTTCCCGCGCAGGACCAGCCCCAGCCGCACGCGGTCGCCGTCGGCGAAGATGCGGCGGGTGCCGTCGCGGGCCGGCGTCAGCAGGCCCTGCTCCTCGTAGAACCGGATGGTGCGCAACGTGACGCCGTACTCGTCGGCCAGCTCGGCGATGCTCCACGTGCGTTCGTCGTCCACCGCTGTCTCCTCGCTCCGACCCCTGGCCCCGGCCTCCAACTTACGTTAACGTAAACGTCAAGTACGGGAGGTGCGACGATGTTCGAGCTGTCCGCGGAGCACGAGGAGTTCCGCGCGGTCGTCCGCGACTTCGCCCGCGAGCGCATCGCGCCGCACGCGGCGGAGTGGGACCGCAAGCACGAGTTCCCCGTCGACGTGGTGCGGGCGATGGGCGAGCTGGGGCTGTTCGGCCTGACGGCGCCCGAGGAGTACGGCGGCGCCGGCGGCGGCCTCACCAGCCTGTGCGTGGCGATCGAGGAGATCGGGCGGGTCGACCAGTCGCTGGGCATCACGCTCGAGGCCGCCGTCGGCCTCGGCATCACGCCGATCCTGACCTACGGCACCGACGAGCAGAAGGCCCGCTGGCTGCCCGACCTCGTCGCCGGGCGGGCGCTGGCCGGGTTCGGCCTCACCGAGCCCGGCGCCGGCTCCGACGCGGGGGCGACGGCGACCCGCGCGGTGCTCGACGGCGACGAGTGGGTCATCGACGGCGCCAAGCAGTTCATCACCAACTCCGGCAGCGAGCTGACCAGCTGCGTCACCGTCACGGCCCGGACCGGCGAGCGGCCGGACGGCAGCGCGGAGATCTCCGCGATCATCGTCCCGGCCGGAACGCCGGGCTTCGTGGTCGAGCCGGCCTACGACAAGCTCGGCTGGCACGCGTCCGACACCCACCCGCTGACGTTCGACGGGGCGCGGGTGCCGGCCGACCACCTGCTCGGCGAGCGCGGCCACGGGTTCGCCCAGTTCCTGGCGACGCTCGACGACGGCCGCATCGCCATCGCCGCGCTGGCGGTGGGCTGCATCCAGGCGATGCTCGACGCGTCGGTCGGCTACGCGCACGAGCGGACGTCGTTCGGCGTGCCGATCGGCGCCAAGCAGGCGGTCGCGTTCCAGATCGCCGACCTGCACGTCATGGCGCAGGCCGCCCGGCTGCTCACGTACCGGGCGGCGGCCCTGCGCGACACCGGCGCGCCGGCCGAGCAGGTCAAGCAGGCGGCGGCGTCGGCCAAGCTCTACGCGACGGAGTCCGCCGTCACCGCCACCCGGGTCGCCACGCAGGTGCACGGCGGCTACGGGTTCATGGAGGAGTACCCGGTGGCCCGCTTCTACCGCGACGCGAAGATCCTCGAGATCGGCGAGGGGACCAGCGAGATCCAGCGCCTGGTGCTCGCGCGCGGACTGGGGCTGCCGGTTCAGGCATGATCGTGCCGTGAACGAAAGGGGCGCCGTGGGGCGCGACCACTACGCCGAGGTCGACGCGGCCCGCAAGGCCACCGAGGTCCCGTCGGACAGCGGCGCCGCCAAGCTCGCCGCCCAGGGCAAGCTCTACGTCCGCGACCGCATCGACCTGCTGTTCGACGCCGGCACCTTCGTCGAGGACGGCCAGCTGGCCAACGCCCTGGCCACGAATCTGCCGGCGGACGGCGTCGTCACCGGCCGCGGGCTGGTCGAGGGCCGGCCGGCGCTGGTCGTCGCCAACGACCCCACCGTCAAGGCCGGCTCCTGGGGCGCCCGCACCGTCGAGAAGATCGTCCGCGTCACCGAGACCGCGCTGCGCGACGAGCTCCCGGTGTTCTGGTTCATCGACTCCGCTGGGGCGCGCATCACCGACCAGGTCGAGCTGTTCCCCGGCCGCCGCGGCGCCGGACGCATCTTCCACAACCAGGTCGCGCTGTCGGGCAAGGTCCCGCAGATCTGCTGCCTGTTCGGGCCCAGCGCGGCGGGCGGCGCCTACATCCCGTCGTTCTGCGACGTCGTCATCATGGTCGAGGGCAACGCGTCGATGTACCTCGGCTCGCCGCGGATGGCGGAGATGGTGGTCGGCGAGACAGTGACGCTGGAGGAGATGGGCGGCGCCCGCATGCACGCGACGGTGTCCGGCTGCGGCGACAACCTCGCCGCCGACGACGCCGAGGCGATCGAGCAGGCGAAGGCGTTCTTCTCCTACCTCCCGGGGTCGTGGCGGCAGGCGCCGCCGTCGTACGCGCCCGGCGGTGCGGCCCGCGAGTTCACCCGCGACCTCGTCCCGGCCGAGGAATCGGTCGGCTACGACATCCACGACGTCATCGACGCCATCATCGACGGCGACTCGTTCTTCGAGGTCAAGCCGCTGTTCGCGGCCGAGCTGGTCACCGGGTTCGGGCTGCTGGAGGGCCAGCCGGTCGGCATCGTGGCCAACCAGCCCGCGGTCAAGGGCGGCGTGCTGTTCACCGACTCCGCGGACAAGGCGGCGCGCTTCATCTGGCTGTGCGACGCGTTCAACGTGCCGCTGGTCTACCTGGCCGACGTGCCCGGCTTCATGATCGGCTCCGAGGTCGAGCGGCAGGGCATCATCCGGCACGGCGCCAAGATGATCACCGCGGTCGCGGAGGCGACGGTGCCGACGGTGTCGGTCATCGTCCGCAAGGCCTACGGCGCCGGCCTCTACGCGATGTGCGGCCCCGGCTTCGGCCCCGACGCCTGCCTCGCGTTGCCGACGGCGAAGATCGCCGTCATGGGCCCGGAGGCCGCCGTCAACGCCGTCTACTTCAACAAGATCGCCGCCATCGAGGACGACGACGAGCGCGCCGCGTACGTCGCCGGGCTGCGGCTGGAGTACGAGGCCGACATCGACATCCTGCGGCTCGCGTCCGACCTCGTCATCGACGCGATCGTGGAGCCCGAGGAGCTACGGGGCCAGCTGGTCGCCCGCCTGGCGGCCGCCGCGGGCAAGGACCGCCGCTTCTCCGAGCGCCGCCACGGCGTCCCGCCGGTCTGAGCCGCGTCAGCGGGCCGCTCTGCGGGCGCGGCGGCGGACCGGCTCGTGGTCGGGGTCGGTGCGCCACAGCTCGGTGATCGAGACGCCGAGCCGGCCCAGCAGGGTCCGCAGCAGCGGCAGCGACAGCCCGACGACGCCGTGGTGGTCGCCGTCGATGGCGGTGACGAACGGGCCGCCCAGGCCGTCGATGGTGAACGCGCCGGCCACCCGCAGCGGCTCGCCGGTGGCGACGTAGGCGCGGATCTCGGCGTCGGAGAGGTCGGCGAAGTGCACCGTCGTGCTGGCGGTGTCGCCGAGGGCGCGGCCGGTGCCGCCGTCGTCCGGTTCGCGCAGGTCGATGAGCCAGTGGCCGGTGTGCAGCACGCCGGACCGGCCGCGCATGCGCTGCCAGCGGCGCAGGGCGTCGACGGAGTCGGCGGGCTTGCCGTGGATCTCGCCGTCGAGCTCGAGCACGGAGTCGCAGCCGAGGACGATCATGCCGGTGAACGTCCGGCCCGCGACCTTCTCGGCCTTGGCCCGCGCGAGGAGCAGCGGGACGTCGTGCGGCGGGAGCGGCCCGCGCTCGCGCGCGGCGGCCAGCACCGCGTCCTCGTCGACGCCCGAGACCTGGACGACGGGTTCGATGCCGGCCGAGCGCAGGGTCGCCAGCCGGGCGGGGGACTGGGAAGCGAGCAGCAGGCGCACCACGGACCTCACGTTACCGAAAATGATCATCGGCGGTCGATGCCTGAAACGGAATCGACCGCCGACGATCATCGGGTGATCATGGTCATGCAGAGGTTAACGCCAAGTCGGGCGTCTTGTCTCGCTCCTCGCCCCCGTCGGCGAACACGTCACCGCGCCGGTCGGAGTTGTAGACCTCCAGGTCCAGCAGGCCCTCGCGCTTGGCGACGATGGTCGGGACCAGCGCCTGCCCGGCGACGTTGACCGCCGTGCGGCCCATGTCGAGGATCGGGTCGACGGCCAGCAGCAGGCCCACACCCGCCAGCGGCAGGCCCAGCGTCGACAGCGTCAGCGTGAGCATGACGGTGGCGCCGGTCGTGCCGGCGGTCGCGGCCGAGCCGACCACGGAGACCAGCACGATCAGCAGATAGTCCGACACCGACAGGTCCAGGCCGAAGAACTGCGCGACGAAGATCGCGGCGACCGCCGGGTAGATCGCGGCGCACCCGTCCATCTTCGTCGTCGAGCCGAACGGGACCGCGAACGACGCGTAGGACCGCGAGACGCCGAGGTTGCGCTCGGTGACCTGCTCGGTGACCGGCAGCGTGCCGACCGACGAGCGCGACACGAAGGCCAGCTGGATGGCCGGCCAGGCGCCGGTGAAGAACTTGACCGGGTTCAGGCCGTGCGAGCGCAGCAGGATCGGGTAGACGACGAACAGCACCAGCGCCAGGCCGATGTAGATCGCCAGCGTGAACCGGCCGAGCGAGCCGATGGCGTCCCAGCCGTAGTCGGCGACGGCATAGCCCAGCAAGCCGATGGTGCCGATCGGGGCCAGCCGGATGATCCACCAGAGCACCTTCTGCACGATCGACAGCGCGGCCCGGTTGAACGCGAGGAACGGCTCGGCCTTGTCGCCCAGCTTCAGGGCGGCGATGCCGATGGCCGCCGAGATGACCACGAACTGCAGCACGTTGAAACTGAGGCTGGTGGTGGCCGCGCCGCTCTCGGGGTCGAGCGACGTGTTCGCCGTCAACGCGAGGAAGTTCGTCGGCACCAGGCTGGTGAGGAACGCCCACCAGTCGCCCGTGCGGCCCGGCTCGGCCGCCTGGTCCTGGGTGACGGACGTGTGCTCGCCCGGCTGGAGGACCAGGCCGAGCGCGATGCCGATGGCGACCGCGATCAAGGCGGTGATCGCGAACCACAGCAGCGTCTGCCCGGCCAGCCGGGCCGCGTTGGTGACGTTGCGCAGGTTCGCGATGCTCGCGACGATCGCGGTGAAGATCAGCGGGATGACGGCCGCGCGCAGCAGGTCGACGAAGAGCCCGCCGACGGTGTCGAGAGTGCTGGTCAGCCAGTTGGGGTTGCCGTCGGCGGCCGGGCCCAGCTCACGGGCCACGAGCCCCAGGACCACGCCCAGCGCCAGGCCGATGAGGACCTGGACCGAGAACGACGGCAGGCGAAGGCGGCGCGACGTGGGCGCGCCGGCGGTCGCGGTTTCGGACATGCGAAGACCTTCCGGAAACGGGGGAAGACAGGGGGAGGGGAGGGAACGCGCGTGGGCGCGCTGATCTAGCCGCGACAGGCAGAGCTGGCCTGACGTCGCAGATCGACGTGCAGGCGCTGCGTGAGACCCCAGATGTTCACCATGTCAGCGTGCTCAACGAGCGGGTTGACGTGGGTATTCCCGTTTCCGCCAGAATTTCGCGACCAGTGGCGAATGACGTAGGTCACAGGCGTGAGTCGGAGCGTGTGGCGCCGTTAGTTGTGGCGTTGCTGCTTGTGGACGGCGATGATCATCAAGGACCGTGTACGTCACTAGGCGTTCTCGTGCTGTACCAGGCATGCATGCCTAGTGATGTGGGAGAACGCCTGGTGATGGCGCTCGAATCACGGTGAAAATCTCACCAGGTGGACGCTGAACGACACCAAACTCAGCCTGAGACGGGCCGAACGCCCGGCGCCGTCGCCGCTCTTCCCTTTGAGCCTGATAGCTGCCAGTTCTCAGCCGGGGCCAAGGCGCCACCAGACCACCGCTTTCCCGCGAACCGTTCAGAGGCGGGCGAGCGCCTCCTGGAGCGGGTCGAGCCCGATCGAGCCGAGGTCGAGCGCCGCGCGGTGGAACTCGCGCAGGTCGAACGCGTCGCCCTTGCGGCGCCGGGCGTCGTCGCGGGCGGCGAGCCAGATGCGCTCGCCGATCTTGTACGACGGCGCCTGTCCGGGCCAGCCGAGGTAGCGGTCGAGCTCGAAGCGGAGGAACTCGTCGGGCATGCGGCAGTGGGCGCGCAGGAACGCGTACGCCGACTCCGGGGTCCACACGCCGGCCGGCAGCCCGTCGGCCGCGACCAGCGAGGCGGGGATCTCCTTGCCCAGGTGGAAGCCGATGTCGACGACGACGCGGGAGGCGCGGAACGCCTGGCTGTCGAGCATGCCGAGGCGGTCGCCGGGGTCGTCGAGGAAGCCGAGGTCGGCCATCAGCCGCTCGGCGTAGAGCGCCCAGCCCTCGCCGTGGCCGGACACCCAGCACAGCAGCCGCTGCCAGCGGTTGAGCACCTCCCGGCGGTAGATGACCTGGGCCACCTGCAGGTGGTGGCCGGGCACGCCCTCGTGGAAGACGGTCGTCGTCTCGCGCCAGGTGGAGAACTCCTCGACGCCTTCGGGGACGGACCACCACATGCGGCCGGGCCGGCTGAAGTCCTCGCTCGGGCCGGTGTAGTAGATGCCGCCCTCCTTGGTGGGGGCGATGCGGCACTCCAGGCGGCGGATCGGCTCGGGGATGTCGAAGTGCACGCCGCTCATCGCCTCGACGGTGCGGTCGGAGAGCTTCTGCATCCACTCCTGCAGCGCGTCGGTCCCGGCGATCTTGCGGGCGGGGTCGGCGTCGAGGGCGGCGACGGCGTCGTCGACGGTGCCGCCGGGGACGATGTCATGCGCGACCTCGGCCAGCTCGGTCTCGATGCGGGCCAGTTCGGCGACGCCCCACTCGTAGGTCTCGTCGAGGTCGACCGCGGCGCCGAGGAAGTACCGGGAGGCGACGGCGTAGGCGTCGCGGCCGACGGCGTCGTGCTCGCGCGCCGCGGGTGCCACCGTCGCGCCGAGGTAGCCGCCGAACGCGCGGTACGCCTCGGACGCCGCGGCCGCGGCCACCTCGAGCTCGGCGCACAGCGACTCAGGGCCGCTGGCCGCGAGCCCGGTGAAGAACGTGTCGGCGACCCGCCCGGCCTGCTCGGCGACGGCGAGCACCTGACGGCGGGCCGGCGGCAGACCCGCGGCGATGTCGGCGTCCATGGTCCGCCGATACTGCTCCAGCGCCGTCGGCACGTCCCGCATGCGGGCGGCGATGTTCGCCCACTGCTCGTCGGTGTCGGTGGGCATCAGGTCGAACGTCTCGCGGACCCAGTGCATGGGGCTCTCGATGACGTTGAGGTTGCGGTTCAGACCGGCGTCGTCCATCTCGAGGTCCAGCGACAGCCGCTCCTGCATCGCCTCGCCCGCGACCCGCTCGCGCTCGTCGGCCGCGGTGGCGGTGCCGAGCGCGGCGAGGGTGCGCTCCGCGAGCGCCCGGCGCTGCGCGAACCCGTCCGGCGACAGATCCGTGCTCTGCGCGTCGTAGCCGCTCAGACCGGCGTAGGTGGCGGTGTAGGGGTCGAGGGCGGCGTACTCGTCGACGTAGGCGTCAGCGATCTCGTCGACGGTGCGCGGCTGCGGAGTCGTCACGAGGGTGACCCTATCCGCCGAGGACGTCAGCGCGGCAGTGCGCTGGCCCGCCAGGCGCCGGCACCCGGCGCCAGGGGCGCTCGCCGCGTCGACCAGTACGACGACCACGCCGACCGCGGCGGTTCGGACGGCGCGCGCCCGCCCGCCGCCTTCGCCGTCAGCACGACGACGAGCGCGGCCAGCTCCTCGTCGGTGGGCGTCCCGTTGACGACGCGGAACAGCGGCGGCGTCTCGCTCACGTCATCCACCCTAGCCGCCCTGTTCACAGCGGGATGTTGCCGTGCTTCTTCGGCGGCAGAGTCTCGCGCTTCGTGCGCAGCGCCCGCAGCGCCTGGGTCACCGCGACACGGGTGCGCGACGGCTCGATGACGGCGTCGACGTAGCCGCGCTCGGCGGCGACGTACGGGTTGGCCAGCGTGTCCTCGTACTCCGTGATGAGCTGCGCTCGCCGCTCGGCGGGGTCGTCGGCGTCGGCCAGCTCGCGGCGGTACAGGATGTTCACCGCGCCCTGGGCGCCCATGACGGCGATCTGCGCGGTCGGCCACGCGAGGTTGACGTCGGCGCCGAGGTGCTTGGAGCCCATGACGTCGTAGGCGCCGCCGTAGGCCTTGCGGGTGATGATCGTGACGAGCGGCACGGTCGCTTCGGCGTAGGCGTAGATGAGCTTCGCGCCGCGCCGGATGATGCCGTTCCACTCCTGGTCGGTGCCGGGCAGGAAGCCGGGCACGTCGACGAACGTCAGCACCGGGATGTTGAACGCGTCGCAGGTGCGCACGAACCGCGCGGCCTTCTCCGACGCGTCGATGTCGAGCGTGCCGGCGAACTGCAGCGGCTGGTTGGCGACGACGCCGACGGACTGCCCCTCGACGCGGCCGAAGCCGACGATGATGTTGCCCGCGAACAGCGGCTGCACCTCCAGGAAATCCGCGGAGCCGTCGGCAGCGACATCCATGACGGCCTCCACCACCGCGTGCATGTCGTACGGCTGGTTCGCGCTGTCCGGGACCAGCGTGTCGAGCGCGAGGTCGGTGTCGGTGAGCTCCAGCGAGGCGGCGGCGCCGGGGAACGACGGCGCCGGGTCGAGGTTGTTCTGCGGGAGATAGGACAGCAGCGCCTTGACGTAGTCGACGGCGTCGGCCTCGTCGGCGGCCATGTAGTGCGCGTTGCCGCTCTTGGTGTTGTGCGCGCGGGCGCCGCCGAGGTCCTCGAACCCGACGTCCTCGCCGGTGACGGTCTTGATGACGTCGGGGCCGGTGATGAACATGTGTGACGTCTGGTCGACCATGACGGTGAAGTCGGTGATGGCCGGCGAGTACACGGCGCCGCCGGCGCACGGGCCCATGATGAGCGAGATCTGCGGGATGACGCCCGACGCGTGCACGTTGCGGCGGAAGATCTCGCCGTAGAGGCCCAGCGAGACGACCCCCTCCTGGATGCGCGCGCCGCCGGAGTCGTTGATGCCGATCATCGGGCAGCCGGTCTTCAGCGCGAAGTCCATGACCTTGACGATCTTCTCGCCGAACACCTGGCCGAGGCTGCCGCCGAAGACGGTGAAGTCCTGCGCGAACACCGCGACCTGGCGGCCGTCGACCGTACCGAAGCCGGTGACGACGCCGTCGCCGTAGGGCCGGTTCTTCTCCATGCCGAACGCGGTGGACCGGTGCCGGGCCAGCTCGTCGAACTCGACGAACGAGCCCTCGTCGAGCAGCATGGCGATGCGCTCGCGGGCGGTCTTCTTGCCGCGTGCGTGCTGCTTCTCGACGGCGCGCTCGGAGCCGGCGTGCACGGCGTCGTCGATCCGCTGCCGCAGGTCGGCGAGCTTGCCCGCGGTGGTGTGGATGTCCGGAACGTCGTGCGTGGTCATCTCGTCGCCTCCGTGATCTGGTGGAGCCCTAGCAGGGTAGAGCACGTCGCGTCTCGCACTGTGGGGCACGGCCGCGGCGTTCCACGTGGGCTGTCTACGCTGAGCGCATGGCCTCCACTGCCACCGGATCCCGCGAAGCCGCGCGCTTCGAGATGCCCGAACGGCTGCGCGCCGACGTGCGGCAGCTCGGCGACGCGCTCGGCCAGGTGCTGCGCGAGTACGGCGGCGACGGCCTGCTGGCCGACGTCGAGCGGTTGCGCGAGCTGACCATCGCCTCGCACCACGAGGACCAGACGGTCGCCGACGACGCCGCCACCCAGGCCGAGCAGCTGGTCGCGTCGTGGACGCTGGAGCGCGCCGACGAGGTCGCGCGCGCCTTCACCGTCTACTTCCACCTGGTCAACGCCGCCGAGGAGTACCACCGCGTCCGCTCGCTGCGGGCCGGCGACCGCGCCGACCACCCGCTGGCCGGCACCGTCGCCAAGGCGGTCGAGGACGTCGCCCGCCTCGCCGGCCACGACAAGGCCAAGCACCTGCTCGACGGTCTGGAGTTCCGGCCGGTCCTGACGGCACACCCGACGGAGGCGCGCCGCCGGGCCATCGTCACCGCCATCCGGCGCATCGCCACCCTGCTCGAGCGCCGCGACGACCCCCGCCTGGGCGCGTCGGAGGACGCCGAGACGCAGCGGCAGCTGCTGGAGCAGATCGACGTGCTGTGGCGCACGGCGCCGCTGCGGGTCGACCGTCCCGGCCCGCTCGACGAGGTCCGCACCGCGATGTCCGCCTTCGACGACGTGCTGTTCCACGTCGTGCCGCAGGTGTACCGGCGTGCGGAGATGGCGCTGGCCGGCGGCTCCGACGCGGTCGCCGCGCCGCAGGTGCCGGCGTTCGTCCGGCTCGGCTCCTGGATCGGCGGCGACCGCGACGGCAACCCGCACGTCACCAGCGCCGTCACCCGGCAGGCCATGGCCATCCAGTCCGACCACGTGCTGCGGGCGCTCGAGTCGGCCACCGCCCGGGTCGGACGCGGGCTGACGCTCGACGCCGCCACCACGCCCGCGGCCACCGAGCTGCGCCGCATCCTCGCCGACGCCCAGGCCGCCCAGCCCGAGCTGTACACCGAGCTGGCCTCGCGCTCGCCCAACGAGCCGCACCGCATCGCCGTCCTGTACGCGGCCGCCCGCATCGGCGCCACCCGCCGCCGCGACGCCGACCTGTCCTACGCCTCGGCGGCGGAGCTGCTGGCCGACCTGCGCGCCGTCCAGGCCAGCCTGGCCGAGGCCGGCGCCGCGCGGCAGGCCTACGGCGAGCTGCAGGGCCTCATCTGGCAGGTCGAGTCGTTCGGCTTCCACCTCGCCGAGCTCGAGGTCCGCCAGCACAGCGCCGTGCACCGTGCCGCGCTCGAGGAGATCCGGGCCGGCGGCGTGCTGTCCGAGCGCACCGAGGAGGTGCTGGCCACCATCCGGGTGATGGCGCAGATCCAGGCCCGGTTCGGCCCCGACGCCTGCCGCCGCTACGTCGTCTCGTTCACCCAGTCCACCGACGACGTCGCCGCCGTGTTCGAGCTGGCCCGGTACGCCCTCGACGGCCGGCCGCTCGCGCTCGACGTCGTGCCGCTGTTCGAGACCGGCGCCGACCTCGCGGCCTGCGTCGACATCCTCGACGGCGTGCTCGAGCTGCCCGAGGTGCGGTCGCGGCTGGAGGAGACCGGCCGGCGCATGGAGATCATGCTCGGCTACTCCGACTCCGCGAAGGACGTCGGCCCGGTGTCGGCGACGCTGGCGCTGTACGACGCGCAGGACCGGCTGACGGCGTGGGCCCGCGAGCACGAGCTGACGCTGACGATGTTCCACGGCCGCGGCGGGGCGCTGGGGCGGGGCGGCGGGCCGGCCAACCGGGCGGTCCTGGCGCAGGCGCCGGGCTCGGTCGACGGGCGGTTCAAGCTGACCGAGCAGGGCGAGGTCATCTTCGCCCGCTACGGCGACCCCGCCATCGCGCGGCGGCACATCGAGCAGGTCGCGTCAGCCGTGCTGCTGGCGTCGACGCCGGCGGTGGAGGAGCGGGCCCGCGCGGCCGCCGTCGAGTTCGCCTCCGTCGCCTCGGTGCTCGACACCGCCGCCCGCGAGGCCTACCACGCGCTCGTCCGCACCGACGGCTTCCCCGAGTGGTTCGCCCGGGTCACCCCGCTGGAGGAGGTCGGCTCGCTACCCATCGGCTCGCGCCCGGCCCGCCGCGGGCTGACGGTGTCGTCGCTGGACGACCTGCGGGCCATCCCGTGGGTGTTCTCGTGGTCGCAGACCCGCGTGACGCTGCCCGGCTGGTACGGCCTCGGCTCCGGCCTGGCCGCCGTCGGCGACCTCGACGTGCTGCGCCGCGCGTACGAGGAGTGGCCGCTGTTCACCGTGATGATGGAGAACGCGGAGATGTCGCTGGCCAAGTCCGACCGCCGCATCGCCGCGCGCTACCTCGCGCTCGGCGACCGGCCGGAGCTGACCGAGCGCATCCTCGCCGAGCACGCGCTGACCACCCGGTGGGTGCTCGACGTCACGGGGCACAGCCGGCTGCTCGAGGACCGCCACGTGCTCGGCCGCGCCGTCGCGCTGCGCAACCCGTACGTCGACGCGCTGTCGTACCTGCAGGTCCGGGCGCTGCGGGCGCTTCGGCAGGACGAGGTCGCGGCCGGGTCGGCGGAGGAGGCGGCCACCCGGCGGCTGCTGCAGATCAGCGTCAACGGCGTCGCGGCGGGCCTGCAGAACACCGGCTGATGTGGGACGTGCACAGGGTCGCCACGACGGGGTCGACGAACGCCGACGTCGCCGCGGCGGCCCGTTCCGGCGCCGCTGAGGGCTACGCCGTCGTCGCCGGCCACCAGAGCGCCGGCCGCGGCCGGCTGGACCGCCGCTGGGAGGCGCCGCCCGGCACGGCGCTGGCGATGTCGTTCCTGCTCCGGCCCGACGGCGTGCCCGTCACCCGGTGGTCGTGGCTGCCGCTGCTGGCCGGGGTCGTCGTCGTCGACGCCGTCGCCGCGGCGGCCGGGGCGACGGCCGTCCTCAAGTGGCCGAACGACGTGCTGCTCGACGGCGGCAAGCTGTCCGGGATCCTCGTCGAGCGGGCCGAGACGCCGCCCGGGCCGGCCGTCGTCGTCGGCATCGGGCTCAACGTCGCGCAGACGCCGGAGCAGCTGCCGGCGGGCGGGGCGTCGCTCGCGCCGTACGGCGCCCGGGCCGACGACGTGCTCGACGCGGTCGCGTCCCGGCTGGCCGCGCGGTACGCGGCGTGGCGGTCCGCCGGAGGCGACCCCGGCACGTCCGGGCTGGCCGCCGACTACGCCGCCCACTGCGACACCATCGGCCGCGACGTCCGGGCCGAGCTGCCCGGCGGCGAGGCCGTCGTGGGGCGGGCCGCCGGCGTCGACGACGCCGGCCGGCTGCTGATCGCGTCGTCCGCCGGCGGTGACCCGGTCGCCGTCGGCGCCGGCGACGTCGTCCACTTGCGGCCGCGCTGAAAGGGCTGCAGTTCTCGCCGGCGGGCGCGACGTGCCAGGATTCACGTCATGGGGTTTTCCGAGAAGCACCTCAGTGACGACGAGCAGGTGATCTACCACCTGCACACGCACGTCAAGGCGCTCATCGTGCCGGTGCTCGTGCTGCTCGTCCTGGCCGCGGGGGTGGGCTTCGGGCTCGGCGCGCTGCCCGACGGCGAGCTGGTCGGCACGGTCGGGCGCTGGGCCATCGTCATCGTCGGCATCGTGGTGCTCGGCGTGTGGGTCGTCTGGCCGTTCCTCACCTGGCTGACCACGACGTACACCATCACCAGCGAGCGGCTGGTCACCCGGCGCGGCATCATCACCCGCACCGGCCGCGACATCCCGCTGCGGGTCATCAACGACGTCGCCTACGAGATGCAGCTCAACGACCGCATCCTGCGCTGCGGCACGCTGGTGGTGTCGGCCGCCAGCGAGCAGGGCCAGGTCCGGCTCGACGACGTCCCGCGCGTCCAGCAGGTGCAGCTGCGGCTCAGCGAGCTCGTGCGCGAGGCGCACGACGAGGACGACCGCGCGTGACCCTGCCGCCCGAACCACCGCGGAAACCGACCCCCGACGAGCTCGAACGGCTGCTGCTCGGTGCGTCCCGCCGCTATACCCGGGAACAGATCGCCGAGGGCGCCGGGCTCACCGTCGACGAGGTGACGCGGTACTGGCGGGCGCTGGGCTTCCCGGACGTCGGCGAGGAGCAGGCGTTCACCGTCTGGGACATGGAGGCGCTGCGCGGCGTCACCGAGCTGGTGCGCGACGACGTCGTCGACGAGGCCACCGCGGTGCAGATGGTGCGCGCGCTGGGCCGCATGACGGGCCGGCTGGCCGAGTGGCACGTCGAGACGCTCGCCGAGATCATCGAGGAGAACGAGGCCGCCGGCCACGGCACCGGCAGCCGGCTGACGTCGGCGTACCTGGTCGCGCAGAAGCTGCTGCCGGAGTTCGAGCGGCTGCTCATCTACGCGTGGCGCCGCAAGCTGGCCGCGTCCGTCAACCGGCTGGTCGCCATCGGCCGCATCGGCGACGCACCGCTGCTGGCCGCGCCCGCGTCCGTCGGCTTCGCCGACCTCGTCTCGTTCACCCGGCTCTCCCGCGGCCTCAGCGTCGACGAGCTGGGCGAGCTGGTCGAGCGGTTCGAGGCCACCACGAACGACGTCATCTTCGGCACCGGCGGGCGGGTGATCAAGACGCTCGGCGACGAGGTCGTGTTCACCGCCGACGACCCCGAGACGGCGGCGCTGATCGGCTGCCGGCTGGTCGAGGAGATCGGCGAGAACGCCGACCTCCCCGACATCCGGGTCGGCATCGCGACCGGCCCGGTCGTGGCCCGCCTGGGCGACGTCTTCGGCACCCCGACGAACCTCGCCGCCCGCCTGACGGCGCTGGCCGAACGCAACACCGTCCTGATCGACGACGTGACGGCGAAGGAGCTCGCCGACGCGCCCGCCTTCGCGCTGCGCGCCCTGCCGCCGACGACGGTCCGCGGGCTGGGCGTCGTCAACGCGTTCACCGTCTCACCGCGCCGCGAGCCCCAGGTGCCGGAGTGAGCGTCGAGCACCGCGTCGCCGTCGCCGTGCTGGTGGACGGCCACCGCGTCCTGATGTGTCACCGGCGGGCCGACCGCACCTGGTACCCCGACGTCTGGGACTTCCCGGGCGGCCACCTGGAGGACGGCGAGACCGCGGTCGACGCGGCGCGGCGCGAGTGCCGCGAGGAGCTCGGCATCGAGGTGGCGGCGGCCCACGAGGAGCTGGGCCGGTGGGTCGAGGGCGACGAGGACATCACGTTCGTCCGGCTGCTGAGCTGGGACGGGACGCCGCGCAACGTCGCACCCGAGGAGCACGACGACCTGCGCTGGGTCACCCTGGCCGAGGCGCTGGAGCTGACGCTGGCCGACCCGCGCTACCCGGACCTGCTGCGGCGCGTTCTCGTCGGCCCGGGCGTGTAGTGTCCGCGACATGACGAGCGGAACGCCGGTTCGCCAGGCCGTGATCCTCGCCGGTGGGCAGGGGTCGCGGCTCAAGCCGTACACCGACACCGTGCCGAAGGTGATGATCGAGATCGCCGGCCGGTGCATCATCGACCACCAGCTCGACTGGCTGGCCGAGGCCGGCGTCACCGACGTCGTCGTGTCGGCCGGGCACCTCAGCGAGGTCCTGCTGGCCCACCTCGACACCCGCGAGCTGCCGGTGCGGGTGCGCACGGTGGTCGAGGACCAGCCGCTGGGCCGCGGCGGCGGGTTGAAGTACGCCGGCACGCAGCTGCCCGCCCCCGACGAGGGCTGGTACGCGCTCAACGGCGACATCTGGACCCGCTTCGACCTGCGCGCCATGACGGCCTACCACCTCGAGCGGCAGGCCGTCGCCACCATCGCGCTGGCCCGGCCGCGCATGCCGTGGGGCGTCGTCGAGCTCGACGAGCTGGGCCGGGTCACCGACTTCGTCGAGTCGCCGCCGTCGCCCTACCCGATCAACGCCGGCGTGTACGTGTTCTCGCCGCGCATCCTCGACCTGCTGCCCGACGTCGGCGACCACGAGCGCACGACGTTCCCGTCGCTGGCGAAGGAGCGGCTGCTGGCCGGCTACCCGATCGAGACGTACTGGCGGGCCATCGACACCGCGAAGGACCTCACCGAGGCCGCCAAGGAGCTCGCGGCGCTGCGTCAGACGCTGGGGGACTGAGCGGCCCCGTTAGGGTGTTGCCCATGGGCAGTGTGACGATCAACCGGCTCGATGACGCGCCGGGTGTAACAGAGCTGGTGCTCGACCGGCCCGAGGCGCACAACGCGCTCTCCACCGACCACGCGCGGCAGATCGTCGCCGCCACCGAGGAAATCGCCGCCGACCCCGCCGTCCGCGCCGTCGTGCTGTCGTCGGCGGCGCCCAAGGCGTTCTGCGTCGGCGCCGACCTCAAGGAGCGCAACACCATCGACGACGACGGCCTGCGGGCGCAGCGCGTGGTGTTCCGGGCGATGTTCACCGGCCTGCTGGAGCTGCCGGTCCCGACCATCGCGGCGGTGCACGGCTACGCGCTCGGCGGCGGGCTGGAGCTGGCGCTGTCCTGCGACCTCATCGTCGCCGAGGAGACCGCCGTCGTCGGGCTGCCGGAGGTGTCCGTCGGCGTCATCCCGGGCGGCGGCGGCACCCAGCTGCTCACCCGTCGCCTGGGCTGGAGCCGGGCCGCCGACCTCATCTTCACCGCCCGCCGGCTCGACGCCGCCGAGGCGTACCGGCTGGGACTCGTCGACCGGTTGGTGCCGGTCGATGCGGCGCGGCCGGCCGCGCTGGAGCTGGCGGGTGTGGTCGCCGGTCATTCGCCGGTCGGCGTGCGCAACGCGAAGCGGGCCATGCGGCAGGGGTTCGACGCCCCGCTGGCGGCCGGTCTGGACATCGAGGACGCCGCCTGGCGCGCCACCGCGTTCAGCGGGGATAGAAAGGAAGGCGTCGCGGCGTTCAACGAGAAACGGCGTCCGGATTGGCCAGGTGAGTGACGTGGCGTTCCCAGCGAAGGTGAGCGTGCGCGAGGTCGGCCCGCGCGACGGCCTGCAGAACGAGGACCCCATCGCGACCGACGCCAAGGTCGAGCTCATCGACGCCCTCGCGACGACCGGCGTGCGGCGCATCGAAGCGGTGTCGTTCGTGCACCCCAAGGCGATCCCGCAGATGGCCGACGCCGACGACGTGTGGTCGCGGGTCCGGCGCGACCCCGGCATCCGCTACTCCGCGCTGGTCCCGAACCTGCGCGGCGCCGAGCGGGCGCTGGCCGCCGGGTTCACCGAGCTGGAGGTCGTCGTGTCGGCCTCTGACACCCACAACCGGCGCAACATCAACCGGACGACGGAGGAGTCCCTGAGCGACCTGCCGGAGCTGGCCGAGAAGGTGCACGAGGCCGGCGGGACGCTGCAGCTGATCGTGTCGACGTCGTGGGGGTGCCCGTACGAGGGCGACGTGCCGGTGTCGCGGGTGCTCCGGGTCGTGGAGCGCGGCGTCGCGGCCGGCGTCGACTCGCTGGTCTACGGCGACACCACCGGCATGGCGACGCCGCCGCGGGTGACGCGGCTGGTCGAGGCGACGCGGTCGGCCCACCCCGGCCTGCCGCTGGGACTGCACTTCCACAACACCCGCGGCACCGGCCTGGCCAACGTCTACGCGGCCCTGGAACTCGGCGTCGACGACTTCGACGCCTCGGTCGGCGGCCTCGGCGGCTGCCCGTACGCGCCCGGCGCGTCGGGCAACATCGCCACCGAGGAGCTGGTCTACCTGCTCGAGGACATGGGCATCGACACCGGCATCGACCTGCCGGCGCTCATCGAGGTGGCCGGCCTCGCCGAGCGGCTGGTCGGCCGCAAGCTCGACTCGCAGGTGCTGCGGGCCGGCCCGGCCGTCCGCTGAGCTCGTTACGTCGTCTGTTCCTGCACCTGGACCCGGTGCGCCGGGAACACCCAGGTGCGGTACGACCAGAACCGGAACAGCGTGCCCAGCAGCAGCCCGACCACGTTGGCGGCGATGTTGTCGGCCAGTGGTCCGGACAGCCCGAGCACGTAGCGGGAGAACCCGAGGCAGGCCAGAGCGATGCCCAGGCCGATGCCGTTGAGCACGAAGAACAGCGTGTACTCGCGGGCCAGGCCGGTGCGGGCGCGGTGCCGGAACGTCCACAGCCGGTTGCCGGTGTAGGTGACCGTGGTGGCGCCGACGACGGCGATGGTCTTGGCCCACAGCGGGGAGTCGTGCAGCGGGCCGATGCCGTCGGCGCCCCAGAACAGCAGCGCGTTGAAGATCGCGAGGTCGACGACGAAGCCCACGCCACCCACGGTGGCGAACTTCGCGGCCTCGCGGATCAGGTGGTGCAGGCCGTACCAGAGTCGGGACACCGCACCCGGCAGACGCGGGGTGCGGCGTTTCGGCGGTGCGGTATCGAGCACGCGCCCAGGGTAAGGCACAACGCCCGGATCAGGACATCCCGCGCGGTTTGCGCAGGTCAGCGGCTGATCGTTCGTCTCACGACCTGGGCCGGCGGGCCGTGCCGTACGCTCGTGGCCTGTGGGTGATGATGCGACGTGGCCCGTGGTGGGCATGGTCGGCGGAGGCCAGCTGGCCCGGATGACCCAGCCGGCGGCGATAGCGCTCGGCGTGCGGCTGAAGGTCCTGGCCGCCGGGCCGGAGGAGTCGGCGGCGCAGGTGGTCAACGACCCGGTGGTCGCCGACGAGAAGGCGCTGGCCGACCTGCGTGCGTTCGCCGCCGGGTGCGACGTCCTGACGTTCGACCACGAGCACGTGCCGCCCGCCCATCTGCAGGCGCTGGAGGCCGACGGCGTGCTCGTCCGGCCCGGGTCGGCGGCGCTGCTGCACGCCCAGGACAAGGGCGTCATGCGGTCGCGGCTGACCGAGCTGGGGATCCCGTGCCCGCGGTGGACCGTGGTCGCGACGCCGTCCGACGTGGCGACGTTCGCGGCGTCGGTGGGCGGTGACGTCGTGCTCAAGACCACGCGCGGCGGCTACGACGGCAAGGGCGTCTGGCTGGTCTCGTCCGACACCCCCGCCGAGGTGGTCGCCGAGCCGTTCCGCGCGGGCGTCCCCGTCCTGGCCGAGGAGCGCGTCGACTACGCGCGCGAGCTGTCCGCCGTCGTCGCCCGCTCGCCGCACGGCCAGGCCGTCGCGTACCCCGTCGTCGAGTCGGTGCAGCGCGACGGCATCTGCGTCGAGGTGGTCGCGCCCGCGCCCGGGCTGCCGTCCGACCTGGCCGTGGAGGCCCAGCGGCTGGCGTTGACGGTGGCCTCGTCGCTCGATGTCGTGGGCGTGCTGGCGGTCGAGCTGTTCGAGACCACCGACGGGCGGCTGCTGGTCAACGAGCTGGCCATGCGGCCGCACAACTCCGGGCACTGGTCCATCGACGGCGCCGTCACCAGCCAGTTCGAGAACCACCTGCGGGCCGTGCTCGACCTCCCGCTGGGTTCGCCGGCCGCGCGGGCGCCGTACACCGTCATGGTGAACCTGCTGGGCGGCGACCTGCCGGAGGTGTACTCGACCTACCGGCACGTCATGGCCCGCGATCCCGGGCTGAAGGTGCACTGGTACGGCAAGGGCGTGCGGCCGGGCCGGAAGGTCGGCCACGTGACGGCCTACGGTGCCGACCTGGACGACCTGCGCTCGCGGGCGTGGCATGCGGCGGACTACATCCGAGGGGTCATCGATGAGTGAGGTTTCCGGCCTGGTGACGGCGCGGGGTTCGGGTGCGCCGCTGGTCGGCATCGTGATGGGCTCCGACTCCGACTGGCCGGTGATGTCTCTGGCCGCCTCGGCCCTGGACGAGCTGTCGGTGCCGTACGAGGTCGGCGTGGTGTCGGCGCACCGGATGCCGCAGGCGATGCTGTCGTACGGCTCGGCCGCCGCCGGGCGCGGGCTGCGGGTGCTGATCGCCGGCGCCGGCGGGGCCGCGCACCTGCCCGGCATGCTGGCCTCGGTGACGTCGCTGCCCGTCGTGGGTGTGCCGGTGCCGCTGAAGTACCTCGACGGTCTGGACTCGCTGCTGTCGATCGTCCAGATGCCGGCCGGTGTTCCGGTGGCCACGGTGTCCGTCGGCGGCGCGCGGAACGCCGGCCTGCTGGCGGCACGCATCCTCGGTACGTCCGACGACGCCCTGCGCTCCCGCCTGGACGACTTCCGCTCCTCCCTGGAGACCGCCGCGACGGAGAAGGGCGCCGCCCTCCGCGCCCGCCTCACCTCCGACAGCGCCTGAGCCGAACCGCCCCTTTGTCCACAGCGGCGACGTAGACGTCGTGCCTGTCCACAGATTGCGCGGTGCCACTGTCATCCGGGCGCGGCTCCGCGCACGCTGACCGTATGCCTGGACCCCTGCGATGCATCTCCGACGACATCGTCGAGTTGCTGAGACGCGGCAACGGGATCGTCGACCTCGCAACGGCGGGCCGAGCCGGCGTCGGCGGCAACAGGCTGCGCCGCCTGGCGGACACCGGTCTGCTGGTGCGGCTGGCACCCGGCTGCTTCGCGTCGGCCGCGGTCCTGGAGTCTGCCTCGTCGTGGGAGCGACACCGGCTTCGGTCCCGCGCCTTCGCGTTGTTCAGCGGGTCGAGAACGTTCCTGACCGGCTGGTCGGCGGCGGTCACGTGGCAAGTGCCGACCGTCGGGCGAGCGCCTGAGCGAGTGTTGGCGATTCGGCCTGCCGAGGCCGGGCACAGTGTTCGGCACGGGCAGTACGGCGACATCAGAGTGGTCCGCATCCCGGCCGGCCAGGCGTGCCAGGTCCAGGGCATCGGACTGATGCGGCCGGGCTGGGCGGTGGCCGATGCCGCGCGGATGGGGCCGATCCTGCCGGCCCTGGTCGCGGCGGACGCCGTGGCCGCCGCCGGACTCGATCTCGACGACGCGATCGGCGGTATGGCCGGCTGGCCCGGGATTCACCGCGCGCGGTGGGTGGCGGAGCACGCCGATCCAAGGGCGGAGTCGCCGTTGGAGACACTCGGGCGGTTCGCCTGTCTGCAGTTCGACCTGCCACTGCCGGTGAGTAACGCGTGGGTCGGCGACATCGAGCCGGAGTACCGGGTGGACGGGCTCTGGCCGTTCCACGGGGTCGTCTTCGAGGCCGACGGAGCCCTCAAGTACGACAACCGTCCCGACGCGTCCCGCATCGTGTCCCGGCAGGGCGAACGGGAGTGGCGGCTGCGGCGGCTCGGCCTCGAGGTCGTCCGGTTCGGCTGGGACCTCGCCTGGCGGAGACGAGCCGAGTTGGCCGGCCGGTTCGCCGCGTTGCTGCGGGACAACCCTCCGGACGGCCGGCCGGTTCGCTGGTGGAAGCACGTGCCGGGGGTCGGCGCCGTCGAGCCCGAGGCGGCGGACTGGCCGTCTCCGGGGCCGAGCGGCGTCGTCCTGCCCGCAGGCTGGGAACGCTGACCGTCACCGAACCCCGGATACTCGAATTTCCTCCGTACCGGGGCGGTTCCGGGTCGCGGTGCGACGGAAATTCGAGTATCCGGCAGTTCGGCGCGGTGGCGGAAATTCGGTTGCGGCGGTGGGCGCCGAACCGGTTAGCTGGGCCCGCATCAGGACCGGCCGGCGTCGTGCAGACGTCCGGCGGAGGCGAAGGGAGGCGTGTCCAGATGGCTGCCCACTCGAGGCGGCGCGCTGTCGTCTGCGCGCCATACGGCCCTCATTTCGCCGTTCCCACCGCCTGACGCCGGAACACTCGCACGCCGAGTACGTCACACCCCGAGCACGCGGTGGGGACCTCCTCGTCAGGAGACCACCGCAGTGCCGAACCACGATGAGTTCCGTCCCATGCGCTCCCGCGGGCGCGCCCGCACCCGTGAGGACCGCGCCGAGGTCGCCGAGCGCAGCCTCGACGACACCTTCGCCTACTACGCCGCCAAGTACGGTCTCACCCCGCCCGGCGAGCCCGCGGTCAGCGACGACCCGCCGTACGGGGACCGCTGGACCACCTGGGACGACTCGACGGCGGGGCAGCGCGGCCCGCAGCCGTACCCGGACTGGGTCGTCACCGAGCTCGGCGCGGTCGACACCGAGCTCGGCATCCTCAAGACCGGCAAGGAGGCCGACGTCTTCCTGCTGGAACGCTCGGTCCCCGGCAGCGACCGGCGCACGCTGATGGCGGCCAAACGGTACCGCGACCCCCAGCACCGCATGTTCCACCGCGACGACGGCTACCGTGAGGGCCGCCGCGACAAGAAGTCGCGCGTCAACCGGGCCATCGCCAAGGGCAGCGCGTTCGGCCGCGAGGCCGTCGCCGGGCAGTGGGCGCGTGCTGAGTTCGACGCGCTCGTCGCCCTGTGGTCGGCGGGCGTCGCCGTCCCGTACCCGGTGCAGATCCTCGGCACGGAGCTGCTCATGGAGTTCATCGGTGACGACGGCGGCAACGCGGCGCCGCGGCTGGCCCAGCTGCGTCCGGACCCCGCCGAGCTGGACGACCTATGGGAGCAGCTGGCGTACAACCTGTCGCTGCTGGCGCTGGCCGGGTACGCGCACGGCGACCTGTCCGTGTACAACCTGCTCGTGCAGGACGGGCGCCTGGTGGTCATCGACGTCCCGCAGATCGTCGACGTCGTCGGGAACCCGCACGGCCGCGAGTTCCTCGACCGCGACGTCCGCAACGTCGGCGACTGGTTCACCGCCCGCGGCCTCGACCCGGACCGCGTCGACCAGCTCGGCCGCGACCTCGCCGCCGACGCCCGGCTGGCCTGACAAGCACCGGCGCGGCGGACCCCCGACGGAGTCCGCCGCGCCGGTGGTGCTCAGATCAGCGGCCGTCGCCGATGATGTCGACGGTCGCCGAGGCGGGATCACCCACCCGGTAGCCGGCGCCCGGCTCGACGGTGATGGTCACCGAGCGGTCCCGTGGGCTGGGCCCGCGCCGGTCGATGACCTCGATCACCTCGGTCGCCGTGGTCTGCCCGGGAGCGAACGTGACCTCGCCGTCCAGGGCCTCGTAGTCGCGGCCCGGCCGGGTGTAGCGGCTGTTCTCGACCGAGTAGCTGACGGTCAGCTCACCGGCCGCGGCACCGGCCGGACGAGTGAAGGTGACCGCGCCGTTCGTCTCCGGCTCGACGGCGTCGGCCGTCGCCGCCACCGTGATGGCAGGCACCGACACCGTGACGCTGTCGGAGACGGTGACCTCCTGCGCGCCCGGGTTGTCGGTCACGTGCACCGCCGAGTTCGTCAGCACCGTGCCGTCCTCGACATCCGCATCGACGGTGACGTCGTAGGTGATGACGACGGGGTCGGCGTCGGGTCCGGCATAGTTCGCGCAGACGACGGTGTCGTTGGCGATGACGCCCGCCGCGCTGCCCGCGTTGACCAGCGCCGTCGCCGACGTGCCGGCGGCGTTCTCGGTGCCGATGGTGATCGGCCCGGCCAGCGGCCCGGTGATGTTGTCGTAGGCGAACACGAGGTCGTTGCTGCCGGTGAAGAGGAACGCCTCCATGTCGTACGTCCCCTGCGCGCCGGTCGGGTCGCCGGCCAGCCGCAGGTCGTCGTACTCCACGACGGCGAGGTCGTCGCCGGCCGTCGCGACCGAGACGCCGGAGTTGGCGGCCTGGTCGTAGACGATCCGCATGTCCTGCCACAGCATCGCGGCGACGTTGTTCGGCCGCACCGACGACGGCAGCGTCTGCGGCGTGCCCGGCTCGCCGCCGCCGTTCGCGGCGAAGTCGTAGACCAGGAACCCGTCGTCGGACATCCCGACGCCGGCGTACGGCTGGTCGTAGAAGCCGAACGTCCGGCTGCTCAGGGCGGTGATGACGATGCCGTCGCCTTCGAGGCCGTCCTGCGCCATGATCCCGAAGTCGGCCAGGTTCGTGTAGTCCTGCTCGCCGGTGAACGGGTTGACGCACTGAGGGTCGGTGGCGCTGGTGGTGATCACGTACGCGCCCTCGACGCCGACCAGTGTCTCGAGCGTGCCTTCCCAGGTCAGCACGCCGTCCTCGACGGTGGCCCCGCCGGTCGCCGACCCCTCGACGTACGTGGTGCCCTCGGGCAGGGTGTCGGTGATCGTGTAGGCGAGGTCCTCGGGCGTGACGTTCGGCTGCACCGTCAGCGTGTACCGGATCGTGTCGCCCGGCCCGGCGGTCTCGACCGACGCCGTCTTGGTGACGTCGTCGGCGTGCCGGTTGACGGTCACCGGGATGACGCCGATGTCGCCCGGCGAGTCCGGCGACGTCCCGAGCGCGACGGCGCCGAACCAGGTCTCGCCCGGGTCGAGGCCGGGCTCGTCGTAGAACGCGCGGATGGTGAACGGCTCGCCGGCCGGCTGCGACGCCGGCCCCTCGACCGTCAGGTTGCCCTGGTTCCCGGCCACGAGGGCGGTGCCCAGCGTGACGGTGTCGGTGCCGCCCGGCGTCGACGCGTCCCAGTTCTGTACGAGGATCCACCAGGTTCCGGCTTCGGGACTGCCGACGTCGCAGAACTCGTCGGCGCTGCCGGTCGCGCTGGCGCACACCTCGGTCGCCTCGCTCGGCGTGTCGCCGGTGCCGACGTACATGTCGAGGTCAGGCGCGGTCGAGTCGGACAGCTCGGCCACCAGCCGGGCGGCGTTCTCCGGCACGTCGACCAGGATCGTCACCGTGCCGTTGCCGTCATACGGCAGCGTGTTGGTGCTGTCCTCGACGATCGACAGCTGCTGCTCCTGCACCGGCACCAGGCCGGACACCGTCGCGGTGAAGTCGTCGATCTCGATGGCCTCGATCGGCGTGGACTCCTGCGAGCCGGCGTCGCGGCGGGTGTCGATGTCGATGCCGTCGGGCAGCACGCCGGTCGACGGCAGCGCGGCCACCGGCAGGTGCGCGACCGGCGCGGCCGAGCCCTCGGCCGGCGTCAGGACGACGGTGCCGAACTGGTAGGCGTCGGTCGCCGAGCCGGTGACGTCGGCCGTGATGGTCAGCTCGATGTCCTGGCCCTCGGCGATGGTGAACGTCGACGGCTCCACCGTCAGCGTGATGCCGTCGGTGATCGACTCGGTGCTGACGGTCCACGTGCCGGCGCCGGTCGAGGTGCCGGTGACGGTCCGCGTCCACTCGCAGGTCAGCAGGCACTGACGGTTGGCGAGGCTGGCGGTGTTGAGGTCCTTGACGTCGCCGCCCTCGGACGGGTCGGCGGCGGCGTACTCGGCCGGCGTGATGTCCATGACCAGGCCGGCCATCGCCGCGACGTTGAGGTCGACGCGGCCGGCGCCCATGTCGAACCAGTCGGCCGGCGAGCCGTCGGTGTCGGTGACGTCGGTGACCGACGTCGTCATCAGCGCCGACTGCGCCTCGGCCGGCGTCCAGTCGTCGCCGTGCAGCGCCTTGAGCAGCGCGTACGAACCGGCCACGTGCGGGCTGGCCATCGAGGTGCCGGAGATGAAGCCCCACGACACGTCGTTGCCGGTGCCGTTGGCGGCGAGGACGTCGACGCCCGGCGCGCTGACGACGGGCGAGATCAGCTCGATCGCGCGGTTCGGGCCGCGGCTGGAGAACGACGCCATGACGTCGCCGAGGTCGTCGGAGATCACCTCGAGGCCGCCGGACAGCGACGCCTGCTCACCGGTGACCGACGCCATCCACTGCTTCAGCGCGACGCCGTCGGCGTAGGTGATGTGCACCGCCGGGATCGCGTGCGGGTCGGCGTTGAGCGACGTCCCGCTGGCCTCGTCGTTGGCCAGGATGAAGCCCTCGGCACCGAGCGCACCGACGATCTGGCCCTTCTCGACCCGGCCGTTCTCGCCGCGGTCGCAGACGACGATCTCGCCGGTGAAGTCGGTGCCGGCCGGGAAGCCGTCGGCCAGGCACAGCGGGTTGCCCAGGTCGGCGGCGTTCACCAGCGGGAAGGCGCCGTCGGTGGCGGCGCTGAAGGCCTGGCCGCGGATGGGCGGCAGCGACTGGCCGCCGTCGGCGGTGATGTTCTGCACCTCGGCCTGCCACTGCCGGTTGTGCTGGACGGCGCCGACCGCGGTGACCCACGGGACGTCGCCGGGCGAGCCGGTGGTGGCCGCGCCGGGGCCCTCGTTGCCGGCCGAGGTGGCGACGTAGACGCCGGCGGCCCGGGCGTTGAAGAACGCGACGGAGTCGGTGTCGCTCCACGGGTCCGGCGAGGCCGACGGGCTGCCGATGGAGTAGTTGATGACGTCGACGCCGTCGGCGATGGCCTGGTTGATGCCGGCGAGCGTGGCCGCGCCGGGGCAGGTGTCGTGGCAGACGTCGTAGGCGATGATGTTCGCGTGCGGCGCCACGCCCTTGATGGTGCGGGTGGCGCTGAACTCGTGCTCGGTGCCCTCGGCGCTGTACGTCGTGGCCACCACCTGGTTGCCGGCCGACGTGCTGGCGGTGTGGCTGCCGTGGCCGTCGTTGTCGTACGGGTTCGTGCCGTCGACGCTGGTGAGGTCCCACGCGCCGATCAGCTTGTCGTTGCAGCCCCAGTCGGGGATGTAGGCGGGGTTCGCCGGGTCGCAGACGCCGACGTAGTTCCCGGCGCCGCGCGGGTTGGTGTGGTCGTAGCCGTCGCCGCCGTCCTCGGGCGCGACGACGTCGGCGAACGACGGGTTGGCGGGGTTGATGCCGGTGTCGAGGACGCCGACGACGACGCCTTCGCCCTTCGTGCCGGTGTCGCCGGCGTCGGGGGTGCCGGACCCGTCCCACAGCGCCGGCGCGCCGATCCACTCCGGCCCGACGTCGGTGTGCAGCTCCCGCTCCTGGTCGACCTGGACGGACGTGACGCCCGGCAGCTCCGCGACGGCCAGGGCCTCGTCCTTCGTCAGTTCGACCGCGATGCCGTTGAGCGCGTAGGTGTAGGTGAAGGCGACCTCGGGCGTCCGGCCGATCTCGTCGTCGATCTGCGCGACCAGCTCGGCCTGCGCCTCCTCCAGATGCCCGGCGTACGCCCGCGCCGCCCGGCTGTCCGCGTCCAGCGGCGCCGCGCCGCGGGCCTGCGGGCTGGTGGCCGCGAGGCCGTCGATGCCGCCGTCGTAGGCGGGCACGGCGGGCTGGTCGAGCTGCACGATGTACAGCTCGGGCGCGGCGGCCGTGCCGAGACGGAGGGCGACCCCCTTCTCCTGGTGCTGCACGGAGACGTCGGTCACCGCCTCCAGTTGGTCGGGCAACGGCGGTTCCGCGGGGGCGGCGCCGGCGCCCTGGGTGAGTCCCAGGGCCAGGGCCACCGCCGCCGGAAGGGTCAAGCTGCGACGCAACATGCGGGCTCCTTCGACGACGAACCCGCCGGCCACTCCGGGGCGTGGTGGCGGGTCTGCAGTACGCGCGAACGTACGAATGAGGATCGGAGCGGGCGCCGGTGACCACGCGTTGGCGTCGGCATCACCGGCCTCCTCCGGGGCGAGGGTTTTCCCGGCAGATGGCGTGCGGCAATACACAGTGCCATGAGCTGCTCGGTAACGGGTGAAACTAGACGAAGGCTGTCACCACTGTCAATGGTGACAGATTAAGGTGAGCCGATGGATATCTCCGCGAACGTCGCCGGCCTGGTCGACCTCGGCCTGACCACGTACGAGGCGCGGGCCTACGTCGCGCTCGTCGGCCGCCGCGACGCCACCCCGGCGGAGATCGCGCGGATGGCGTCCATCCCCCGGCAGCGGGCCTACGACGTGCTGGCGACGCTGTCCGAGCGGGGGCTGGTCGTCCAGGTGCCCGGCCCGGCCGTGCGGTACCGCGCTCAGCCGCCGGACCACGTCACCCAGCTGCTCCTCGCGGTGCGCCGGAGAGAGCTGGACCGGCTGACGCAGACCACGACGGACATCGCCGGCCAGCTGCGCTCGCTGTTCCAGCGCGGGCAGGACCACGGCCGCCCGTTCGACTACGTCGAGGTGCTGCGCGACCGCGAGCACGCCGTCGAGCGGGTGCAGCAGTTGTGGACCGACGCCCGGCACGAGGTGCTGACGTTCGTCCACCCGCCCTACCTCGGCGCGGCGACGCCGACGGCCGACGCCGTGCCGCCGGGCATCGTCCAGCGCTCGATCTACGAGACGTCCATCCTCGACGACCCGCAGATGGCCGAACGGGTGCGGAGGTGGGCGTCGCTGGGCGAGCAGATCCGGCTGACCACCGAGCTGCCGCTCAAGCTCACCATCGTCGACGGCCTGTCCGTGGCGTTCAACATGCCCGACCCCGCCGAGGGCGACGGCTCGGTGACGACGCTGGTGGTCCAGCACCAGGCGCTGGCGGCGACGCTGAAGATCGCGTTCGAGAGCCTGTGGGCGCAGGCGCGCACGCTCGACGACGTCGCGGCGGCGCGGTCGTACTGACCGCAGCGCTCAGAGGCCGAGGCGGGGCGCCTCGATGGCGGGGCAGGTGTCCATGACGACCGCCAGCCCGGCCGCCTTCGCCCGCTCCGCCGCCTCCTCGTCGATGACGCCCAGCTGCAGCCAGACGGCCTTGATGCCGAGGCGCTCCTTCTCGGCGATCGCGTCGTCGACCACCTCGCCGACCCGCCGGCTGTTGACGAAACAGTCCACGACGTCGACCGGCCCCGGCACATCGGCCAGCTTCTTGTGGCCGGTCGCGCCGAGGGTGTCCTCGCCGCGCGGGTTCACCGGCACGATCGTCATGCCGAGCCGGTCGCGGAGGAACTGGGCAACCCCGTACGCGGCGCGCTCCCGGTTCTGCGACAACCCCACGACGGCCCAGGTGGCGGGGGTGGACAGCAGGCGGCGGACGGTTTCCTGGTCGTTCGTGTGGGGGCTCACCCTTCGAGCGTATGTCCGGCGGCGCGGCGTAGGCTCGCCGGCATGGCACGCCCGCCGCTGACCGACCGCATGCTCGACCGCGCCGAGGCGTCGCTGGGCGATCGTCCGGCCGCGCTGGCACAGCAGTTCGAGGACTGGGCCGCCGACCCGCAGCCCGACGACGTCGAGAATGCCGGCTCCCTGCTGGCCTACGCCAGCGAGGCCTGGCTCCGGGCGGGCGAGCACGACCGCGCCCTCGACACCGCGCGACGAGCCGTCGACTCCGGCGACGACATCCCGCCGGACCCCCGCTGCTACCTCGTCGACGCGCTGCTGGGCGCCGGCCGCCGCGAGGAGGCCGACGTCGTCGCCGGCGACCTGCGCCGCAGCCGCGGCGACGACACGTTCGTCCTCGCGTTCCTCGGCGAGAGCTACGAGCTGCACGGCGACCTGAACCGTGCCCACCGGTGGTTCACGATGGGCCTGACGGCAGCGGAGCGGCACGGCGATCCCACCGGCGCGGTGCCGACGCTGCTCGCCAGCCGGTTCCGGGTGCGCCGGGAGTTGGAGCTGCCGGTCGACGCCTTGGACGAGGAGTACACCGACGCCGTGGTCGACGACCTGGAAGCGGACGGCGTCGACGTCGCCGCCGAGGCCGCCGCGCTGATGGAGGAGGACGGCTCGAACCCCGACGCGTTCTTCCGGCCCTGAGCCCGGCCGGCCGTCAGACCGCGAACGCGTCCGTCGCCCGGCGCAGCTCCGCCGCCACGGCGCCGTCCGCGGACACGTGCCCGCCGTCGGTCACGACGAGGCGGGCGTCCGGCCAGGCCTGGGCGAGCTCCCAGGCCGCCTGCATGGGGGTCTGCACGTCGCCGCGGCCGGCCACCAGGACGCCGGGAATGCCCCGCAGCCGGCCGGCGTCGCGCAGGAGCTGGTCCTCCGCCAGCCAGCCGCCGTGCCGGAAGTAGTGCACCCCGAGCCGGACGAACGTCGCCGCGAACCGGGGATCGGCGAACGCCTCCCCGGCGTGCGGGTCCGGGTGCAGGCTCAGCGTCGCCGCCTCCCAGGCGCACCAGGCCGCCACCGCGCCGTCGCGCACCGCCGGGTCGGGGTCGTGCAGCAGCCGGTGGTAGGCGTCGAACATCTCCGCGGCGCCGACGGCGTCGGGCGCCGGAGCGCTGAAAGCCGCCCACGCCTCCGGGAAGAACCGGGCCGCGCCGGCGCCGAAGAGCCAGTCGTCGTCGGCCGGGCGCAGCAACGCGACGCTGGCCAGCACCGTCGCCGCGACGCGGTCCGGGTGCGCCTGCGCGTAGGCCAGGCCGAGCGTGCTGCCCCACGACCCGCCGAGCACCAGCCAGCGGTCGATGCCGCGGTGGGCACGCAGCCGCTCGAGGTCGTCGACCAGCGCCCAGGTGTGGTTGGCGGACAGGTCGGCGGCGTGGTCGAGGACGCGCGGTGTGCTCCGGCCGCAGCCGCGCTGGTCGAGCAGGACGATCCGGTAGCGCGCCGGGTCGAACAGCGTCCGGTGCGCGGGCGTGCAGCCGCTGCCCGGGCCGCCGTGCAGCACCACCGCGGGCCGGCCCTCGGGGTTGCCGCACTCCTCCCAGTAGACGCGGTGCCCGTCGCCGACGTCGAGCAGCCCGTGCGCGTACGGCTCGACCGGCGCCGTCACGGGGCGCCGGCGCCCTCGACGTCCAGCGTGCCGGGCCGGTAGGAGGACATCCACGAGCGCAGCAGCTCGACCCGGTCGCTGTTCGCGTCGTTGCCGACGACCACCGGCTCCTCGTTGTAGGCCATGGTGTCCGAGCGGCGCCGCAGCTTGATGTAGAGGCCCGACGCCTCGATGGCGTAGCGCTCCATGTCGTCCTGCAGTGCGCCGACGACGGTGATGTTGTGGTCGTTGCCGATGCGCTCGAACAGCGCGACGGCCTCGCGGCGGTGCTGCTTGCCGAGGTTGCGGCCCAGCTCGTCGAGGATGAGCAGCAGCGGCCGGTCGCCGCCGCGGGCCAGCGCCGCGGCGCAGACCAGCTTGACCGCCTTCTCGTCCATCTGCGCGGTGTTGCTGCGCAGCGTGTACGCGGACATCCGCTGCCCCTCGGCGCGCCGCCACTTCGGGCTGACGGTCCACCGCCAGGGCTTGTCCGGCTCCGACGGCGGCTCGGGCTCGGGGTAGTCCAGGCCGGCGCCGTAGCCGCCGTACTCCTGGTCCAGCCGGTCGAACTCCGCGGCCACCTTGCGCAGCATCGTCTTGATGCCCGCCGCCAGCGACGTCCGGTGGGCGCGCACCGTCTGCTCGGCCTCGCTGTACCCGAGCCGGGCGGCGTCGAGGTCGGCGGTGCGGCGGGCGCGCTGCTCGGCGATCTGCTTGAGCTGGTGGCGGTCGTGGTCCTCGTGGTCGCGCAGGTGGGCGTCCAGCGCCCGCAGCAGCGGCGCGACCAGCGAGACCCGCGTCTCCAGCGCCGCGCCGGACCAGTTCGGCGTGATCAGCAGCTCGCGCAGCTCCGCCGTCAGCTCCTCCGGCGGGGTGCCGGGCGGGAAGCAGCGGACGGCGACCTCGTCGGTGAGGCGGGTGGCGTCCTCGTCCCAGGCGGTGGTGGTGCGGCCCTGCAGCTCGGGCGGCAGCTCGAGGAGGTGCCGGCGGGCGGCGTCGGGGGAGTCGCCCCAGGCCTTCTCGCGGTCGAGCAGGGCGAGGCCGTCGCGCTCCTCGGTCAGCGCGAAGCGGTCGGCTTCCTTCTCGCGCAGGGTCTGCGTGAGCCGCTTGCGGGTGTCGCGCAGGCTGGTGATGCGCTCCTCGCGGGAGTTGTGCACGCCCAGCTCGTGGGCGTAGGCGGCCTCGGCCTCGGTGAGTTCGGGGGCGAGCGCGTCGCGGTGCTCCTGGCGCTCGGCGTTGGCCGCGCGCAGCTCGCCGATCTCGTCCTGCAACGCCTCGGCGCGCTCGGCGGCCTCGGCCGCCTTCGCCCGCGTCTCGGCCCTGGCCAGCGCCGCCCGCGCCTGCTCGACCACCGCGGCGGCCGCGTCGAGCGCCTCGGTCAGCTCGCGGTGTGCCTCCTGAGCGGCGGCGACGCGGGCCGGCTGGCCGGTGATCGGCTCGGCGAACCCGCCGATCGCGAGCACGCCGGCGGCCTCGTCGACGACGGCGCCCTTGCCGGCGCGCGCGGCGACGGCGTCGAGGAACGTCGTGAGGTCGCGCTCCCCGCCCTTGCCGTCGGCCAGCACCAGCAGCGAGCCGGGCAGCCCGGCCAGCGCCTTCGCCGCCTTCGTCGCGTCCTTGCGGGCCACGACCACGGCCTCGCGGTACGGCGACAGCCGCGGCTCCCACACGTCTCGCTCTGCGGGGTCGACGGCGACGACGTCGACCAGCGCGGCGGCGTCGAGGCCGGCCGCACGCAGCCGTTCCACCTGCTCCGCCGCGACGTCGTCGCCGGACTCGGCCGCCGTGACGCGCCGGGCCGCCTCGTTCGCCGCGGCCCGCGCGACGGCCTGGGCGGCGATCGCGTCCTCCAGCGCCGTCCGCGCCTCGGCCAGCTCCGCGGCGGCGACCTCGGGGGTGCGGCCGTCGGCGGCGCGGGCCTCGTCGGTGAGCTGCCGCTGCGTCGTCGTCAGGCGGTCGAGGTGCTGGGCGGCGGCCAGCTGGGCGGCCTCCAGCTCGCGGTCGCGGGCGATCAGCTCGTTGCGCTTGCGCTGGGCCGCCTCGAACCGGCGCGCGGACTCGTCGTCGTCGGTCAGCGCGGCCAGCCGGTCCTCGATGCCCTCCAGCTCCTGCCGCAGCGCCGCCTCGGTGTCGTCCAGCTCGGCGAGGGCCTGACGCAGCTCCGCCGCGCGCTCGACGCCGTCGAGCAGATGCCGGGCGCAGCGCGAGCGCCACGCCGTCCGCGCCTCGCCGAGCAGCTCCCGGGCCGCGAGCCGGCGGGCGATGCCGGCCTCGATGACCGCGACCTCGCTCTCCCACTCGGCGATCTGCCGCTCGGTCTCCTCGACCTCGCTGCGGTGCCGGTGCTCGGCCGAGCGCAGCACCTGCTCGTGCTCGAGCTCGCGGTCGAGCCCGGTGAGCGTCGCGATCGCGTCGAAGATGCGGTGCGGCGGCAGGTCGTTCAGCGGCTGGGCCAGCAGGTTCGCCGCCTGGCTGGACCGCACCGACGTCGACAGGAACGACACGCACCGCGCGTTCTGCCCGAACAACACCCGCGACAGCTGACCGGCGTGGAAGTCGGTGCGGCCGTTGCTGCGCGGTAGTTGCGCCCACAGCTCGTCCACCCGCGCGGCCCGCTCGGACTCCGTTGCGCCGTAGGGGACGTGCAGCCCGCTGGTCCAGCGCAGGTCGAGGTACGGCGCCTTGCGGTTGATCCGCAGCCAGACGGTGACGGCGTCGTCCTGCGGCGCGCCGCCGGGCGGGGCGAACACGCCGATGACGTAGCCGCGGTCGACGTTGGACCAGCGACCCTCCTGCGCGGCCAGCTCGGCGGTGAACAGCAGCTCGGCCGCGCCGGCGGCGCCGCTGGCCAGCTTCCACTGCTCGTCGGCGTGCAGCAGGCTCAGCGCGGCGATGAACGAGGACTTCCCGGCGCCGTTGGAGTCCTTCGGCCCCTGCCCCGCGACGGTGACCAGACCCTGGCCGATCATCGGGACCGGGTGGGTGGACAGCCGGGAGATGTCGACGACCTGGACGCCGACGAGCACCCGCTCGCCGACGACGTCGAAGGCGCCCGGTGCGGCAGCGCTCACGTTTCTCTTCTCCCTTGTGCGTCTTGCGGCCGACCGGGACCTCGCGGCCTGCCTTCGGTGACCTCGTTCCTCTCGGTGGGCCGGCGGGCGCGGATCGCCGCGGCCAGGGGGCTGTCCGGAGCGGCGGCCAGGATCAACTCGTGCTCCAGCCGCTCCCGGGCCGCCTTCGTCAGCCGGTGCAGGGCGGGCCCGGGCAGGTAGGCCGGGCCGTCGGTGACGGCGGACCGGCCGCGCGGCGGGGCGATCTGCACCAGCCCGGAGGCACGCAGCCGCTGCAGTGCCGGCCGGATCTCGCCGCGCGGCAACTGGGTGTAGCGCGTCAGCTCGTCGACCGAGGTCGGGTGGGCCGACGTCCACGAGTCGCCGCTGACCAGCCCCTGGCTGCGCGGGATGGCGACGGAGTGGATCAGCACCAGCACGAGGACCGCGCGGTCGATGCGCGACTGGGCCGTGGCGCCCTCGGCGGCCAGCCGCTCGGTGACGTCGTCGCGGAACCCCGACGTCCAGTGCGTGCTGCCGACCCGGACCAGCGTGCGCCCGAGCCGGTACAGCAGCCGCTGCAGGTCGCGGCGGACGGTCGCGTCGCGCAGCGCCAGCAGCTGCGCCTCGGGGACCGGCTCGCGGCCGTGCTCCAGCGCGGCGAAGGCCGCCAGCACCTCGTCGCGGTGGCGCTCGTTGAGCTCGGCGAGGGCGCTGTCGAAGACCGTGCTCATGCGGCCCCGTCCGTCGAGGGCGGAGGCAACGAGCGCCACAGCTCGCGCAGGGTGCTCAGCTCGGCGGCGCTCCACGAGGCGACCCGCGGACCGAGGCGGACGACGCGGGTGTCCTCGTCGAACAGCACCCAGCCGGCGCCGGCCAGCCGACGGACCGCGCCCATGGCGGCGGCGTGCAACGCGCGCTCGTCGCGGCTGCCGGTGATGCCCCGGAACACGCTGATGACGCGGTCGAACGGCGCGGGCGCGGCGGGCCAGACCGGCCCGCTGGGCTCGGTCCAGCAGCAGCGCAGGCAGGCCGCCAGCACGCGGGCGGTGTCGTTCGGCTGGTCGACGGCGACGCCCGGCAGCCCGAGCTCGTCCAGCACGTCCGGGCGGGCGTTGTCGGGCAGCTCCGGCAGCAGCCAGACGGCGCTCGCGTCGGGCTCGACCAGGCGGATCATGCCGGTCGGGTGGGCGCCGGCCGGCGGGACGCGCTGGGGCCCGGCCGCGCGGTGCCGCGCCCACCACAGGGCGGTGTCGTCGACGCTCATCAGTCCCCGGCCCGCCGGAACGTCCCGTCCGACACCCACGACGGGCTGCCGGCGGGGTCGACGCGCAGGCCGTCGGACCAGCTCAGCTCGTACGGGAGGTCGGGGTGGTGGTGGATGGCGGTGAGGTCGGCGAGCAGCCGGCGGGCGGCGAGCCAGTCGCCCGCGTCGTCGAGCACGTCCGCGACCGCCACGGCGTCGCCGTCGCCGAGCAGCCGCTCCGCGGTCTCGCGCAGGCTCGCGGCGTCGTCGGCCGGACGGATGTCGTCGGGCGGCGGCGCGGCCGGGCCCTCGGGCCGGGGCGGCGGCTGCCGGACGGTGTTGGCGCCGCGGCCGCTCTCGACCGCCTCGGTGAGCAGGTTCGGCGAGAACCACGGCGCCGGCGCGTCGAAGACGAACGTGTCGAGCACCCCGGCGAGGTCGTCCTCGTCCGCCGTCCGGGCGAAGCTCAGCCACGTCTCGGCCGACAGCAGCCCGAGCGCCCGCGTCGTGCCGGCCCGCTCGATGAGCCGTCCGGCCGCCTTCTCGACGGCGTCGCCGTACGCGGCCAGCGCGACCCGCAGCGCGGTGCACTCGCGGTCCAGCTGCGGCCAGCGCCGCAGCACGACGGTGTGGACCTCTTCGGCCTGGCTGATCAGGCCCTTGTTGCCCCACAGCAGCTGCGCGTGGTCGCCCAGCTGCTCGGCGGTGCTGCCCGCGGCGAGGATGGCCAGCTCGTTGCCGAGGTGGCGGAAGATCCTGGTCAGGCGGCTGATCGTGGTCTGCCCGGTCTCGGGTTCGGCGTCGGGCGCGGTGACGCTGACCCGCTCGAGCGTCAGCAGCTGGTGCAGCTCGGCCTGGCCGCCCTGCTCGGCCAGCCGGCGCAGGAACAGCAGCATGACGTACGGCGCGAACGCGGCCCGGTGGAACCGCTCGTTCGGGCGGTCGACGACCTTGCTGATGGCGCCGTACTCGCGCAGCACCTCGAACCGGCGGTGGACCAGCCCGGGGTCGATCGGCCGGCACGCGGCGACCGCCTGGTCGACGGTGAGCCCGTCGCGGCCGGCGTCGGCGAACGCGTCGAGGATCGCCTCGTCGACGTCGAGCAGCTCGAGGTCGCTGATCATGGCGCCGGACTCGCGCGCGAGCACCGCGAAGACCTGCCGGTAGAGCCGCTCGACCGCGGCGTCGCCGGCGAGCTGATCGATGGTCAGCTCGGGTCCGGCGGTCATCGGGACAGCATGCCATCCGGGGTGGGCCGTCTGTCCAACCGATGCGTCAGTTCCGTTGCCCGGTCGGCCGGACGATGATCTCGTTGACGTCCACGTGCGGCGGCTGGCCGACGGCGTAGAGGACGGCGGCGGCGACGTCATCGGGGCGCAACTTGGGGTCGTCCGCGCGGCTCGGCGGGATCGACTCGGTGTCGACGAGTCCCGGCTGCAGCAGCGTGACCCGGATGCCGGTGCCGACGCACTCCGCGCGGATCGCCTGCGCCAGGCCGGTGACGGCCCACTTGGTCGCGGCGTACAGGTTGCCGGGACGGACGCCGCGGCCGGCGGCCGAGCCGGTGAGCAGCAGGTGACCCGCAGTTCTGCGGAGTGCCGGGAGGGTCGCGCGGGCGGTCAGTGCCGGGCCGTAGACGTTGGTGAGGACGAGGTCGCGCCACTGTTCGGGCGGCGCGCCGTGCTCGCCGAGGAAGGACGTGACGACGCTCGCGCCGGCATTGGCGAGGACGACGTCGAGCCGGCCGAAGTGCTCCTCGGCCTCGGCGACGACGCCGGTCAGCGCCGTCCAGTCGGTGACGTCGGCGGCGCGGGCGAGCACCCGGTCGCCGCCGCCCAGCTCGTCGGCCAGGGCGTCGAGCGGTGCCGCCGTCCGGCCGACGAGCACGAGCCGGTAGCCGGCCGCCGCGGCCCGGCGGGCGACGGCCGCACCGATGCCGCGGGACGCCCCGGTGATCAGGAACACGGGCTCGGTCACGCGGTGACTCTAGGCCGCCCCTTCCAATGAGCAAGCGGTCAGGGCTTGTCGACCACCACGACGTCGAAGTCGGTGCCGGGCGGTGGCGGCATGCCGAGGTCGAACCGGGCGTTGACGACGGCCAGGCGGTTGCCGTGCTCGGCCACCGTCGTCGGGATGCGGAACAGGTCGCCGATGTCGTCGTCGGTGATGACGTCGGTGATCCTGCCGCTGGACAGGTCCGGGCTCAACGTGACTCCGACGACCCGGTTGGCGAAGTTCTCCACCACCCACAGCGTCCGGCCGTCGAGCAGGATGCCGTCCTGCGTTCCCGGCGTCAGCGGCTCGCCCACGATCTCGATCTCGGCGCTGGCGCCGGTGGCCGGGTCGACCGTCAGCACCGCACCGAGGGCCGAGTGGGCGACGATCAGCGTGCGGCCGTTCGCGGTCGCCGTGATGCCGTTGAGGTTGAAGTCGCCGGCGATGGTGGCGGCCGGCCCGGTCAGCGCGATGGTCTCCGGTGCGCCGACGCCGCCGGGGCCCAGCGGTATGCGGTACAGCACGGGGTTGAGCGAGTCGGTGACGTACGCGGCGTCCCGGGTGACGGTGACGTCGTTGAGGAACGTGTCGCCGGCCGGCGCGACCGCGACGTCGGCCAGCGGTTCGCCGTCGCGGCTGTCGTAGACGAACACGTGGCCGGTGACGCCGCCGGCGACGACGATCGCGTGGCGGCGCTGGTCGACCTTGAGCCCGACGGCCTGCCGTCCGGGCGGCGCGTCGACGAGGACGTCGCCGGCGCCGGTGCGCAGGTCGCCCCGGTAGATGTCGCCGTCGGCCAGCGAGCCGACGTAGAACGTGTCGCCGGTGCCGACGGCGATGCCCTCGGGGGCGAAGTCGTCCGGCAACGGCACGGAGTCCGGCGAGGGCCGGGCGCCCGCCGTCGTGAGCACGGCGACGGGTGCGATGAGCAGCAGTGCGACGAGCTTGGACATGATGGCCGCCCCTCGAGGCCGGGTCCGGTGCGCTCGTTCCGGTATAGCGCTCGCCGCGGGCGGCGTCCAGGGTCCGCGGGCACGGATGCTCGCTCGCGCGCGGGGCCGGGCTGTACGGTGTCGGCAAGAATTCTTTTCACAAGAGTGTTTCCAGAAGCCGAATCGGAGATCACGTGTCGCAACGACCGGGCACCCCCAGCCTGTTGCGGGCGATGAACGACCGCAGCGCGCTGGAGCTGCTGCTCGCCGCCGGGCCGCTGACGCGCGTCGACCTCGGCCGCATGACCGGGCTGTCCAAGGTGACGGCGTCGCAGCTGCTCGCGCGGCTGCAGGAACGCGACCTCGTCGAGGTCGTCGGCACCCGGTCGGCCGGTCGCGGCCCCAACGCCGAGCTGTACGCCGTCCGGCCCGGCTGCTCGTACTCCATCGGCGTCGAGCTGAACCCGGATGTCGCCGAGGCCGCCGTGGCCGACGTCACCGGCGCGGTCATCGGCTCGGTGACGGCCCCGGTCGCCGCTGAGGTCACCGCCGGCGGCGGCTCCGACTCGCGCCGGCTCGTCCACGACCTGGCGCTGGCCGCGGCCGCCGACGCTGGCATCGGCCTGGCCGACGTCGACGACGTCGTCATCGGCATGCCCGGCGTCGTCGACCCGTCGACCGGCGACATCGAGCTCTCCTTCGACCTGCCCGGCTGGCACCGCGGCATGCGCGACCTGCTCGCCGCCGACCTCGGCTGCGACGTCACCTTCGAGAACGACGTCAACCTCGCCGCCGTCGCCGAACGCGCCGAGGGCGCCGGCCGCGACGTCGACGACATGGTGCTGCTGTGGATCGGCCGCGGCGTCGGTCTCGCCGTCGTGCTCAGCGGTCACCTGCACCGCGGGGCGACCGGCGCGGCGGGTGAGATCGGGTACCTGCCGATGCCCGGCGTCCCGTCACCGGCCAGCGTGGAACGGCCGGCGAAGGGCGCGTTCCAGGCGCTGGTCGGTGCCGGCGCGGTGGACGAGCTGGCCGCCGAGTACGGCATCGTCGCCGACGGCGCGGCCGCGGCCGTACGGGCGGCGCTGGCCGGCGGAGGCGCCGCGGCGGATGGTTTCCTGCGGGCGTTCTCGCACCGGCTCGCGCTGGGCGTGGCCTCCGTCTGCACGGTCGTCGACCCGGCGCTGGTGGTCGTCGCCGGTGAGGTGGGCGCGGCCGGCGGCGACCAGCTGTGCGAGATGGTCGGCGACGACGTCCGGCGCATCGCCCCGGTCAACCCCCGCGTCGTCCCGACGACCGTCCCCAATGCGCCCGTCCTGCGCGGCGCCGTCCTCACCGCCGTCGACCACGCCCGGCAGACCCTCTTCGCCTCGACGGAGTAGCCCCGCCTCCGCCTCGCGTGATCATCAACCTTCTGGGTCGTGATCACAGCACAAACGGTCGGTGATCATGGGGTCCACCGGTGCGGCTTGCGCCCCGTGTGCGTTGGCGGCGCCGCGGCCTTCGCGTCAAGCGGACTGTGGGGTAGCTCGCGTCCGTTTCATGTGTGTTGTCGGGCTGTGGGCAGCGATGATCATCCAGGATCGCCCACATCACGAGGATGACGTGAGCATCAACACCCCTACAGCCGTGGTGATGCTCAGGTAATCCTCGTGATGGCGCCCGAATCGCCGGCGCATCTCACCAAGTGGACGCTCCACGGCACCAAACTCACACGCAAGCGAGCCCAACGCCGCAAACACCCGGCGTCGTCGCCGCTCTTTCCCCGTCCCCCTGATAGCTGCCCGTTCTCAGCCGCACGCGGCCAAGGCGATCGGGCGGCAGGGGGACGGGGCCAGCGCAGCAAGGGATGGCCACCATCACGTCGCTCCGGAGCGCGCCCCCGTCCCGGACCCCGGCAGCAGGACGTTACGGAAACGTGACTGCCGAGACTGGCAAGAAACCTTACAGTAGGCACAATTACTGGAAGGTTAGCTTCCAGTTCAACGTCACGCGCCCTGCTCGGGCCGAACCGGAGGAACCGCCGTGAACAGAGCACTTCGTCTCACCGCCGGCCTGGCCGCCGCGGCGCTCGCCCTCTCCGCATGCGGCGGCGACGGCGACGACAGCACCGAACCCGCAGCAGGCGGCGAGGACGCCGGTACGCCGGAGCCGGCGGACATCCGCCTGTGGCTCAACGGCCCCGACACGCCCCAGTCGATGCGCGACTGGCTGGTCGCCGAGTTCGAGGAGCAGAACCCCGGCTCGACGCTGACCATCGAGGAGCAGGAGTGGGAGGGCCTGGTCGACCGCCTGACGACGTCGCTGGGCAGCGAGTCCGAGACGCCGGACGTCGTGGAGGTCGGCAACACGCAGGCGCCGACGTTCACCACGGTCGGGGCGTTCACGGACATCACCGACCTGCTGCCGGAGCTGGGCGGCGACGATCTGCTGCAGGGCTTCGTCGAGGCCGGCAGCGCGGAGGGCAGGACGTACGCCGTCCCGCTGTACGCCGGCTCGTCCTACGTCTTCTACCGCAAGGACCTGTTCGCGGCGTCGGGCATCGAGGTTCCGACGACGATGCAGGAGTTCGTCGACGCGGCGGTGAAGCTGAAGCAGGACAACGCCGCGACCCCGAACTTCTCCGGCTTCTGGCTGCCCGGCCAGGACTGGCGTGACGGCGCCGCCTTCCTCTGGGACGCCGGCGGCGACTTCGCCGTCGAGGAGGACGGCGAGTGGGTCGGCGCGCTGTCGACGCCGGAGTCGCAGGAGGGCCTGCAGCTGGTGCAGCGGCTGTTCACCGAGGCCTCCGGCGCGCCGAAGGACGGCAACGAGGCCGACGGCCACGTCCCGTTCTGCGCCGGCGAGGTCGGCATGATGCTGCGGCCGGGCTGGCTGCGCGGCAGCCTCGAGGACCCGGAGATCGGCTGCCCGGACATGATGCCGAACGTCGGCGTCTTCGCCCTGCCCGGCAGCGACGGCGAGCCGGCCCCCGTCCTGCTCGGCGGCTCGAACATCGCGATCTCCGCGAAGTCGCCGAACCAGGAGCTGGCCGCGAACCTGCTGCGCATCATCATGAGCGACGAGTTCCAGAGCCAGTACGCCGAGAACGGCCTGACCCCGGCGAAGGTCTCGCTGGCCGACGGCCTCGGCACCGACGAGTTCGCCGCGGCCACCGTCGAGGCGGTCACCAACGCGAAGCTGACCCCCGCCGCGGCCAACTGGGCCACCGTCGAGGGCTCGCGCGTGCTCGAGGACCTGTTCGTCGCCATCGCCAACGGCGGCGACGTACAGCAGCTGGCCGAGGACGCCGATGCCGCCATCGCCGACCAGCTCGGCTGAGACGGTGAGCGGGGCCGAAGCCGGCGTGGCCGGCCGGGACCAGGGACCCGGCCGGCCCGTCCCCGCCGCGCCAGGCGGCGCGGCGGCGGACACCGTCGCGCCGCCGCAG
>NZ_QUAL01000090.1 GCF_003579925.1 Jiangella rhizosphaerae | reverse complement strand
GGGCGTGACCGCCGGCTCGGGCGGAGCCGCCGGCGCGGGCGGTCCGACTCCTGGTGCGGTGGACGCCAGCAGCCCGGCGGGCGGGACCGCCGGCTCGGGCGGTCCGAGGTCCTGGGGCGTCGACGGCGGCACGGCGCGGCGGCGCGGCGTGCTGGCCGAGACCGCGGACCTGCTCACCGACCTCGTCGTCGCGGACGCTCGGACCGTCGCGTTCGTACGGTCGCGGCGGGCCGCCGAGACCGTCGCGAGCCTGGCACGGTCGGCGCTGTCCGAGGTGGACGCGTCGCTGCCGGACCGGGTGGCGTCGTACCGGGCCGGCTATCTCGCCTACGAACGCCGATCGTTGGAGGCTGCGCTCGACGACGGGTCGCTGGTGGGGCTCGCCGCGACGACGGCCCTGGAGCTCGGCGTCGACGTCAGCGGGCTGGACGCCGTGCTGATCGCCGGCTGGCCGGGTACCCGGGCGTCGTTGTGGCAGCAGGCGGGGCGGGCGGGCCGCGCGGGCCAGGAGAGCCTCGCCGTCCTGGTCGCCAGCGACAACCCGCTGGATTCGTACCTGGTGCAGCACCCGGAGGCGATCTTCGAGCAGCCGGTCGAGGAGACCGTGCTGGACCCGGACAACCCGTACGTGCTGGCGCCGCACCTGTGCGCCGCCGCGGCCGAGCGTCCGCTGACCGTCGAGGATGCGGCGATCTTCGGCCCGTCGACCGAGGACGTCCTGGCCACGCTCGAGCATCGGCGGCTGCTGCGGCGGCGTGTCAAGGCCGAGACCACCTGGCACTGGACCAAGCGGGAACGCCCGACCGACCTGGCGGACCTGCGCGGTTCCGGCGGCCTCGTCAGCCTCGTCGAGGTGGGCACCGGGCGCGTCCTCGGAACCGTCGACGGCGTCCGGGCCCACTCGACGGCGCACGAGGGCGCCGTCTACGTGCACCAGGGCGACACGTACCTGATCGAGAGCCTGGACCTCGACGACGGCGTCGCGATGGCGCGGGCCGGGGCGCCCGACTACACGACGACGGCGCGCGAGGTCAGCACGTTGCGGGTACTGGAGGAGTCGGCGTCGGAGAAATGGGGCCCGGCGCGACTCACCTTCGGCACCGTCGAGGTCGTGAGCCAGGTGGTCGGGTACCTCAAGCGAGCCCTCCGGTCGGGCGAGGTGCTCGGCGAGGTGCCGCTCGACCTGCCCGAACGGCGGTTGCGGACCCGTTCCGTCTGGTGGACCCTGCCCGACGACGCGGTCGCCGCCGCCGGGGTCTCGATGGCGGACGCGCCGGGCGCGGCGCACGCGGCGGAGCACGCGTCGATCGGGATCATGCCGCTCGTGGCCAGCTGCGACCGTTGGGACATCGGAGGGCTGTCGACGCTGCTGCATCCGGACACCGGCATGCTCACCGTGTTCGTGCACGACGGTCACCCCGGCGGTGCGGGATTCGCGGAGCGCGGATTCCACGCGGCGCGGTCGTGGCTGACGGCGACGCGCGACACGATCGCCGCCTGTCCCTGCCGTGACGGATGCCCGTCGTGCGTACAGTCGCCGAAGTGCGGCAACGGAAACGAACCGCTGGACAAGGCCGGAGCCGTGCGGCTGCTCGACATGCTGCTGTCCGGCACGGACTGAGACAGTCCGGATTCGCACGTCGGCGGTCGCCCCGCTCGCTACGGTGGGACCCGGGGGATCGACGAAAGGTGTCGTGGTGGGTCTGGTCGCAGTTGCACTGATCGTTCTCCTGCTCGCTGTGTTGCTGACCATCGGGGTGCTCACCGGCGCCGGTGAGTCGCTCTCTGTCGACCTCCTCGGTTCCGAGGTCACGACCTCGGGCTCCGGACTGTACGTCGCCGGTCTGGTCACCGGGCTCGCGACGCTGGCGGCCCTCTGGCTGCTGCGGATCGGGCTGCGCAAGGAGTTCAAGCAGCGCAAGCGGATCCGCGACCTCGAACGGCGGGCCGAGCGCGGCGGACGGCCGGACAGTGCTCCGGCGGACGACCAGCCATCCTTCGACGACGGTCGTCACGCCGGCTCCGCCGACGACCGCGCCAAGTCCCGTGACGGCGATCGCCCGGAGCCGGCCGGCGCCGACTCGGGGTCGCCGTCCTCGGACCGCGACAGGTCCTGACGCCTCGGCGACTCCGTCGTTTCTGCAAGATCAACGCCGGCGGGCGACCGCCGACGACCCGGCTCAGCCCCTTCGACGCGGCTCTAAGCTGGCCGCGTGACGTCGGCGCTCGGGTCGATCCCCGCTCCCGGGCTGGTGCTCGGCGGGATCTTCTCGCTGCAGATCGGCGCCGGACTCGCGAAAGGCCTGTTCGACACGCTGCCGCCCACCGCCGTCGTGTTCCTGCGGCTGGCGTTCTCAGCCGTTGCGCTGGTGGCCATGACCCAGCAGGCCGTTCGTGCGGTGCTGCGTCGCGCGACGCGCGGCGACGTGGGACTCGCCGTCACTTTCGGACTCTCGCTGGCCACGATGAACATCGCGATCTACGAGTCCTTCTCGCGCATCCCGCTCGGCATCGCCGTCACGATCGAGTTCATCGGCCCGCTCGGGGTGGCGGTCGCGCTGTCGCGCCGGCGGCTCGACCTGCTCTGGGTGCTGCTGGCCGCCATCGGCGTCGTGCTGCTGGCCCGCGGCGGGCCAGGCGGCATCGATCCGGTGGGCGTCGTGTTCGCTCTGGTGGCGGCCGTCGGCTGGGCGACGTACATCCTGCTCGGCAAACGGCTCGGACAGCGGTTCCCGGGCTCCTCCGGGTTGACGGTCGCCAGTGTCGTGGGCGCGGTCGCGGTGGCGCCGATCGGGCTGTCCACCGGCGGCGCGGACCTCTGGCAAACCGACGTGCTGCTGCTCGCGGCCGGGATCGCTGTGCTGTCATCGGTGATTCCGTACTCCTTCGAACTCGAGGCGTTGCGTCGCATGCCGGCGACGGTGTTCGGGATCTTGATGAGCCTCGAACCGGCGGCGGCCGCGCTGGTCGGGCTCGTCGTGTTGGACGAGGTGCTGCACGTACAGGAGTGGATCGCGGTCGGGCTGGTCGTCACCGCCTGCCTCGGCGCGACCCGGCAGCCACCGAGCCGCGCCGAGACCTGATCCGCCGCCCCTCGCCGCGACCACGCCGCGCCGGTGACGATCACGGCCCGACCCCGAGCCGTCACCGCCGAACTCCTGCGCCGGCTTCCGACGCCGCCGTCACGACGAGCCCCTCCACCACGCGCCCGCGACCTCAGCTCGGACGTGGCGGACCGGCACGGGCACGTCGGTCCTGAGCAGGCAGCCACGGCAGCAGTGACGTCGTCTCCACCCGCACCTGGACCTCGACCTCCATGCCGTCGACGACACAGTCGCGCAGGGCGGCACCGTTGGCTTCGGCGATGCGGCCGGCGTCGGCGCAGGGATCCGCCGAGCCGAGCGCCAGCCGGTTCGCCGCCGCCAACGCGGCGAGGTCCGCCGCCGCGGCCGCCCGGTGACGAGCCGACTGGCCCGCCGCCAGGACGGCCACGGCCTGCGTCGCGACCATGATCACCAGCACCACCGACAGGATGAGCACCGTCCCGGCGCCGCATTCGCGGCCGAGTTCGGCGCCGCGACGTCCGACCGGCATCAGCCGGCCTCGGCCAACGCGACCGAGCGAGCCGACACCGTCGGCGCCGGGAGGGTGTCGCCCAGCGGCCCCGGCATGGTCATCCGCGCGCTCACCCGGACCTGGACGGTCCCGTCGCTCTCGTCGACGACGACCTCGGCACCCTGCGGCGCTGCCTCCGTCGCGACGTCGCGCACCACCGCCAGATCCTCGCCGCGTGCTGCCGCCCTGGCCGCCTCGCGAGCGGCGTCGGTGCACCGCAAGTGCCCAGCGGCGATGGTCACCGCCCAGACGGCCATGAGCAGCACCACCACGAGGGCCGGGAATCCGGCCGCGATCTCGGCCGTCACCATGCCGCGCTGGTCATCACCGGCGGATCTCGGAGTTCGCTGCCGGCCGCCGTCGCCAGGATCGCCCCGCACCGAGGGTCGTCGGCGGGTCATCCGCCGATCACCCCGAACGCCTTCTCGATGACGCTGCTCAGCAGGTTCTGAACCGGCTCGCTCGTGAGCAGCTTGTAGAGAATGCCGCCGAAGCCGCACGCCGCGACCGTCCCGACGGCGTACTCGGCCGTGGTCATGCCGCGCTCGCTGCGCAGACGACCGAGTCGGCTGAGGAACTTGGACATGGTGGACCTCCCTGGAATCCGGCGACCGGCCGGCGCGGAGCCCGCGATATGCAGGGCCTGCGACCAGGTTCGTCGGCCGGGCGAACGGATCCCAGGCCCGAACGCGGATTTGGGGACAACCGGCAGAATCCGATCGGCCTGTGGATGAGCACGTCCTTACCGACACCCGCAAGCCCCGTGATCACCGAGGTCCGTGGGGTCATCGCACCCGCCGACCCCTGATGATCATGGGAATGGCGCGGCCGTCACGCTTCGCGCCCGCGGTGGGTGAAACAAGGGCGAGGCCGCCGGCGAGGCGGCGTCGGTTCAGGTGTAGGACCAGCCGGTCCAGGCGGTGACCTCGATCAGGATGACCGGCCCGCGCGGAGGATCGGCTCGGTACTGGCCGTAGCGAAGGCTCAGCGAGACGAGAGCCGCGTCGCGGCCCTCGCCGTCGTCGAGGACGACCGCCCGGCCGTCGGCGCGGACCCACCAGAGCTGGGTCCAGTCCTCGTCGTAGTGGTCGCACATGACCGCCACCAGCGGGTTCTCGGTGATGTTGCGGAGGCGCCGCAGTGCGAGGGTGGTCTTCGGCTTCTGGTCGACGGCGATCGCGATGCGGTCGCTGCCGGGCGACGACACCAGCGCGTATGTGACGGGAACGACGTGTGGGCGACCGTCGGCGCCGGTGGTCGCCAGGTGCGCGACCCGAGCAGCTGCCATCCGCTGCCTGCACACCTCCGGCGTCAGCCGCACGACGCATCACCGCCCAGGTCGAGGCTACCGGCGCGGAGTCGTCGGAAGAGCGGTCGCGACGCCGCGACGATCGGCACGACACCGACCAGCACGAAACGCCCGCGGGAAGCAGAGACCCACCGGCGCGGAGCCACAGCAGGAGCGGGCCCGACGTCGCGGTGATCGGCACGACACCAGCCAGCACCAAACACCCGTGGGAAGCACCGGCGCGCAATCACAGCAGGAGCGGGCCCGACGTCGCGATGATCGGCACGACACCGACCAGGACGAATGCCGGCAGGAAGCAGAGGCCCAGCGGCGCGGCGGCCCGGGCGCCGAGGGACCGGGCGCGGGCCTCACCGGTCCAGCGGGCGGCGTCGCGGGCGTCGGCGGACACCCGCTCGAGGACCGGCGAAGGCGAGGTTCCTCGTGTCATCGCCGCGGTGAGTGCCCTGGCCAGCGGGCGGACCGCCGGCTCGACGGCTAGATCGGACCACGCCCGGCCCGGTTCGATGCCGACACTGGCGGCCGCGGCGGCGTCGACGAGGGCGCGGCCGAGTGGTCCGCCGATCGCCGCGCCCACCGTCTCTGCCGCGACAGCGGGTGGACAACCGGCCGCGAGTGCCGCGGTCATGAGATCGGCGGCGAGCGGCAGCATCGCGACGACCCGCTCGCGGTCGCGCCTGCGAGACGCCGGCTCGAGCCGGTCCACGCCGTACCAGGCGGCGGCGGTGACCCCGGCACCGACGATAAGCCCTGCGGCACCGCCGAGCACGAGGAACGCGGCCGCGCCGGCGGCCGCCGCGGCGAGTCCTCGGCTGAACCTGGAGACCGCGGCGGGCCCGGACCCGCCTGCCGCGCGGGCATCGGTTCCCACCGGTCCCGGCGAGACGGCCGGGGTTCTGGCCGCGTGGCGTTCTCGGTGGCCCAGGACGGAGCGCAAGCGGGCTCTGCCCGGCGGCGGAGCCGACGCCACGACGGCGGCCAGCACGGCACACACCACGGCCAGCAGCGTCACCGGCCGTCACCTCCCTGTGCCCGGACGTTCCGCAGCCGAGCCCACGTGCGGCGCATTCGCCGACGACGCGACCACCGGCGGCGGGGCGCACATCGCAGCCGGCCCGGCCATGATCGGCCCAGCGACCCAAGCGCCGGGCGATGTGTGCGCCCTCCGCGGGGCAGATCCCCACCACATCACGCGTCCCACGGTGACCTCGTCTGTCGCGACACGCGGTCGACCCAGAACAGGCCGCCGGCGACCAACAGGGCGGCGACGACGAGGCAGGCCAGACCGACCGGCGTGCCGGTGAGGAAGCCGAGCGCGTCGCCGTCGCCGGCCGAGAACAGCAGCAATGTCGCCACCGGCAGGCAGGCCATGAGTCGTGCGGTCGCCCGGACGGAGGCGAACTGGGCGTCGGCCTCGCGCCGCACCGTCGCCTCGGCCCGAACGGAGTCGGCCACCGCGACCAGCACCGAGGACAGCGCGGCACCGGTGCGTTCGGAGACCTCCCAGGCCGCCGCGACCGCTCGGAGCGCGCCGGCTCCCGGCAGCTCCCCGGTCGCCCGCAGTGCTGCCGACGGATCTCCGCCGAGCGCGGCTCGTCCGGCGGCGGGGCCGAACAGGGCGGGCCAATCGACCGCGACGGCGCTGAGTGCGCGGGCGGGCGGGACGCCGGAGGCGAGCTCACCGGCCAGGGCCACGCAGCCCTCGGCGACGTCGGACTCTCGCTGTCGCCGGGCCTGTCGCTCCCGCCGACGGCGCAGCCATGACCGGCCAAGCGGTACGGCGAGCAGCCCGGCCACCAGCCCCACCGGCCCTGCCAGAGCCAGACCACCCGCTCCGGCCGCGACCGCGCCGCCGAGGAGGGCCGTGCGCGGCGACAGCCGTCGCCACGCTCCCCTACGACCGGAGCCGGGCCGGCCGAGCCGCGCCTGGAGCAACGACGGCCGCCCCACCCACACCACCGCCGCCAGCCCACCCAGCACACTCGCCAGCAGCACCGTCACGGCTCCCACCCCCGGCCCGCGAGCCGTTCGGCAAGGATGTCGAAGCCTGGACCGCGGGAGACCGCGCCGTCGCCGTCGACCCGGAACGCCGCCGCCGTCTCCAGACCGCCGGCGGAGGCACGCGTCGCCGCGCCCGCGCCGTCGCCGGCCACCACGTCGACCTGTGCGACCCGTCGACGGCCGCCGTCGTCGCGAACGAGGTGGATGACAGCATCGAGCGCCGCCCGTGCCTGAGCGTGCACGGCCGCCCGGCCCAGCCCAGCGGCCAGGCCGAGCGCCTCCAGCCGCGCCGGCACGTCCGCCGTCGAGTTGGCGTGCAGCGTTCCGCAGCCGCCCTCGTGACCGGTGTTCAGGGCGGCCAGCAGGTCGACCACCTCGGCACCACGCACCTCGCCGACGACGATCCGGTCAGGGCGCATCCGCAGTGCCTGCCGGACGAGCACGTCGAGACCGACGCGACCGGCGCCTTCGACGTTCGCGGCGCGGGCCTCGAGCCTGACGACGTGCGGATGGTCGGGGCGCAGCTCGCCCGCGTCCTCGACGAGCACGATCCGCTCACCCGGATCGCAGACGCCGAGCAGCGCCTCGAGAACGGTCGTCTTGCCGCAGCCGGTCCGGCCGGTGATCAGGAACGCGAGCCGGGCGCGGACCACCGCCGTCAGCCACGGCTCGAGCGCGGCCGGCACCGTCCCAGCCGCGACCAGGTCGGGCAGGCTCAGCGCGCGTCCCGATGGCACCCGCAGTGAGATGACGGTGCCGTCCGGAGCGATGGGTGGCACGACCGCGTGCAGCCGCACACCGCCCGCAAGCCGGGCGTCGACGTAGGGAACGGCGTCGTCCAGGCGCCGGCCCGCCGACGCCGCGAGCCGGACCGCGAGCCGCCGCACCGCCGACTCGTCGCGGAACCGCACCGGCTCGCGCCGCAAGCCGTCGCCGTCGTCGATCCAGACCTCGTCGGGCGCGTTGACCAGCACGTCGGTGACGCCGGGCCGGCGCAGCAGCGGATCGAGCGGGCCGGCGCCGGTGATCTCGGCCCGCAGCGCCTCGGTCACCTCGAGCACCGCGGCGTCGCCGAGCACGGCGCCCTCGGACCGGAGCAGCGCGGCGACCCGCGCCGGTGTCGGGGCTTCGGCGGCCTGCGCCAGGGTGGAGCGGATGCGGTCGAGCAGAGTCTCGTCGAACCTCATCGCTCCTCCGCCCGCTGCGGCGGAACGACTATCGCCGGGACCGGGACGCGTACCCGACCCGTCCCGGCGCCAGTGACCACGGCCGGCGTCATGCGCCGACCGGCCGATGGTCGCGCAGGATCGTCTCGATCAGTCGTCCGCACCCCTGGACCAGCGGCCCCTTGTCGTCGAGTCCGGGCGGCTCGCCGCGGTCGAGATGCACGCCCAGCCGCGGCTCCGGCGCGAGGTGCAGCGCAAACGGCAGACCGAGCGCCATCGCGACATCCGGCCCGCTCAGGCCCGAGGACGACGGTCCGCGCGTCACCACGCGCACGTCGGCCGCGAGCATGGTGAGGCCCGCCGCGACCCGGGTGGCCGCCGCGACCGCCCGGACCTCGGCCGGCACGACGAGCAGCACGGACGCGCACAGCCCGATGGCCGACTCGGCGGCTGGGTCGGGCCAGCGCGGCAGATCGAGAACCACCAGGTCGCAGGCCCGCCGGGCCGCCGCGAGGACGACGTCGGCGGCGTCGGGCGCGAGCGTCAGGAGGTCGCCGCGGTCCCAGGACAGGACGGCGAGTCCGTGCCGGCCGGGAAGCTCCGACCGCAGCGCCCGTGCCCCGAGCCGGCCCTTGCTGTCGGCGAGGTCGGGCCAGCGCAGGCCGGTCACACCCTCGGCGCCGAGGACGAGGTCGAGTCCACCGCCGAGGGGGTCGAGGTCGGCCAGGATGACCGCCATCCCCTGCCGGCTCGCCGTCACCGCGAGGCCCGTGGCCAGCACCGACGCGCCGGCGCCGCCGCGACCGCCCATGACGCCGAGCACGAGCGCCTCGCCGTCGCCGCCTTCCGCCGCGTCGGCGAACCGGCCCGTCAACCACGATTCGTCGTCGGGGAGGAACAGCACCTGTTCCGCCCCGAGCGCGACGCCGCGGCGCCAGACGCGGGCACCGTCGTCGCTGTCGCCGATCAGCAGAACGCCGGGGCGACGCGGCAGCGACAACGCCGCCAGGGTGTCGGCCTCGTCGTCGCCGACGACGACCAGCGGCACCTGTGACCAGCGCGAACGCGCCGACTCGGGCCGGCCGACGACCTCCAGTTCGACGGACGCCGCGGCGGCGAGGCGCAGGAGGTCGTCGAGCAGGACCTCGTTACGGGTGATGACGAGCGGCCGCGGCGGCGGCACGACGTCGACAGGGCCGGCCGGCCGGTGACGGGAGCGGGCGACGATGCGGGACACGGGGACCTCCGGGGATGGGGCGGAACTCCCTTCCACCCTTGCCTCCGCGAGCCGTTCGCCGGTCGGCCGATGCGCGAAATGTGGACAACTCCGCGAATTCGTCGGGCCTGTGGACGGGCTTCGCGACGACGCGCGGGCGCGGCCAACGCTTCCGCGGCCCGGGGCGCTGTCAGGGGACGACGCGGGTCTGGGGCGCAGCAGGTCGTTCGCCATGGGTTCGGTGTGGGGTTGGTCCTGTGGACAGCGTTGATCATCAAGGATCGCGACTTCGAGGGCGCGCACTCCCGCTCGACCAGGAATGCGTGCCCGGCGGAGCGGGCGAACGCCTGGTGGGGCCGCCCCGCAACACGGCCGGATCCGGCCACGTGGACACCGGCGAACGATTCACCGGATGACAGCTGACCGTGAGCGAACCCCGATCACGACAGGTCCACCCTGCCGGCCACCACGCCATCACCGGCAATGTCGTCACCCGGGGACCGGCCATCTCACCCGCCGGACGGCCGCATGCCGCCCTTCGCATTCCCCGTCACGGTCCTCACGCGGGTGAGGTGTCGCCCGAGCGAGTGCGGACGACCCCGCCAAACAGACAATCCCCACCGGCACCTGGGCACCACGCCGCCACCGTCCGCCCGGCCGGCGAACGGGCGCGGATCGCCCTTCGTGAAGAGATCCGAGAACCGGGTCGGCAGCCGCGCGCCAGCGTGTTGGCCGACGTCGAGATTGCCGACGCTGCGGCCTTNCGCGGTCGGCAGGTGATGCCGTCGCGGCCTGGATGGGTGAGGGATCCGCGTCGTCCTGGCTACCCGGATCCCTCACCCATCAGCGGCCTGCAGCTCGTCGTCATCGGTACCGGCGGTCGACGGCGACAAGATCGGTGCGCTCGGCCTGGCTGGCACCACACGGCTGGGTTCGTCGGCACGGTGAGGGGGCCACGGCCGCGCGCGTGGCCGTCGGCACGATGCCGGCTCCATCGCGAACGCCAGCGACCTTCCCACCGGCACGACCAACGTCGGCTCACAGCCAGCGGCCATCCCGCGACGACCGCTGAGCGGTGAAACCGGTGCCACAAAAGACACGGCCCCTGCCGGGTGGGAGGCAGGAGCCGTGCGGACCCGGCCAGGGGGGCGGGCCGGGTCAAAAGGCGGCGGGGGGGTGCCGCCAGAACGCATCGTCCCCAACGACGGCAGGGGCCAAACACACGTGACAACTTTTTAATCGAGGCCGCCACGGAGCCGCCTGCGCGGCGGCCCGGCGCGGAGATCGATATCCTCGTTACTCGTGGACAATGACGACCGCCCTGCGACCGCGGCGTTCTTCGACCTTGACAAGACGATCATCGCCAAGTCGAGCACGCTGGCCTTCTCCAAGAGCTTCTACCAGGGCGGTCTGATCAACCGTCGAGCTGTGCTGCGCAGTGCGTACGCCCAGTTCGTCTACCTCGTGGGCGGCGCCGACCACGACCAGATGGAGCGCATGCGCGAGTACCTGTCGGGCCTGGTGACGGGCTGGGACGTGCAGGTGGTCAAGGACATCGTGGCCGAGACGCTGCACACGATCGTCGACCCGATCGTGTACGACGAGGCGGTCACGCTGATCGAGGAACATCACCTGGCCGGCCGCGAGGTGGTCGTGGTGTCGTCGAGCGGCGCGGAGGTCGTCGAGCCGATCGGCGAGCTGCTGGGGGCCGACCGCGTCATCGCGACCCGCATGGTCGTCGGCGACGACGGGAGGTACACCGGCGAGATCGACTTCTACGCCTACGGCGACAACAAGGCCGAGGCGATCCGCGAGCTGGCCAAGGACCAGGGCTACGACCTCAGCCGCAGCTACGCCTACACCGACTCCGCGACCGACCTGCCGATGCTCGAGGCGGTCGGCCACGCGTACGCCGTCAACCCCGACCGCGCGCTGCGCCGCGCCGCCGCCGACCACGGCTGGCCGGTGCTGGTCTTCTCGAAGCCGGTCGCGCTGCGCCAGCGGGCGTCGATCCGCGACGCGCCGAAGCCGGCCATCGCGGCGGCGGCGATCAGCGCGGGGGCGGCGGCCGCCGGGCTGGCCTGGTACGCCGTCCGGCGGCGCCGCTCCTGAGA
>NZ_QUAL01000083.1 GCF_003579925.1 Jiangella rhizosphaerae | reverse complement strand
CGCCGCCCGCTCCCCGATCCGCGGGGCGGGTCGCCGGGTCGCCTCGGCGCGTTCGCGGGCCAGCGCCGTACGCCGTCCGGTCATGGCCGTGGCCAGCGCGGCCGCGACCCCCGCCGCGACCGCCAGGTCGCCCGGGCTGACCGCCTCCGGGCGGGGCGGGAACGCGACCGGAACGGTCTTGCCCAGCCAACGGAGCCGGGTGTCGTCGCCGGCCACCGTGACGACGCCCTCGTCGGGCCGCTGCGCCACCGTCGTCTCGACGCCCGCCCGCTGCTCGGCCGTCACCGACACCGGCATGCCGCCGTTGAGCAGGATGACCAGGCCGTTGGCGACCAGACCCAGCGCGATCAGCCGGGCGCCGTGGTAGGCGCGGTTGAGCCAGGCGTAGAAGCCGAGGGTGAACCAGCACAGCGCCGTCATGACCGGCAGCAGCGGCTCCCACACCCAGCTGCCGGCGACCCCGACGGCATAGGCGCCCAGCGCGGTGAGGATGAGGCGGCTGCGCACCGGGGGTCGTTCGCCCAGGCGCCGCAGCCGCCCTCCGCGTGCGTACCCCGCCGCCAGGCCGGCGGCCAAGGCGAGCAGGAGGAGCGCCATATCATCATCCTGACCTGGTCCGGCGCCGAACCGGCGGACGCCACGCCCGGAAGCTCGTGGTGGAATGCTCCGCAGCGGGCGAGAGGAGTCAGCACGTGGCCGAGATGGTGGCCGCCGAGATGGTGGCCAATGTCCACTCCGTGGCGGTATCCGTGGGAGACCAGGTCGGTGCCGGGGCGACCCTGCTGATCCTGGAGTCGATGAAGATGGAGATCCCGGTGTTGTGCGAGGACGGCGGACTGGTGTCCGAGGTCAAGGTCGGCCCGGGTGACGTCGTCCAAGAGGGCGACGTGCTGGTCGTCATCTCGTGACGGCGCTCGAGCCCGGCCTCGCGGCGCGCGAGTCGCACACCGTTACCGAGGCCGACACCGCGCTGGCGCTGGGCTCCGGCGACGTGCCGGTGCTCGCGACGCCGCGGCTGGTGGCGTGGATGGAGGCCGCGACCGTGGCCGCCGTCGACGACGCGCTCGCCGGCGGCGACACCACGGTGGGCACTCGGGTCGAGGTCGATCACGTCGCGGCGAGTCCGCTCGGCGCCCCTGTGGAGGTGCGCGGCGAGCTGACCGCCGTCGACGGGCGGACCCTGCGGTTCTCCGTCGTCGCTCTGGGCGGCGACGGCGAGCCGGTGGGTCGTGGGACGATCACCCGCGTCGTCGTGGGACGCGAGCGGTTCCTGGCCCGGTGAGGCTCAGCGCGCGTACGGGTGCGTGGGCAGGCTCGGCGACCAGTCGTCTTCGGCCCGCGGGAGCGGGTCGTGCCGAGGGCCGCCGTCCGAACCCGCCAACCGGGCCGCGGAGACCGCGGCGGCGATCGCGACTGCCAGGACGAGAAGGAGGATGACTGCGCTCATGGCAGTAATTCTTCTCCTGCCGGAATCCTGCCACCAGTGGCAGGACTGCCAGTAGGCATCGACTTCCTGCCAGTTGTCTGGCAGACTGTCCGAATGCTGCGAAATGTCGCTGCCGTGGTGCTCGACGGCGTCGCCCCGTTCGAGCTCGGCGTGCTCTGCGAGGCGTTCGGCGTCGACCGGTCCGACCAGGGTCTGCCGGTCATGGACTTCGACCTGTGCGGACCGTCGCCGCAGGTCAGGACGTCCATGGGGTTCGGGCTGGTCATCGAGCACGGGTTGGAGCGGCTGGAGTCGGCCGACCTCGTCGGCGTTCCCGCCATGCCGCGCAACGACACCTACCCCGACGAGCTGCTCGAGGCGCTACGGGCCGCCGTCGACCGCGGCGCGCGGGTGCTGTCGGTCTGCTCCGGCGCGTTCGTGCTGGGCGAGGCCGGCCTGCTCGACGGCCGCCGCTGCACCACGCACTGGATGTACAGCGGCGAGCTGGCCGCGCGGTTCCCCGAGGCGAAGGTCGACCCCGGGGTCCTCTACGTCGACGACGACCCCGTCATCACCAGCGCCGGCACGGCCGCCGGCCTCGACGCCAGCCTGCATCTCTGGCGCAAGGAGTTCGGCGCCGACGCCGCGGCCATGGTGGCCCGCCGCATGGTGGTCCCGCCGCACCGCGACGGCGGCCAGGCGCAGTTCATCGAGGCGCCCATCCGTGCCACACCGGCCCGCACCCTGGCCGGCGTCGTCGACTACATGACCGCCCATCTCGACCAGGACCTCACCGTCGACGACCTCGCGGCGCTGGCCAACATGTCGCCGCGCACGTTCGCCCGCCGGTTCCGCGCCGAAACCGGCACGACGCCGTACGAGTGGCTGCTGACGGCCCGGCTCGCGGCCGCGCAGCGCATGCTCGAGCGCGGCGACGACGTCGTCGAGACGGTGGCCGCCCGGGCCGGCTTCGGCACGGCGGCGGCCATGCGCCACCACTTCGCCAAGCGCCTGGGCACCACGCCGCAGGCCTACCGGGCCGCGTTCTGCCACCGCCGCCCCGGTCAGGTGTCGGAGGCATCCTGACCCCGGTTGGAATGATCACGTTCACCACCCGATTCGGTCCCACACGAGGCCTGCCGGCCTTGTGATGCGCAGGAAGTCCTCGTGACGGCTCGGCGCGAGATGCGGACAGCGGTTGCCCGGGGCATCACAAGGATCGCTTTCGCATCACCAGGGCTGCAGGCCTCGTGCGGCAGGGAATCGGGTGGTGAACGTGATCATTCCCAGATCAGATGCCGGTGGTGGAGCGGGGGTAGGCGACCTTCGGGTCGCACTGGACGTTGACGAGGTACGGCACGCCGGCGTCGAAGGCGCGGCGCAGCGCCGGGCCGATGTCGCCGGGCTCGGTGACGGTCTCGCCGGCGCCGCCGAGGGCCTCGACGACCGCGTCGTAGCCGGTCTCGGGACGCAGGTCGGCGGCGACGTCGTAGCCGTACAGGAACCGCATCGGGTGCTTCTCCAGCCCCCACGCGCCGTTGTTGCCGACCACCATGACCACCGGAAGGTCGTGCCGGACCAGGGTGTCGACGTCCATCAGCGACATGCCGGCGGCGCCGTCGCCGTAGAGCAGCACGACCTGGCTGCCGGGGCGGGCCAGCCGTGCGGCGGCCGCGGCGCCCGCGCCGGCGCCGAGGCAGCCGTACGGGCCGGGGTCGAGCCAGCAGCCGGGCCGGCCGGGCTCGATCAGCTTGCCCGCCCACGACACGAAGTCGCCGCCGTCGCCGATGACCACGGCGTCGTCCTCGAGGACGCGGTTGAGCTCGCCGTAGACGCGTGCCGGGTGGATCGGCTCGCCCTCCGACGCCAGCAGTGGGGCGTCGCGCTCGACGGCGGCGGCCGCCTGGTCGCGCAGCTCGTTGGCCCAGTCGTCCCAGCGGCGGGTCGCCCGCATCGCCGTCAGGATGCCGTCGAGGACGAGCGTGAGGTCGCCCGCGGCGCTCGCGGCGAGCTCGACGTGGGTCGCGAGGCCGTCGGGGGAGTCGGCGACGTGGACGACCTTGGCCGGCGGCGCGCCGTCGGAGCCGCCGAACGTGCCGAAGCCGAGCCGGAAGTCCAGCGGCGTGCCGACCACCACGACGAGGTCGGCGTTCTTGAACGCGGCCGACCGGGCCCGGTTGACCAGCAGCCGGTGGCCCTTCGGCAGCACGCCGCGGCCCATGCCGTTGGCGACCACGGGGATGCCGGTCTCGTCGGCGAAGCGCAGCGCGGCCTCCTCGGCGCCGTCCATCCAGACGTCCGAGCCGAGCACGACGACGGGGTGCCGGGCCTCTCCGATGAGCGTGGCGACGGCGGTGAGGCTGTCGGGGTCGGGTTCCGGCCGGGGCGCCGGCGGCGTGAGCTCGAGCGTCACGTCGGCGAAGCTGTACAGCTCGTCCATCGGGACGTCGACGAAGACCGGCCCGCGGTGCGCCGACCGGGCGACGCTCAGCGCGCGGTCGACGACCGGTCCGACGTCGGCCGCCTTGTGCGCCGTCGTCGACAGCTTGGTGACGGGGGCGAGCAGCGGCGGGTGGTCGAGCTCCTGCAGCGCGCCGGTGCCCCACCGCCAGGCCGGCGCGCGCCCGCCGACGGCCAGCAGCGGGACGCCGCTGAAGCACGCCTGGGCGATGCCGCTGACGCCGTTGGTGACGCCCGGGCCCGCGGTGAGGACGACGAGCCCCGGCTCGCGCGTCAGCTTCGCGGTCGCCTCGGCCCCGAAGACCGCGGTCTGCTCGTGCCGGACGTCGACGATGCGGGTGGGCGACTCGGCCTTCACCACGGCGTCGTACAGCGGGAACACGTGGGCGCCGGACAGCGTCCACATGGTCCCGACGCCGTGCGCCTCGGCGACGGCCAGGGCGTGCTGACCGGCGTGACCGCTCAGGGTGAGATCGTTGCGCTGCGAAATACTCACCCGTTCACCGTACCGGAATCCATCCGCCGATCATGGCGCAGCGGCGCGACCGCCACGGCGAGGGCGCGCAGCCGGGCGTCGTCGAGCTCCAGCAGCTCGGCCGGTGGCGCGTGGAGCGCCCCCAGCAGCTCGGCACGGACGGCGGCGCCGCGCGGTGTCAGCACGACCAGGCGGGCCCGGCGGTCGGTGGGATGCACACGGCGTTCGGCGAGGTCGAGTCGCTGCAGGCGGTCGACGGTCCAGGTGGCGGTCGACGCATCGCACTGCCACTCCGCCGCCAGCTCCTTCATGGTCCGGCCGGCTTCGGCGTCGAGCGAGTGCAGCGCCTTGTACTCGTTCGGGGTGAGGCCGAGCCTCGCGAGGACGGCGTCGCGCTCGGGCCGGGAGCGGACGAGCAGGTCGAACAACACCCGCCAGGTGTCGGCGGCGAGGGCGGCGTGGTCGTCGGCGGTCACGGCGCACAGTCTACTGATTGGATGACTCCAATAGTTTGACGAGTCCAAGTAAATCGGCCTAGGGTCGAGACCATGAAGGTGAGCATCAGCATCACGAACTACTCGTGGTCCGGCGGCGGACTCACCGACGAGCTCGTCCGGGTCGCGGGCGCCGCCGACCAGGCCGGCATCGACACCGTCTGGGTCGCCGACCACCTGGTGCAGGGCGACCCGTCCCGCCGCCTCGACGACGAGATGCTCGAGGCGTACACCACTCTGGGCTACCTCGCCGGGCGGACCGAGCGGGTCCGGCTGGGCGCCATGGTCTCCGCGGCGACGTTCCGGGCGCCGGCGCTGCTGATCAAGGCCGTCACCACGCTCGACGTGGTGTCGCGGGGACGAGCCTGGTTCGGCGTCGGCGCCGGCTACCACGGCGACGAGGCGGCCATGATGGGCCTCTTCCTGCCGCCCACCGCCGAGCGGTTCGAGCGGCTGGAAGAGATCCTGCGGCTGGCGACGCAGATGTGGGCCGGTGACGCGTCGCCGTTCGAGGGCCGGCACTACCGGCTCGAGCGGCCGCTCAACGTTCCCAACTCCGTCACCCGGCCGCACCCGCCGATCGTCATCGGCGGGTCCGGCGAGAAGGTGACGCTGCGGCTGGTCGCGCAGTACGGCGACGCCTGCAACCTGCCGGACGTCCCCGACGACGGTTCGACGGTCCGGCACAAGCTCGATGTCCTGGCGCGCCACTGCGACGCCGTCGGACGCCCGTTCGAGGCGATCGAGAAGACGCTGGCGACGGCGCTCGCCCCGGGGGAGTCCGCGGCCTCGTTCGTCGAGCGGTGCGGGGTGGCCCGCGAGCGCGGTTTCGACCACGTCAGCGTCATCACCAGGGGCACGCCGTGGACCGAGGACACCGTCGCCACGGTGGCCGCGGCGGTCAGCGGGGTCTAGCGCGGCCTCGCGGGTTCCGCGGCCGCGACCCGCTGGAGCAGGCCGCCGGGGTCGTAGCGCTCGCGCAGGGCGCGGACGCGGTCGCCCGTGGCGCCCGGGAACGCGCGCCGGAAGGTGTCGTCGTCGGGCCGGCTCTCGAAGTTGCGGTAGGCGCCGTCGGCGTACGGGGCGAGCGGCGCGGCCGCGGCGTCCAGCTCGGTGCCGCCGCCGGGCGGGAACTGCGTGAGGATCGCGAGGACCTGCTGGTGACGGTGGGCATATGCGGTCGCGTCCGGGGCGACCTCGTTGATCGCGCCGCCGAGCGCCCGCAGCTGCACCAGGGTCCGCTGGGGTCCCGCCGCGACCTCCATGAGCGCCCGCGCGCTCGCCTCCGTCAGCGCCGGCAGCAGGGCGTTCGTCGTCGTGGACGGCTGCTGGCCGACGTTCGGGTGCAGGTGTCCGGTGGACACCAGGGCGGGGTACGGCGCCAGCTGCGCGCCGCTGGACAGCGGCCGGACGCCGAACTCGGCCAGCGGCGCGATCAGCTCGCGCACCAGGTCCTGGTCGTCCGAGGCCACCACGGCGGTGAACTGCGCCGCGACGTCGGCGCCGTCGGCGAACAGGACGGCGCTGCCGGTCAGCTCGTGCGGCGCGGCCGCGACGTACTCCGACCAGCGCCGTAGCGTGTCGCCGTCGCGGTCGGCCTCCACCACGACCTGCCCGAAGCCGACCGTGCGCAGTGGTGTCGCCTCGATCTCGAAGGCCACGACCACGCCGACGCCGTCGCCGGCGCCCCGCACGGCCCAGAACAGGTCCGGCTCGTGCGTCGCGTCGGCCCGCACCAGCCGGCCATCGGGCAGGACCACCTCGGCGGCGCGGATGTGGTCGATGGTCAGTCCGTACGACCGCGCCAGCCAGCCGATGCCGCCGGCCGTCGCCAGACCGCCGACGCCGACGTTGCCGTGGTCGCCGGAGCTGATCGCCCAGCCGTGCGGCGCCAGCGCGGCGGCGACGTTCGCCCACCGTGCTCCGGCGCCGACGCGGACCAGCCGCGCGTCCTCGTCCAGCACCTCGACCCCGTTCATCGCCGAGACGTCCAGCACGATGCCGCCGTCATTCGACGACCGTCCGGACAGCCCGTGCCCGCCGCTGCGCACCGAGAGCGGCAGGCCGGAGTCGCGGGCGACCTCGAGGCTGGCCGCGACCTCGGCCGGGCTCTCCGGCAGCAGCACGAGGGACGGCGCGGACACCCGCGTGTAGGTGGACCGCAGCAGTGGGTACCGGCGATCGCCGGGCCGGACGGCGCGGTCGCGCAGGCCGCCGGGGAGTACCAGCTCGCTCATGCGGCCGCTCCGCGCCGTTCGGCGACGCGCTCGCGGACGGCCGGCACGACCTCGGACGTGAACAGCTCCAGCTGCGCCGCCGGGTCGGTGATCGTCCAGAGCACGAACGTGTCGAAGCCGAGCTCGACGGCCCACTCGGTGAGCGTGTCGACCCACAGGCCGGCCGGGCCGACCAGGCCCTGCCCGCCGCGGTACGGGCCGATCGCGCCGATGACGTTGTAGAGGCGACGGACGTCGCGCGGGTCGCGGCCGGCTTCGCGCGCGGCGGCGTCGATGATCGCCTGCCGCTCCGGCACGTCCTGCGGCGGCACGTAGATGTTCAGCGGCGACACCCAGCCGTCACCCACGCGCCCGGTGACGCCGAGCATGCCGGGCTTCTGGCTGCCCACCCAGATCGGCACGGGCGCGGCCGGCACGGGTCCGGCCTGGTAGCCGGCGATGTGGTGGTGCTCGGTGTCGGTGCGGATCGCCCGGCCGTCGAGCGCGGCGCGCAGGATGCCGATCGCCTCCTCGGTGTACTCCACCATGGCCCGGCCGTGGTGCGGGGTGGCGCCCATCGACGCGACGGCGGCCGCGCTGGGCCCGCCGCCGACGCCGAGCGCGACCCGTCCGGGCGCGATGGCGGCCAGCGACGCCGCCGCCTTGGCCAGCATGGCCGGCGGGCGCAGCTGCAGGTCGGCGACGTCGGAGACGACGGCGATGCGCTCGGTGCGGGCGGTCAGGTAGCTGAGCATCGTCCAGACGTCCAGGTAGCCGGGCTGGTAGGCGTGGTCCTGGACGGCGAGGTACTCCAGCCCGGCGCGGTCGGCCTGCCGGGCGAGGTCGAGCGCGGACCCGAAGTCCGCGGCGGTGGGGTCGAGGCTGACCCCGAAGGTGAGGGGATGTCCGTAGTCGGTCACGTCCCCATGATCGGCCCCGGCGACCCCCGCGGCGGACATGCCAGTAAGCAACTTACCTTTCGTAAGTCTCCACCCAAGATCAACTGTGGGTGGGGACGGGATGGCGCGCCGCCGCGGCGGTCAGAGTGATTGCGGGAAGCCGAACACCCGGCCGGGGTCGTAGCGGCGTTTGAGTTCGGCCAGCCGCGGCAGGTTGGCGCCGTGGTAGGCGGCCGGGCCGTCGGCGAGGGCGGGGTCGGGGAAGTTCGGGTAGACGTGCCCGGAGCCGTCGGCGTGCCCGATCTGCCAGGAGGTGTCCGTCCAGGCCGACGTCGCGGCCGCGCCGTGCTCGAGCAGGAACCGCTCGCCGCGATGGGCGAACGCCGTCGCGCCGCCGGGCACCCGGCCGTAGGCGCCGCCCATCGGGGTGAACGCCAGCCGGCGGGGCCCGTCGGCCGGGCCGTCGGTCAGCTGGGCGCACAGCGCGTCGATCGTGGCCCGGCGCAGCGGCCGGGCGAAGAACTCCGACCGGATCCGCCGGCCGGCTGCGACGTCCTCCAACGGGTCCGGCCCGGCGAGGAGATCCTTCAGGCGCGAGTACGGCTGCCCGCCCCGCAGGTCGAGCGGCGCTCCCACGTCGGAGCGGAACCCGTCGATCAGCTCGTACGTGGGCGCCTCGGGCAGCAGTGAGGCACCGCCGAGGCTCACCTCGACCGGCCGCCCAGGGCGGGCGAGGACCGCCAGGGTGACGGTGACCTCGTCGGGCGCGTCCGGGGCCCAGCCCTGCCAGGCCTCGATGACCTCGGCCAGCGGCGCCCGCGGCGGGCCGAAGTCCAGCCGCGTCGTCTCCGGCTCCGGCACGGTGTCGAAGACCAGCGAGGTGACGACACCGAACTGGCCGCCACCCGCGCCGCGCAGCGCCCAGAACAGGTCGGGCTCGCGCTCGGCGTCGCAGTCGACGACCCGGCCGTCGGCCAGCACCACCTGTGCGCCGGCCAGCCGGTCGCAGGTCAGCCCGTACCGCCGTCCCAGCAGCCCGATCCCGCCGCCGAGCGTGAGCCCGGCGATGCCCACGGTCGGCCCGCAGCCCGCCGGCAGGGTCCGCCCGTGCCTGTGCAGCGCGCCGTACACGCCGGCCAGCCGGGCCCCGGCGCCGATGGTCGCCGACCCGGAGCCGGTCACGGTCACGCCGTCGAGCCCGCCCAGGTCGAGCAGGATGCCGTCGGTGGACGACCGCCCGGCGAAGCAGTGGCCGCCCCCGCGCGGCACCAGCGGCGTCCCGGTCGCCCGCGCGTACTCCAGGGTGCGGACCACGTCGCCGACCGAGCGGCAGCGCACCACGTAGCGCGGCCGCATCCCCACGTACCGCACGTCGGCCGGGCGATACGCCGCCTCGTAGCCGGGGGAGCCGGGCTCGTACACCTCGCCGTCCAGAGCCGCGTCGATCACACCGTCCACGCTAGGGACGTCGTGCCACCGGGCGATTGAACGAAACGGCCAGCGCCCGCCGGCTCAGGGCTGGCGGTAGAGCCAGGGCGCGCTGGAGCGCAGCGTCGCCTGCAGCGCGAGCAGCAGGTCGGAGCGGACCGCGGGCATCGGCCGCGGGGTGCTGGCGACGTTCTGGGCCGGGGTGCCCTGCACGCCCAGCAGCAGCTGCAGGTGCAGCGCCCGCAGGTAGTCGAGGGTGTTCTCGCGCGCGGCGGCCCGCGACGAGGGCGGGCGGGCGTCGTCGCGCCAGGCCTGGGCCAGGCGGTCGAGCCAGCCCTCCAGCGGCTCGATGGTGACGAGGTCGCGGTGCAGGACCGACATCGTCGCGTACGCCAGCCGCTGCTCCTCGCCGGCGGAGAAGCGGTGCCGCGTCGGCGTCGTCAGCCGCTCGGCCACGACGTCGAGCAGGACGCGCAGCTCGTCGGCGCCCAGATGCCGCGACGCGCTCAGCGCGCCGAGCACGTCGGCCCCGTGCACGACGGCGTTGGCCCAGCCCTGGCTGGGGGTCCAGCCGCGGAGGTCGCGCTCGCCGAGGAACCAGCCGACGGCTTGGTCGGCCCAGGTGAGGACCGCGGCCGGGTGCAGCCCATGGGTGACGTTGTCGCGCGCGATGACCTCGGCCAGCACGCTCGCGGAGAACGAGCGGCGCAGCACGGAGTCGGTGCCCTCCTCGCCCAGGCCCTTCTTCAGCCCCAGCGCCAGCCCGTCGCCGAGCCCGACGAGCAGGTCGTCGTAGACGCCTTCGCGGATCCAGGTCTGCAGGACCGAGCGGGCGATGTCCTCGCGGACGTGCGGATCGGTGTCGCCCAGCATGGTGACCAGCTCGATGGTGAGCTCGTCGAGGGCAGCGCCCTGGGGTAGCCGGAAGCCGTCGGCGACGACCTGCTCCCAGTACGACTGCTGCACAGGGCAATCCTCGCAGAACCACCTCCGTGGAGGGAAGCGAGGTGAGACAGCTACGCTCGGTGACGTGCCGTCGCTCAACGACGTCGTCCAGCGTCACACCGATCTCTCCGAGGCCGATCTGGACTGGCTGCATGCCCTCATCGCCGACTGGCAGCTGCTCGCCGACCTCTCCTTCGCCGACCTCGTGCTCTGGGTGCCCGACCGCGACGGCGAGGGCTACCGCGCGGTCGCGCAGATGCGCCCCACCACCGGCCCGACGGCCTACGTCGAGGACCTCGTCGGCACGTATCTGGTCAAGGGCCGGCGGCCGCTCATCGACACCGCCTACACCGAAGGCGTCATCCGGCGTGAGGGCGACCCCGAGTGGTGGGACGACGTCCCGGTGCGGGTCGAGGCGATCCCGGTGCGCCACGACGGCCGCGTCATCGCCGTCATCGGCCGGCACACCAACCTCGTCGCGGTCCGCACGCCCAGCCGCCTGGAACTGTCCTACCTCGAGTGCGGCAGCCAGCTGGCCACGCTGATCACGGAGGGCCGGTTCCCGCACTCCACCCGCACCGACATGGGCCGCCGCGGTGCGCCGCGGGTCGGCGACGGCCTGGTCCGGCTCGACGCCGACGGACTCGCGCTCTACGCCAGCCCCAACGCGGTCTCCGTCTACCGGCGGCTCGGCCTGGCCGCCGACCTCGTCGGCCAGCACCTGGGCAAGGCGACGGCCACGCTGGCGCCGCCGCCGGGCGCGCGCGACGAACCGCTGGAGGACGTGCTGGGCGGCCGGCAGCACATCCGCACCGAGATCGAGGGCAACGGCACGGTGATGACGTTGCGGATCATCCCGCTCGACCCGGGTGGGACCCACGTCGGCGCGCTGGCGCTGTGCCGCGACGTCACCGAGGTGCGCCGCCGCGAGCGTGAGCTGCTCACCAAGGACGCGACCATCCGCGAGATCCACCACCGGGTCAAGAACAACCTGCAGACGGTGGCGGCGCTGCTGCGGCTGCAGTCGCGGCGCATCGCGTCGGCGGAGGGCCGGGCGGCGCTCGACGAAGCGGTGCGCAGGGTGGGCTCCATCGCGATCGTGCACGAGACCCTGTCGCAGACCGTCGACGACACCGTGGCGTTCGACGACGTCGCCGACCGTCTGCTGGGCATGGTCGCCGAGGTGGCCGCCACGACCTCCGACGTACGGGCCACGCGGTCGGGGACGTTCGGCATCCTGGCCGCCGAGACCGCGACGCCGCTGGCCATGACGCTCACCGAGGTGCTGCAGAACGCCGTCGAGCACGGCCTGGGCCGTCGTGGCGGCGCGGTGCTGCTGACGGCGCAGCGCTCCGACGGCCGGCTGCTGGCGACGGTCGACGACGACGGCGCCGGCCTGCCGCCGGGCTTCGACGCGAGCACCACCGGTAACCTCGGCCTGCAGATCGTCCGGACACTGGTGGTCGGTGAGCTGGGCGGGACGCTGGACATCGGCCCCCGGCCCGGCGGCGGCACCCGGGTCGTGCTGGACCTGCCGGTGGCGGCCGACTCACCGCGCTGACGCCACCGGGACGTTCGCCGTCCCCCTGCTGCCCATTCTCTTAGCCGCGCAACCGCGCCTCAAGTCCGCCATGGAGTCGCTTCGCGACGACGGGCGGACTTGACCCGCGGCTTCGCGGCCAAGAACGGGCAGCTATCAGGGGGACGGGGAGGATCTGGGCACGCCTCGGCGTTGTCGTGCCCGTTTCGCGTGCTTTGTCGGGCTGTGGACAGCGATGATCATCGGCGATCGCCTACATCACGAGGATTACCTGAGCTTCACCATGACTGTAGGGGTGTTGACGCTGGGGCAATCCTCGTGATGGCCCCGGAATCACGGTGAAATCTCACCAGGTGGACGCTCAACGACACCAACGCCACACAGAAGCTGGCCAACGCCCCCACCGGCCCGTCGCCGCTCTTCCCCCGTCCCCCTGATCGCTGCCCGTTCTTAGCCGCGGGCGCGCGGGTCAAGTCCAAGCGCCCCGACCCCAGCGGAGCCCCACCACGAGGCGCGCGGACTTGAGGCGCGTGCGCGCGGCCAAGACAATCGGGCAGCAGGGGGACGGGACCCAACGCAGCAGAGGACGGCCAACGCTGCATCCCAGCCAACAGCGTCAACACCGGGCGATCCGGCCGAAGCAGGTCCGGACATACCGACGCCCCGCCGATCCGGGGTTGGCGGGGCGTAGCGTTCGGCGCGGGTGTCGGGGCCCGCTGCGCTGCGGCGTCAGTAGGCTCGCGCGCGGGCTCGGGCGTTGCGGCGCTTCAGGGCACGGCGCTCGTCCTCGGACAGACCGCCCCACACGCCGGCGTCCTGGCCGCTCTCGAGAGCCCAGCTCAGGCAGGCTTCGCGCACGTCGCAGCGACGGCAGACGGTCTTGGCCTCCTCGATCTGGAGCAGCGCGGGCCCGGTGTTCCCGATGGGGAAGAACAGCTCGGGGTCCTCGTCGCGACAGGCGGCACGGTGGCGCCAATCCATGGTTCTCACAGCTCCTTATGGTGTGGTGCCGGACATGTCCGGTCACGTTGCAGTACGTGAATTCGTTCACGAATCCCTGCCCGGCCCTGTGGCTCCGTGGGGCCGAGGGGATGACGCGAAGTCTTGCGGCGGCCTACCGCGCGCT
>NZ_QUAL01000081.1 GCF_003579925.1 Jiangella rhizosphaerae | reverse complement strand
GGGCGCCACCCGGCCACGGGGGGCGGCTGCGCGGCCGGAGGCGCGGGCGGCAGCGGCTCGCCCGGCTCGGCCAGCGCCAGCAGGCTGGCGACGAGCCTCTGCGACGGCTCGACGGAGGGCAGCGAACGCAGCGCGTTGCGGGCGTCGCGCTCCAGCTCGACGGCCTCGCGGCAGTGCGCGCAGACCGTCAGATGCACCAGGGCGCGGTCGCGTTCGTCGTGTTCGAGGCGGTCGTCGACGAGGTCGCTGATCCGCTCGTCGAGGTGTCTCATGCGGAGTCTCCGTGTTCACGCGGCGCTTCGGCCTCGTGTTCGTCGAAGCTGAGCGCACTGGGGTCGTCGGGCGCACGGTGGTCGAGCGCGGCCCGTAGCTGGGCGCGTCCGCGATGGATGCGGCTGCGGACGGTGCCGAGCTTGATGCCCAGCGTGGCCGCGATCTCCTCGTAGGACAGGCCCTCGATGTCGCACAGCACCACGGCGGCCCGGAAGTCGGGCGGCAGCGCCTCGAGCGCCCGCTGGATGTCGGCCTCGAGCATGCTGTCGGTGATGACGCGCTCGGGCGTGGGCTCGCGGCCGTGCAGGCGCTCGGCGGCGTCGTCGGCCAGAGCGTCGAACCGGATGCGCTGCTTGCGGCGGACGGAGTCGAGGAACAGGTTCGTGGTGATGCGGTGCAGCCAGCCCTCGAACGTGCCGGGCGTGTACGACGACAGCGAGCGGAAGACCCGGACGAAGACGTCCTGGGTGAGGTCCTCGGCGTCGTGCGCGTTGCCGGTCAGACGGTACGCCAGCCGGTAGACCCGCCCCGAGTGCTCGCGGACGATCTCTTCCCAGCTCGGCGGCGTCCAGGTCTCAACGTCGGCCACCCGGGGTCCTTCCTCGACACGGCTCGTCGGCACGAGCGCTACGTCCATGGTCACCCATTGCCCCTTTCGTGGCCAATCAGGGAAGCCCCCCATCTATTCCCGACGTTCCCTGTCCTCCAGAACGATCCGGGACGGCCGCGGGGTTCCGGTTCCCACGATGCGGATGCTTGACGGCTTAAGCTCGGGACTGACACAGTTCGCGCGCGACACTGGACGTTCCGGACCTGGAGGCCGTCATTTCCACGGGCAGCACCACCGCCATCACGCCGGAGTCGTGGGCCTACGCGGAGACCTACCTCGACGAGGACCACATCTTCGGGCGGGCGCGGCAGCGCGCCGCCGAGGTCGGCGCCGTCCCCGTCGGGCCCGGCGCCGGGGCAGCGCTGCGCGTTCTGGCCGCCGCGCTCGACGCCCGCACCGTGGTCGAGGTCGGCACCGGCTGCGGCGTCTCGGGCCTCTACCTGCTGTCGGGCATGCGCGCCGACGGCGTCCTCACCAGCGTCGACATCGAGTCCGAGCACCAGCGGCTGGCCCGCGAGGCGTTCACCGAGGCGGGCGTGGCGGCCAACCGCACCCGGCTCATCGCCGGCGCCGCACTCGAGGTGCTCCCCCGCCTCACCGACGGCGCCTACGACCTCGTCTTCTGCGACGGCGACAAGACCGAGTACAGCGACTACCTGCAGCAGGCGCTGCGGCTGCTGCGCCCGGGCGGCGCGGTGGCGTTCGACAACGCGCTCTGGCACGACCGCGTCGCCGACTCCGCCCAGCGCGACCCCGAGACCGTCTCGATCCGCGAGCTGGCCCGCCTCGTCCGCGACGACGACCACCTGGTACCGGCGCTGCTCCCCGTCGGCGACGGCCTGCTCGTGGCGGTCAAGCGCGCCGACTGACCGTCGGCGAGTGGTCATTCCGCACGTCGGCCGTCCCCTGCTGCCCATGTTCGTCGCCGCAGACCCGCGGCCACGAAGGGGAGCTGTCAAGGGACAGGCGATGTGGGCGCACCTCACCCCGTGCCCGTTTCGCCCCATTTTGCCGGGTTGTGGACAGCCGTGATCATCCAGGATCGCCTACATCACCAGGATCACTCGAGCATCACCATGGCTATAAGCGTGTTGACGCTCAGGCAATCCTCGTGATGGCTCCCGAATCACGAGGTGGACGCCCCACGCCACCAACCTCACACGCAAACGCAACCGAACGCCTCGATGTGGGGATTCACCACGGGGGCCGGCGTCGGCTCCACGCCCGCCGAGGTCACGGGACGGCCGGCGACGACGACGTACGGGTCGCGCGTGCCGGTGTCGGCGACCGGTGACCCACGGCGTCGCGAGCTGTTCCTTCGGCGCCGGTTCGTCGTCCGAGTCCAGCGGAAGGCGGTCCCGGCGCGGCCGCCCCGCCCGGCCGGGTGGGGCAGCCGCGTCGGCCCGGTGAGCCGCCGGAAATCCGGCCGATTCCGTGATCCGGGCGAATGACCGGCCGGTAACCGGGCACGATAGGTCTCGTGCCGGAACTGGTCCGCCCCACAGTCGAGGTCCACGAGTCGTGGCTCGAGGCCGTCGGCGAGCCCGGCTACGAGCCGCGCTGGGCCGACGACCTGCAGCTGGCCGACATGGTGCGGCCCGAGGGGTTCGCCGCCTACGTCCGCCGGCAGATCGACGACGAGCGCGACGACGCACCGCGCGCCCGCGGCATGGTCCCGTCGACCCACCTCTGGTACGTCGACGGCCCGATCTTCCTGGGCCGGCTGTCGATCCGGCATCACCTGACCCCGTGGCTGCGCGACTACGGCGGCCACATCGGCTACGACGTCCGCCCGTCGGCGCGCCGGCAGGGCCACGCGACGGCGATGCTGCAGCAGGCGAAGCCGTGGTCGGCCAAGCTCGGCATCGACCCCGCGCTCGTCACCTGCGACGTCGACAACATCGCGTCACGCAAGGTCATCGAGGCCGCCGGCGGCGTCTTCGAGGACGAGCGGCACGGCAAGCTGCGCTACTGGGTCCCCGCCAGCTGATCGCCGGGCTTGGCCCAGACGGACACGTGGGCGCGGCTGTCGCCGGTGAACGGCGTGCGGTGCCAGTCGCTCCACCGGTCCCGCGGCGTGAGGCCCGCGAGCCGAGCCATCAGGTCCAGCTCCGCCGGCCAGACGTAGCGGTGCGGCGACGAGAACGTCCGCAGCTCGCCGTCGACGACCCAGTAGTGGTGCGGGACCGCCACCTGGCCGGCGAGGTCGCCGTACTCCTCGACGCCGAGGTGGTCCGGCGTGCGGGCGAAGTCGCCGACGGTGACGCCGACGGCGTCGGCGCCGGGCTGCGCGCGCAGCCGGCCCACCATGGCCGGCGACAGCTCGACTCCGTGCACCTCGACGCCGCGCCGGCTCAGCGGCAGCGCGATACGCCCGGTGCCGAGCTCCGGCGCCGGACCACCATCGGCGAGGTCGGCCAGTAGCTCGACCACAGGGTCGGCGGCGGCGGGCTCGAACAGCTCGGGCCACAGCCGCTCGTACCGCTGCGCCACCCAGTCGTCGAAGTGCGTCTCGGCCACGACGCCAGCATGACGACGCCGAGCACCGGCCGGCCAGGTGTTTTCTGGCCCGTGCGCCTCAGGTCCGGCGACGCCGCCGGGCGTGACCCGCGGCGCTCACGGACACGGTGCGACGCGGACGCGCTCGGAGTGGGTGTAGACGTTCATGCCGCCGCCGCGGACGAAGCCGACCAGCGTGAGCCCGCACTCGTCGGCGAGGTCGACGGCGAGGCTGGAGGGCGCGGAGACGGCGGCCAGCACCGGCACGCCGGCGGCGGCCGCCTTCTGGACCAGCTCGAACGATGCCCGGCCGCTGACCTGCAGGACGTGCCCAGTCAGCGGCAGCAGCCCGGCCATCAGCGCCGACCCGATGACCTTGTCGACGGCGTTGTGCCGGCCGACGTCCTCGCGGACGGTCACCGCCGACCCCGTGGCGGTGAACAGGCCGGCCGCGTGCAGGCCGCCGGTGCGGTCGAACACCCGCTGCTCGCCGCGCATGCGGTCGGGCAGCGTGGCCAGGACGCCGACGTCGATGCGGGTGAGGTCGTCGGCGAGCCGCCAGCGCAGCGAGGCGCGGACGTCGACCACGCGGTCGGCGCCGCAGACGCCGCAGGCGCTGGTGGTCTCGAACGCCCGGGCGCGGGGCGGCTCGACGCCGTGGGCGAGCGTCACCTCGATGGTGTTCTGCTCGTCGACGCACTCCTTCATGCCGGCGACGTCGGTGCGGTCGCCGATGGCGCCCTCGGCGACCAGCCAGCCGGCGATGAGGTCGAAGTCGTGCCCGGGTGTGCGCATGGTGGACGTGAGGATCTGGTCGCCGACGCGGACCAGCAGCGGCTCCTCGACCGCCAGGGTGTCGGGGCGCTGGGCCGACCGGCCCGGCCGCAGTCGGAGCACCGGCCGTCGCGTCGTCATCTGCCCCATGGCACCACCGTAAGGTCCGGAGTCCGCCACCGTCTCGCACCGGTGCGAACCGCTCCGGCACGAGCGTCGTAGCAGTGGTCTTACCCAGTTATCGCCATCCGATAAGCACCGTTCCCAACCCGCGTCCGGAGACGGCAGATTGCCTGACACCACCACGACTCAGCGACGAGGGAGAGGGTGCCGATGCGAGCGGTCCGGGTCCATGAATACGGCAAGGAGCCCTCGATCGACGAGGTGCCCGAGCCGGTGCCCACGCAGCCGTTGGACGTGCTCGTCCGGGTCGACGCGGCCGGCGTGTGCCGCACCGACCTGCACATCGTCGAGGGCCAGTGGGCGCAGAAGAGCGGCGTCGCGCTGCCGTACACGATCGGGCACGAGAACGCCGGCACCGTCGTCGACGTCGGCCCCGCCGTCACCAACGTCGCCGCGGGCGACCGCGTCATCCTGCACCCGCTGGTCACCTGCGGGTTGTGCCGCGCCTGCCGCGGCGGCGACGACGTCCACTGCGAGCACTCGCGCTTCCCCGGCATCGACTGCGACGGCGGCATGGCCGAGCTGCTGCTCACCGGCGCCCGGTCCGTCGTCAAGCTGGACGAGAGCCTGGCGCCGCGCGACGTCGCCGCGCTCGCCGACGCCGGCCTGACGGCGTACCACGCGGTCCGCAAGGCGTGGCCGCTGCTCCACCCCGGCACCCACGCCGTCGTCGTCGGCGCCGGCGGGCTCGGCCACATCGGCCTGCAGTCCCTGCTGGCCACGACGGCGGCCGAGGTCACCGTCGTCGACCTGTCCGCGGAGGCCCTCGACCTCGCCGCCGGCCTGGGCGCGCACCACACCGTCCGGGCCGGTGGTGACCACGTCGCGGAGGTGCTCGAGCTCACCGGCGGCGGCGCGCACGTCGTGTTCGACTTCGTCGGCGAGAAGGGCACCGAGGCCGACGGCGTGGCGATGACCCGGCGGGCCGGCTCGTACTTCGTCATCGGCTACGGCGGGCACGTCGACGTCCCGACGATCGAGCTGATCTCGCGGGAGATCAACGTGGTCGGCAACCTGGTCGGCTCGTACAACGACCTCGACGAGCTGATGGTCCTGGCCGCTCGCGGGCAGGTCAGGCTGCACACGAAGCTCTACGCGTTCGACGACGCGCTGCAGGCGCTGTCGGACCTCGACCACGGCCTGGTCCCCGGCGGCCGGGCCATCCTCGTCCCGGCGCTGTGAGGAGGCACCGATGTACAGCAAGGACGGCCAGAGCTACTTCGTCGTCGACAGTCACATCCACTTCTGGGACGGCACGCCCGCGAACCAGGCCAACCGCTACGGCGAGGGCTTCCTCAACTGCTTCTACGACTACCACCGCAACCTCAGCCCGGAGGACCGGGTGTGGTCGCTGGAGCACTTCCAGCGGCAGACCGAGGAACAGGTGATGCACGACCTGTTCGAGGAGGGCTACGTCGACAAGGCGATCTTCCAGCCCACCTACCTCACCGACTTCTTCGTCAACGGCTTCAACACCACCGAGCAGGACGGCGCACTGGCGGAGAAGCACCCGGGCCGGTTCATCGTCAACGGCTCGTGGGACCCGCGCGACGGCGAGGCCGGCCTGGAGCGCCTGGAGCAGCTGGCCGAGCGCTGGCACTTACAGGGCGTGAAGCTCTACACCGCGGAGTGGAAGGGCGACTCCAAGGGCTGGAAGTTGTCCGACCCGTGGTCGTACCGGTACCTGGAACGCTGCCAGCAGCTGGGCATCCGCAACATCCACGTGCACAAGGGCCCGACCATCTACCCGCTCAACCGCGACGCGTTCGACGTCGCCGACGTGGACGACGTCGCCTCGGCCTTCCCCGAGCTGCGGTTCATCGTCGAGCACGTCGGGCTGCCTCGGCTGGAGGACTTCTGCTGGATCGCCACGCAGGAGCCGAACGTGTACGGCGGGCTGGCGGTGGCGATGCCGTTCATCCACTCCCGGCCGCGCTACTTCGCCCAAGTGCTGGGCGAGCTGCTCTACTGGATCGGCGCCGACCGCATCACGTTCGCCAGCGACTACGCCATCTGGACGCCGAAGTGGCTGATCGAGCGGTTCGTCGACTTCCAGATCCCCGAGGACCTGCAGGCCGAGTACGGCGTCCTCACCCCGGAGATCAAGAAGAAGATCCTCGGGCTGAACGCCGCCCGCCTGTACGACATCGACGTCCCGGCCGAGCTGCGGCTGCCCAGCGCGGCGGAGCCGGACGAGGCGATCGGCTCCGAGCCGGTCCCGGTCGCCCCGGTGGCGCCGTGAGCGCCACGACCGCGTCGCCCGCCGCGAGCCCCCCAGGCGGTGGCGACGCCGCCCGGGCCGGCGG
>NZ_QUAL01000009.1 GCF_003579925.1 Jiangella rhizosphaerae | reverse complement strand
AGGCGACGGCCGCCGTCACGCGTTCCGCGTCGACCCGGGCGGCCCGGCGGGCCGGGTCCTCGTGCCGGACCAGCACCGCCGACCCGCCCACCACCAGCGGCACCAGCAGCGCGTCGACCAGCGCCGTGCCGAGGTCGTCGGTCGCGACCAGCAGCCGCCCGCCCGGGCCGGCGCCGAGCTGCTCGGCGCGCTGCCGGGCGTGGTCGGCCAGGCCGCCGAGCGTGTGGACGACGCCGGCCCGCTCGAGCGCCGGCTCGGCGTCGTCGGGCGGGAACGGCGGCACGAAGTGGTCGGGGTAGCCGGGCACCTCGACGGCGTAGTCGGTGACGCCGGGCGGCAGCGGCTCGGTGAACCGGCCGCCCAGCGGGCGCAGCGCCAGCCCGACCACCTCCGGCGCACTGCCCGCCGCAGCGGCGACCGCGTCGGGCCCGGCGACCGCGACCTGGACGTCGTCGTCGTCGCCCAGCACCACGCAGACGCCGGCCGACCAGCAGGCGGCCGCCCACGCCAACGACTGCCAGTGCCCCGGCAGCCGCAGCCCGACCCGTTCGCCGGACTCCACGCCCAGCCCGCCGGTGAGGAACCCGGCGGTCTTGGCGACCCAGTTGTCGAAGGTGATGACGGACAGCTCGACGCGCTCGCCGGTGGCGTCGTCGTAGAACGTGAGGAACGGCCGCGCACCGTCGTGACGGACGGCGGTGCGCAGCAGCTCTGCCGGGGTCTCACTCATGCGCACAGCCTACGGCGACCGCCCGCCGCCCGTCTGAATGGCGAACCGGCCGCCGACCTGCGCCGTTGGGCTTGTCGGGGTCCCGTGCTTCACTGGGGGACGTGATGGAGCGGACGTGGCGGCCGCGGCGCCCGGTCGACGTCCTGGCGACGCTCGCGCCGCACCAGCGCGGCCCGTACGACCCCGCGTTCCAGGTCGACGGGCGCGGGCGTGTGTGGCGCACCTGCCGGCCCGGCGGCGAGCCGGCGACGGTGTGCGTGGCGGCAGCGCGCGGCGAGGTGACGGCGACGGCGTGGGGCCCCGGCGCGGCGGCCGCGCTCGACGCCGTCCCGCTGTGGCTCGGCTCCGACGACGACCCGGACGGCTTCGAGCCGCGGCACCCCGTGCTGGCCGACGCGTTCCGCCGGTTCCCGGGGACGCTGATCGGGCGCACCGGGCTGGTCATGGAGGCGCTGGTGCCCGCCATCCTGGAGCAGAAGGTCACCGGCACCGAGGCGTACCGCGGCTGGATGCGGCTGCTGCGCAGGTTCGGCGAGCCGGCGCCCGGCCCCGCGCCCGACCGCATGCGCGTCGTCCCGCCCGCCGACACCTGGGCGCGCATCCCGTCGTGGGAGTACCACCGCGCCGGTGTGGGGCCGCAGCGCTCGCGCACCATCGTCACCGCCGGCCGGCACGTGGCCCGGCTCGAGGAGATCGCGGGCCTGGCCACCGACGAGGCCGACAAGCGGCTGCGGGCCATCCCCGGCATCGGCGTGTGGACGTCGGCCGAGGTCCGCCAGCGGGTGCTGGGCGACGCCGACGCGGTGTCGGTGGGCGACTACGGGTTGCCGCACGCCGTCGCCTACGCGCTGACCGGGTCGCGGCGGGGGTCCGACCAGCTCATGCTCGAACTGCTCGAGCCCTACCGCGGCCACCGTCATCGCGCCTGCGTCCTGCTGCTGCGCGCCGGCGCCACCCCGCCCAGGCGCGGCCCGCGCGCACCGGTGCGCGACTTCCGCCACATGTGACGGGACCTCAGAGCGTGACGGTGACGGTGGCGACGTCGACGGGCGGGTGGTCGGCGGCCGGTTCGGCGGCGTGGCCGATCGCGACCGCGCCGATCGGCGTCCAGCCGGGCGGGAGGCCCAGCGCGGCCGTCGCCGCCGAGAGCGCGGGGTCGGGGAAGAGCCAGGCCGACGCGAGCCCTTCGGCGCCGAGCGCGATCAGCAGGTTCTGGACCGCCGCGCCCAGCCCGAGCAGCGCGTCGGAGCCGTCGACCAGACACGGCACGACGACGTACGGAGCGGTGCTCAGCAGCCCGGCCCCGTCCAGCGCCGACGCCAGCCGCCGCCGGGCCGCGTCCGACTCCAGCAGCACGAACCGCCACGGCGGGGTGTCGATGGGCCACGGCGCGGAGAACGCGGCCGCCACGGCCTGCCGCACCACACCGGGGTCGACGGGCGCCGGCGTGAACGACGACGCCGTCCGGCGGGCCTGGACGGCGGCACGCATCGCCTCGGGCGTGCCCAGCCGGAACCGGTCCTCGGCGCTCGGCCGGATGAGCGCCGCGACGCCGGGGTCGTCCTCGCCGGGCTCCAGCAGCAGGTGCGGCAGCCCGCGCACGACGGCGACGGGGACGGCGGACAGCTTGGCGCGCACCAGCTCCGAGGCCGCCGCCAGCTCGTCGGCCAGCGCGACGACGGTGACGCCGAGGTCGTTGCCGTAGGCGTCGGTGCTGCCGCGCAGGTCGTCGACGGCGCGGATGCCGGCCGAGCCGACGGCGAAGTCGGTGACGCCGTTGCGCCAGACCCGGCCCGCGGTGTCGGTGATCACGACGCCGATGCGCACGCCGAACCGCTTGCCCAGTCCGTCGCGCAGCGCCCGCGCCGACGCGTCCGGATCGACCGGCAGCAGCACGATCGACCCGAGCTCGACGTTCGACGCGTCGACCCCGGCGGCGGCCATGACGAACCCGTGCCGGGTCTCGACGATGCGGGTGCGCCCGCGCGGCGTCGTCCACTCCGAGATGGTCCGGACCGCTTCGGCGTCGATGGCCTCGTCGCGGTCGATGCCGGCGCGGATGCGGCCCTCGGCCTTGCTGACGATCTTGCTGGTGACGACGACGATGTCGCCGTCGCGCAGCGCGGTGCCGGACGGCCCGCCGTCGCCGGGCGCGGCCGCCTCGAGCGCCGTCGCGAGCAGCTCGACCAGGTCGTCTCCGGGCCGGACCTCGGGGATGCCGGGCAGCCCGAACGCTTCGTAGCGAGCGCTCACCGGGCCCGCACCTCCTCGGCGAGATCCAGCGCGGCGCGTGCCATCGCGGCCGCGGCGTCGACGTCGGTCATCCAGAGCGGGACGGCGACGCAGCGCACGCCGGCGCCCTCGACCGCCGGCACGGCGTCGGCGTCGACGGTGTCGACCAGCCAGCCGTCCAGCAGGTCGGCGAACAGCTCGGCCACCCCGGCCGCCGTCGTCGGGACCCCGATCGCCGTCAACGCGGCGTCGGCCATCCCTCTCACCGGTGAACCACCGATGATCGGCGAGAGCCCGACGACGGGGGCGGCCGCGGACGCGACCGCGTCCCGCACGCCCGGCACGGCGAGGATCGGCCCGATGCTGACCACCGGGTTCGACGGCGGCAGCAGGATCACGTCCGCCGCCGCGATGGCGTCGAGCACGCCCGGCGCCGGCTTGGCCCGGTCGGCGCCGACGAGCACGATCCGCCGGGCCGGGACCTCCGCGTGCAGCCGGACCCACCACTCCTGGAAGTGGATCGCCTTCTCCGCCGCGCCGTCCTCGTCACCACCGGCCGGGACGACGACGTGCGTCTCGACCCGGTCGTCGGTCATCGGCAGCAGCCGCACGCCGGGCCGCCAGCGGTCGCACAGCGCCTCGGTGACGGCGGACAGCGGGTATCCGGCGGTCAGCATCTGGGTGCGCAGCAGATGCGTGGCGAGATCGCGGTCGCCGAGCGTGAACCACTGCGCCTCGGCCCCGTACGCCGCCAGCTCCTCCGCGACGGCGAACGTCTCGCCCGACCGGCCCCAGCCCTGCGACTCCTCGATGCCGCCGCCGAGCGTGTACATGACGGTGTCGAGGTCGGGGCTCACGTGCAGCCCGTGCAGCACGATGTCGTCGGCGGTGTTCCCGATGACGGTGACCTCGGCGTCCGGCGCGGCCCGCAGCAGCCCCCGCAGGAACCTGGAGCCGCCGATCCCACCGGCGAGCGCGGTGATCCTCAGCACAGCCACGACCGTACCCGGTGTCACGCTGGCCACCGCGCCGCGCCCNGGCGAGCGCGGTGATCCTCAGCACAGCCACGACCGTACCCGGTGTCACGCTGGCCACCGCGCCGCGCCCGGTCCGCGAGACACGGCCGGTGCGTCGGCGGGGGGTTGTGGCGTTGGCCCCCGCCCCCCTGCTGCCCGATTGTCTTGGCCGCGGGCGCGCGCCTCAAGTCCGCGCGCCTCGTGGTGGGGCTTCGCCGTGGTTGGGGCGCTTGGACTTGACCCGCGCGCCCGCGGCTCAGAACGGGCAGCTATCAGGGGGACGGGGGAAGAGCGGCGACGGGCCTGGGTGTTAGCCGACGCCGAGATTGCCGACGCTGCGGCCTTGGAGATGCCGATGAATGCGTGGGGCGTGTCGCGTGGTGTGGTGGTCACGGTGGCGGCGTCGTCGTCACGGTGTCGCGGTCGGCAGGTGATGCCGTCGCGGCCTGGATGGGTGAGGGATCCGCGTCGTCCTGGCTACCCGGATCCCTCACCCATCAGCGGCCAGCGGCTCGTCGTCATCGGCACCGGTGGTCGACGGCGACAAGACCGGTGCGCCCGGCCTGGCTGGCACCACACGACTGGGTTCGTCGGCACGGTGAGGGGCCACGGCCGCGCGTGTGGCGGTCGGCACGATGTCGGCTCCATCGCGAACGTCAGCGACCTTCCCACCGGCACGACCAACGTCGGCTCACAGCCTGGGGGGCGTTGGCCCCGTCACGGTGTGGCGTTGGTGTCGTTGAGCGTCCGCCTGGTGAGATTTCACCGTGATTCGGGAGCCATCACGAGGATTACCTGAGCATCACCAGGGCTGTAGGGGTGTTGATGCTCACGTAATCCTCGTGATGTAGGCGATCGTCGATGATCATGGCTGTCCACAGCCCGACAAAGCACGCGAAACGGGCACGCGAACGCCGAGGCGTGCCCGCTCTGCCCCCGTCCCCCTGATAGCTGCCCGTTCTTGGCCGCGGAGCCGCGGGTCAAGCGGTCATCGTCGGCGCGAAGCGCCCCTTAGGTCCGCTTGAGGCGCGGTTGCGCGGCTAAGAAAATGGGCAGCAGGGGGACGGCCGACGCCACACTGGTCCGGCCCACGTCGAGGCCCCGAGGCGAACTCACCCCACCGAGGATGGAACCCGAGCGCGACTCCGGACGTCAACGAAACGGCACGCCCGGCGGGTGGACGCATCGGGTGATCGGCCGTCTGGCGTGCTGCGAGGCGGAGCGCTTATGCTCCCGCCTCGAACCGCCCGGGCTCAGGCAGCGCCGCGAGGGCCCGCGGGCGGGTCGGGGCGGCCGCCGTGGCGGACCGCCGGCGAACGAAACGGAGATCTTTAGCACGGTTCCGCTTGACGCGCACGTATTGCATTCATGTAATTTCGAACGTGTCGTTCAGTGGTCTCGCGGCCTCGACCACCGCGGGACCGCTTCGGGGGCCGGCTCATGAGCCGGAGAACCAGGTCGAAGGAGGCGAGCCATGACCGAGTGGGACGAGATTGACCTGCTCTGGGGCGAAGCCGAAGAGATGAGTTGGCAAGAGCGGGCGCTGTGTGCCCAGACTGATCCGGAGGCGTTCTTCCCTGAGAAGGGTGGGTCCACCCGAGAGGCCAAGCGCGTGTGCCTCGGCTGCGAGGTCCAGGCGGAATGCCTGGAGTACGCGCTGGCGCACGACGAGCGCTTCGGCATCTGGGGCGGGCTGTCCGAGCGGGAGCGGCGGAAACTCAAGAAGCGGGCGGTCTGACGGTCGCCCGGCCGGTCGCCGTCGAGCTGAACTCTGCCGTTCTCAGGTTCAGCGCGTAAGGTTGGCGGCTGGCGCACGGGGTCGCCCGGTCGAGGCACGCTTCGGCCGGGGCCGCCGCCCCTCGTGTGCTCGCAGACCGACCGCTGGAACGACGACGAGGCATGGCACCGGACCCCTTGACCGCAATCGACAACGGCAGCACGACGCCCAGCGTCTACTCCGACCCTGGCATCGGCGCTGACGCCGCCCTTGACGCGTTCGCCGGTGACGTCGGCGAACCGGAGCCGGTCGACCCCACCGCGCTGCTCACGCACGACGTGACCGCCGTCATCGTCGCCCACGACGGCAGCCGGTTCATCCACCGCACGCTCGAGGCGGTGGCGGCGCTGCGTCGCATGCCCGAGCGCATCGTCGCCGTCGACACCGGCAGCCGCGACGAGACCGAGCAGGTCCTGACGTCCACCCTCGGCGCGCCGTCGGTGGTGGCGATGCCCCGGTCGACGGGGTTCGGCGCGGCCGTCGCGGCCGGTGTCGCCGCCGGCGACGAGATGGCACAGGCCATGTGGGGGAGCGGAGGTCTGCGCCGGTCCGAGCAGACCCGCTGGATCTGGGTGCTGCACGACGACAGCGCGCCGGCGCCGGACGCGCTGTCCCGGCTGCTGGAGGCCGCCGTGCGCCGCCCCGACGCCGGCATCATCGGGCCGAAGGTGCTCGACTGGCGCGAGGGTCGCCAGCTGCTCGAGATCGGCCTGACGGTCACCAGCGGCGGCCGCCGGCACACCGGCCTGGACCGCCGCGAGTACGACCAGGGCCAGCACGACACCACGAAGAACGTCCTCGCCGTCGGCAGCGCGGGCATGCTCATCCGCCGCGACGTCTGGGACGAGCTGGAGGGCTTCGACCCGCGGCTCACCATCTTCCGCGACGACCTCGACCTCGGCTGGCGCGCCAACGAGGCCGGCTACCCGGTCGTCGTCTGCCCCGAGGCGGTCGTCTACCACGCCGAGGCCGCCGCGCACGGACGGCGCCGGCTGGGCGCCACCCGCGACCGGCCGCACCTGGCCGACCGCCGCAACGCCATCTACGTGCTGCTGGCCAACACACCGGCGCGATCGCTGCTGTTCGTGCTGCTCCGCGTGCTGTTCATGGGCCTCGGCCGGTCGCTGACGTTCCTCGTCGGCAAGCAGCCGGCGCTGGCCTTCGAGGAGCTCGTGGCGCTGTTGTCGGTCATCGGCCGGCCCGACGTGCTCATCCGAGCACGGTCGCGGCGCCGGAAGACCCGCCGCAAGGCGCCGTCGCAGCTGCGTTCGCTGTTCCCGCCGCGCGGCCAGCAACTGCGCCATGCCGGCGAGAACGTCCTGGGCATCCTCACCGGGTCCGGCGGGGGCGCGGGCCACGACGTCTCGGGCGGGCGGCGCGCCGCCACCTCGGGCGGCGACGACGATGACGCACCGGCCGGTGACGACGCGTGGATCCTGCGCTTCCTGCTGCACCCCGCCGTCCTGATGACGGCCGCGCTGGTCGTGGTGACGCTGGTCACGGCGCGCGACCTGATCGGCTCCGGCCGGCTGTTCGGCGGCGCGCTGCTGCCGGCACCCGCGGCCGCCGGTGAGCTGTGGGCCGTCTACACCGAGTCGTGGCACGGCGCCGGGCTGGGCAGCGCCTCGGCGACGCCGCCGTACCTCGGCGTCGTCGCGCTGGCGGGCACGCTGGTCCGCAACGCCTCGCTCGCCGTCGACCTGCTGCTCATCGGCTCCGTGCCGCTGGCCGGCCTGACGATGTACCTGCTGGTCCGCCGCCTGGTGCGGGCGAAGCTGCTGCGGGTGTGGGTGTCGGCGAGCTACGCGCTGCTGCCCGCCGTCACCGGCGCCATCGCGGCCGGCCGGCTGGGCACCGCCGTCGCGACGGTGCTGACGCCGCTGCTGGTGCTGGCGGTCATGCGCACGCTCGGCACGCCGGGCCGCTCGGGGCCCGGCCGGGCCGCGTGGAGCGCCGGGCTGCTGCTCGCGGTGATCTCCGCGTTCGTGCCGCTGGCCTGGCTCATCGCACTCGTCCTCGCGATCGTCGCGGCCGCGACGGTCTTCGGCGACCGCCGCTCGCTGCTGCGGCTCGGCGTCCTGCTGGCCGTGACGCCGGTGGTGCTGATCCCGTGGACCGGCAGCCTGATCAGCCGGCCGATGCTGCTGGTCACCGAGGCCGGCGTACCGGGGCCGGGCCTGTCCGACCCGGAGCTCGCGCCGTGGTCGGTGCTGCTGCAGAACCCCGGCGGCCCCGGCAGCGGCCCCATCTGGCTCGGCGCCGGCATCCTGGCCGCCGCCTGGATCTCGCTGTTCCGTCCCGTCCGCCGGCTGGCCATCGCGACCGCCTGGGTGGTCGCGGGGGTCGCGCTGGTCGCGGGCATCGTGCTGTCGCGCATCGCCGTCAGCGGCCCGACGCTGGAGACCCCGGTCGCCGGCTGGCCCGGGTACGCGACGGTGGTGGTGGCCGGCGCGCTGCTGGCCGCCGCCGCCATCGGCAGCGAGGGCGCACGAGAGCGGCTGTCGCGCGCCAGCTTCGGCTGGCGCCAGCCGCTCGCCGTCATCATCGCCGGTGCCGCCGGCCTGGCGCCGCTCGTGGCCGCCGGCTGGTGGGTCGCCCGCGGCGCCGGCGACCCGATCGAGCGCCGCGACCCGGCCATCCTGCCCGCGTACGTCGCCGACGAGGCCGCCCGCCCGGAAAGGGTCCGCACGCTGGTGCTCAACCGCGCCGACGACGGCCGCATCACCTACGCGCTGCTGCGGCAGTCCGGCCCGCGGCTGGGCGACGCCGAGACCAGCCCGCCGCCGGAGGAGTACGGCCCGCTCGACGACGTCGTCGCCGATGTCGTCTCCGGCCGCGGCGGCGCCGACGGCGCCCGGCTGGCCGAGTTCGCGGTGCGTTACGTCTACCTCCCGCGGCCGTACGACGCCGACCTCGCCGACACCCTCGACACCGTGCCGGGCCTGGTCCGCAGCAGCGCGCCGGAGGGCGCGGCCATCTGGCAGATCGACCAGCCGGTGGCGCGCGTGTGGATCGCCGCTCCGCCGGCCGAGGACGGCGAGCTGGCGCCGATGGCGGACGAGAACGCCGAGGTCGTCACGGTCCCCAGCGACGAGGTCAGCGCCGCGGGTAGCGTGCCCGAGGGTCCCGAGGGCCGCATGGTCGTGCTGTCCGAGCTGGCCGACTCCGGCTGGACCGCCCGGTTCAACGGCACCGAGCTGGAGCCGACGACGTACGGCGGCTGGGCGCAGGCCTTCACGCTGCCTCCGCAGGCCGGTGAACTGACCGTCGAGTACGAGGGCAACCGGCGCGCGTTCTGGCTCTGGTTCCAGCTCGGCGCGGTCGTGGTCGCCGTCGTCCTGGCGCTGCCCGGCATCAGGCGCGAGCGCGGCGCCGTGGACGACGCCGCCGACCTCGACCCCGATGACTCCTCGCCGCGGCTCCCCCTGGCGCCGGTCCCGGCGGCCGCGGGTGCCGGCGACGCCGCACCGGTGGCGGCCCGGGGTGGCCGTCGTCGCGGCTCCCGGCGGGGCGCCGAG
>NZ_QUAL01000003.1 GCF_003579925.1 Jiangella rhizosphaerae | reverse complement strand
CGACGGCCGGCCACGCCGCTGCCCACGCCGCCGAGCCACGCCGCCGCCCGCCGGCGCGGCCACGCGGTCGCGCTCGGCCACCAGCCCGCTCACAGGATCTCCTCTCTGCGGCGCAGGATCCTGATGACGGGGAACGCGAGCAGCGCGACCATCAGGAACAGCACCAGGCTCATCGTCGTGGCCTGGGCGAACAGGCCCTGGCCGAAGGTGCGGTAGATGAAGATGTTGAGGATCTCGGTGGTGCGGGCCGGGCCGCCCTCCGTCGTCGCCTGGACGATGTCGAAGCCGTTCATCGAGCCGAGCAGCGCCGTGGCGACGCTGAACGTCACCGCGGGCGCCAGCAGCGGGAAGCGGATGGTCCAGAACGCCTTCCACGCCGGCGCGCCGTCCATGCGGGCGGCCTCGAGGACGTCCTCCGGCATCGTCTTCAGCCCGGCCAGGTAGATGAGCATCGACAGCCCCATCCACTTCCACGCGTGGATCAGCGCGACGACGACGATCGTCCAGGTGGTGTCGCCCAGCCAGGGCGTCGTGACGTCGCGGCCGGCGAAGAACCCCAGCACGTCGTTGAGCGCCCCGTCCGGCTTCAGCAGCGCCTGGAAGACGTAGCCGACCGCCAGCGCGGACATCAGCACCGGGATGAAGAACGCCGCCCGGGCGAACCGGTTCAGCGCGGTGTCGCGCTCGAGCAGCACGGCCAGCGCGAGCCCGAAGACGTTCTGGAAGATCGCCACCAGCACCGCGTACACGAGCGTGATCCGCAGCGACGAGAACAGCGTGCCGTTCTCGGCGAGCGCGGTGAAGTTCGCGAACCCGACGGCGTTGATCTCGCTCTTGAAGCTGGACCAGTCCGTGAACGCGTAGACGAAGTTGAAGACCGTCGGGACGACGAAGAACACGGCCAGGACGACCAGCGCGGGGAGCAGGAACCAGCCCGGGTGGGTGGTCCGCTCCCGCCGCCGGTCAGCCGTGGGAGCGGAGGCGTGCGCCATCGGCGGTCATCCTCCGACCCCGGCCGCCTGGGCCAGCTGCTCGAACTGGTCCTGGGTGGCCGCCGCCACCTGCTCCGGCGTCATCGTCCCTGCGAGCATGTCGGCGAGGTTGAGGTAGAGGTCGGGGTTGGCGACGGCGAGCGCCTGCATCGAGCCGACGGCGTCGGCCAGCGACGCGTGCACGTCCAGCAGCGCCTGCGGGACGCCGTCGGGGCTGGGCACGTCCGGCTTCAGCGAGACGGTCTGCCGGTCCTCGACGAAGTCGGCGTAGCCGGGCCCCATCCAGTACGCGAGCAGCTGTCGCGCCGCCGCCTCGCGCTCGGCGTCCCCGGTGCGGAACGCGACCAGCGCGTTGCTCTGGTCCGGGATGAAGGTGCCGACGTTGCCCGACGGCGAGATCGGGAAGAACCCGATGGTCTCGTCGAGCGTGGCGGTGTCGGCCTTGGCCTGGAGCTGGCCGAAGAACGAGTTGACCTGCATGACCATCGCGGCCTCGCCGGCCAGCAGCGCGTCGCCCTGGTCCTCGAACGTGGCCGTGACGATGTCGTCGTTGAACAGGCCCTCCTGCACCAGGCTCTGGTAGGTGGTGATGGCGTCGAGCACGACGGGGCTCTCGAACGTCTCCTCACCGGCGTTGACGCGGTCCCAGAACCCGTCGGCGGCGGCGTCGGCCAGCTGCACCTGCACCCACCACTGGGTGGCCCAGCGGTCGCCGCCCATCTCGTAGAACGGGGTGACGCCCGCCGCGTCGAGCTGCCGGGCGATCTCGATCATCTCGGCGAAGTCCGACGGCGGCTCGGTGATGCCGTTGGCGGCGAAGACCTGCTTGTTGTAGTAGACGCCTTCGACGGCCGGGCTGGTGATCAGCGCGGCGTAGCGGGTGCCGTCGAGGATGCCGGTCATGTCCTGGAGCTCCGGCGCGAGCTCCTCGATCCACGGTGCGCCGTCCAGCGGCTGCAGGTTGGTGCGCGCGTTGATGGCGGTGAGCATCGACGCCGTCGGCTGCCAGAACGCCAGGTCCGGCATGTCCCCGGTGGCGACCCGGGTCTGGATGCCCTGCTCGTACGGGTCCGGGATCGTGACGACCTCGACCGACGCGCCGGTCTCCTCCTCGAACGCGGCCACCACCTGCTCCGGAACGGTGGTGCTGTTCTGCGCCGCCCAGATGGTCAGCTCGACGCCGTCGAGGTCACCGGCCGGATCCGGCCACGCGGCGTCGCCGCCGGCCGTCTCGCCGCCCCCGCCGTCCTCTCCCGACGGTCCGGACGCGGGGTCGCTGCAGGCCGTGGCGGTCAGGGTCACGGCGATCAGCGCCGCCACGAAGGTCAGGGATCTCTTCATCGAGCCTCTCCTCGTCCTCGGTTCGTACGGATCGGTCGGGTGTCACGCAGGCGGAACACACGAGCTGACGGAGCCGGCTCGCCCTGCAGGCGGAGGACGCCGGCGTCCGCGTCCCACGCCTGCCGCCAGGCCGGCAGCCGGCGCGGATAGAGCACGTCGATCTCGGGGGTGGTGCCCCGCAGGTGCGGCAGCGGGAGGTCGGTGACGGCGCCCGCACCCGGCCGCCGCCACACGGCCAGGAGGCTGTCCCCGCCGGCGCGCAGGCCGAGCGCGATCCAGCCGTCGGTCCAGCCGGGCAGGCCGAGCGGCCAGAACGGCACCGCCGCGGCCACGCCCGTCCGCATCTCCCGGTACGCGTCGACGCCGTCGCGGACCAGCGCGAACTGGTCCGCCGTCATCCGGTTCAGGTGGCCGGAGAGATAGAGGCGCCCGAGCAGCCCGGTCGTCATGGTGAACGCGATCTCCTCGTCGGACATCTCCGGCTGCGGATACGCCCAGTTCGCCGACTGTTCGGGCAGCACCGCCATCGGCGCCGCCGCGGCGATCGGCGGATAGCGCAGCGGGTTCTGCTGGTCGCTGGTCGACTGCAGCTGCAGCCGCGCGAGCAGCGCGTAGTCGATGCGCATGCCACCGGAGCCGCAGTTCTCCAGAACCAGGCCCGGGTGACGGTCCAGCACGCCCTCGAGCCAGCGCAGGTGGGCGCGGTTGTGCGCCAGCAGCCCGGCGCCGGGGGCGTCGGCCTTGGCGTCGGTGCCGGCGCCGGGGTTGATGTTGTAGTCGAGCTTGAAGTAGCCGATCCCGAACTCCTCGACCAGCCGGTCGACCGTGGCGTCCAGGTGGGCCACCGCGGCGGGGTGGCGCAGGTCGAGGTGGTACCGGCCGTTCTCGGCCTGGCGGCGCCCGTCGCGCTGGAAGAACGCGTCCGGCGGCAGGCTGTCGGCCAGTGGGCTGCGCACCCCGACGACCTCGGGCTCCAGCCACAGGCCGGGCCGCATGCCGGCAGCGCGGATCGCGTCGACCACCTCGCCCAGACCGTTCGGGAAGCGGGTCGCCGACGGCTCCCACGCGCCGACGCTGTCCCACCACGTGCCGTCCTCGTCGTACCAGCCGGCGTCGATGCAGAAGTACTCCGCGCCGGCGCGCGCCGCGGCGTCGACCAACGGGAGCAGCCGCTCGGTGGTGGGGTCGCCGTCGAGGGTGTTCATGTAGTCGTTGAAGACGACGGGCAGCGTCCGGCGGTCCGGGTGCGGCCGGACGATCGCCCGCCGGTACGCCGTCAGCGCCGCCACCGCCGCCTCCGGTCCGCCGTCGCCGACGGCCAGCGCGGCCGGGACGCTGCCGAACTCCTGACCCGGCTCCAGCGTGTGCCGCCACTGGTGGTCGGCGTCGCCGGGTCCGTGCAGGGCGAGGTAGACGCCGTCGAGCCGCTCCCCCACCTCCCATCGCCAGGCGCCGTTGTGCTCGATCTGGAACGCCCAGGCCCGTCCGCTCGCGGTGTCGAGCAGCGCGCCGGCCGGCAGGTACTCCCCGGACGACCACGATCCGTGGCTCGCGACCACCAGCGCGCCCCGCGGGTTCTGGCCGTGCGCGGTGAGGTCCACGTCGGGCAGGCGGCGCTCCCGCAGCGGCCGCCGCTGCCACCGTCCCTCCGCCAGCCAGTCGTTCTCCGCCCAGAGGACGTCGATGCCGTCGGCGCCGCCCCGGCCCGGACGGAACGCGCCGGTGGCCAGTGAGCTGACCGCGTGCAGGGTCACCGGCTCGGCCCCGGTGACCCGGACCGTCGTCGTCGCCTGGATCGCCGCCACCCCGAGCGGTGAGCGCAGCACCGCGGTGACCAGCAGCCCGGCGCGGTCGTCGACCTGGTCGACCTCGAGCGTCGTCCAGCCGCCCGCCCGGTGTTCGCGGTGCCCGGCATAGCGCAGCCGCGCGCCGACCGTGCTCTCGATCTGCCGCGGGCCCGACCACGTGCCGCCCTCCCCCGCGACCAGCAGCTCGACGAGCGGCTGGGTGGGTCCCGGCGCGGCCGGCTCCATCGCGGCCGGCTCCGGCGCGGCCGACTCGAGCGCGGCCGGCTCGATCCGGGTGAGCCGCACCGGCCCGCCGGGTTCGGCGGCCAGGACCACGGTCAGGGCGTCGTGTCCCCACACGACGCTCACGGGCTGCGACGTCATCGGCATCGGCCTTCCTCGGTGCTGTTAACGCTCACAGGAGCAGGCGTTCCGCCGATGATAACGTTTTCAGAATCGCAGTCAAGAGGTCCACGGCCGACCAGCGCGGCGGTGGATCAGCCGGCGACCGGCGGAGGTCCGCTGCTCTCGCGCACCACGAGCCGGGCCGCCGACGACGACGTCTTGGCGGTGTGGCCCGTGCCGAGCAGCTCGCCGAGCAGGGCGAACGAGCGCCGGCCGAGATCGGCGAAGTCCTGCTCGACCGTGGTGAGCGCCGGCGTCCAGAACCGGCCCATGGGGTGGCCGTCGAAGCCCACCACGCTGATGTCGGCGGGCACCCGGCGACCGGCCTCGTGCAGGCCGCGCATCAGGCCCATGGCCAACTCGTCGTTGCCGCACAACACGGCGGTGACGTCGTCGCGTCCGCCCAGCTCGCGGCCGATCTCGTAGGCGCGCTCCGGCTCCCAGCCCGCGTCCAGCACCGGCGGCACGTCGACGCCGGCCCGGGTCAGCGCCCGCTTCCAGCCGGTGGCCCGGCCGGCCCGGCGCCCCGACGTCGGGACCGCGACGTAGTGCACCGTCCGGTGACCGAGCCCGAGCAGGTACTCGGTCGCCGCCGTGGCGCCGGCGGTGTCGTCGAGGACCGCGTGCGGCACGCCGTCGCCGCGCCCGCCTGAGGCCGCCACCACCGGCAGAGCTTCGGGCAGGCGGTGCAGCGCGGCCGCGCCCGGCGGGTCGAACTTCAGCACGACGACGCCGGCGACGGGATGGCTCAGGGCGAGGTCGACGGCCGCCTGGACCGCCCCGGGCTCGTCGGTCTCGATGACCGTGATCATCACGATGAAGCCGGCCAGCCGGGCGGCTTCCTCGATGCCCTGCAGCGTGGTGGCGTAGCCGTAGCGGGTGGTGTTGCTGGCCAGCACCGCGATGACCGACTGCCGGCCCGTCACCAACGCCCGAGCGGCGCCGTTCGGGCGATACCCCAGCTCACGGATGGCCGCCAGGACGCGGTCGGTCCGCTCCTGGCTGACCGGGACGGAGCCGGTGATCACCCGCGACACCGTCGGCACCGACACGCCCGCGAGTCGCGCGACGTCCGTGATGGACGGTGCACGCGTCGACCTGGACATATGGCCAGAGCGTACCCTCAGCGCGCGTCCTTCGGATCGAGCGGACCACCCCGGGGTGTGCCGTCACACCCTTCGGCGGAACTCGAGGGTCGGCGGCGGCCCCGGTGGCCACCGTGCGCCTGGAGCTCGACCGCTCGGAGTATCGACCGCGCCGCATCCGTGCACGCCGTGCCGCCGGCTCAGCCCGTCCCCGCAGGCAGGTTCGGTGGGGCGAGCGGCCCAGCTCGCCGCGTCCGCGCGTTCTGCGGCGTGAGAACGCCCGTGAGCCGGGGACTAGGCAGATCGACATCGGTGCTATATCGTTCCATCACCATCGATGGAACGATATAGCACTGAGAGGAGCACCGATGTCGTTGCACTCCACGCCGGCCGCCGCCCGTACACGTGTCGAGACGCTGAGCCGGCGCGGGTTCTTGGCCGCTGCCGGGGCCGGCGCGCTCGCGCTGGCCGTAGGCGCTTCGCCCCGCGCCGCCGGAGCCGCCGAGACCTCGTATCCCGTCCGGTTCCTGTGGGACTTCCCGATGACCGGCTATGCGACGTACCCGCATCACAACGGATTTCTCGACCAGGGTCGTCATCTGGTGATCCGCAAGCGGATCACCGGTAGCACCGACACCACGAACCACCTGCATCTGTGCCACCTGGAGTCAGGCGAGACCATCCCGCTGCCGGCCGGGCCCCATGGCCGCCGCATCATCGGCGGCTACTGGGACGTCCACTACGCCTCCGGTCTGCTGATCCAGGCCGAATCACAGAACCAGGCCCAGATCGACGGGGTGGCGCCCCGCGTGTGGGCGCTGGACGTGCAGGAGTTCCTGACCACCGGCAGTGCGACATGGGAAGTCGTCTGGCAGATCCCGGCGGCACTCGGCGGGATCAAATACGCCGACGACTCGGCGTCGATCAACCGGTACGCGACGAAGCTGGCCCTGAGCGTGCTGTGTGGTCCGGCCGACGATCCCGGCATCCCCGGCGACCAGCACTCCAAGGTGGTCGAGATCGACCTCGCGACGGGTGCGTGGGACGTTCGCGCCGACCAGCAGAAGACCCTCAACCACGTGCACTTCTCGCCGCACGACCCGGAGTGGATCATCTTTACCCGCGAGGGCGACAGCACCCTGCACAAGGAGCGGGTCTGGGGCTACCACCCGGTTCACCAGCCGACCGGCGCCAACATCGTGCCGCAGATCCTCTCTGACGGCACCGTGCTCCGCCTCTCGCACGAGCGCGCCGCCTGGGACTCGAACTCGGTCGTCGTCATCAACTACGAGGGCGGCCACAGCCTGTGGCGGGGCTTCTTCGACGGGCGCGAGCCAGAACTACTCGCCACGGGGAACTTCGTCCACTGCGACATCTCGCGTGACGGCCGGTACGTGGTGGTCGACGACGGTGGGCGACCGGCGGGCAAGCTCCAGCTGGTCGACCTGGCGAAGGACAATGCATTGACCGTACTGGTCGATCCGGCGTACCAGGGCTCCGCACATCCGCGGCACGCGCATCCGATCTTCTCACCGGATGGCCGGTACGTGCTGTGGAACGAGTCGGACCCGGCCAGTCCCTACACCGGGGGCTTGACCATCGGCGTGCTCGACCTGCGGCCCGACGGTTACCGCGACGCCACGATCATCTTCGGGACGACGGACTCCGGCGTGCCGAACCGATCGACGTCCGACGGAACGACCTTCCTCGACGCGGTCGACCCCGGGCAGCCGTTCGCCAGCCGATCCGCGTTCCTGCGCAAGGTCACCACCGTGTGTCGTGAGTGGCACTCCAGCGGCCTGCTCGAACCGAGCGAGCGGTCGGCGGTCCTGCGAGCCGCGACGACCTCGCGTCTCGGCCACCGCTGACCGATCGTGCAGGGCCATGGGCGGCCTGGATCGCGCCGCCCATGGCTCGCGTTCACCGGCCGTTGACGGCCCGGGTCGACGCCCGCACGATCAGCCGCGGCGCGGGATCGGTGATCATCAGAGGTTCGACCTTCTCGCCTTGCCGGAGCCGCTCGAACATCCGGATGCCCTCGAGGCCGAGCTTGTGCATCGGCATGGCGACCGTCGTGATCGCGGGCCGCTCGACATCGGCGAACGGCACGTCGTGGAAGGCGACCAAGGACAGATCGTCGGGCACCCGCACGCCGAGGTCGCCTGCCGCCGCGACCACGCCGCGAGCGGTGACGATGTTGTTGACGAAGATCGCCGACGGCAGGCTGTCGCGAGACAGGAATTCGGCGGCCAGACGGTACCCGGCCTCCGGGTCCTGCACACAGAACATGATCCAGTCCTCCCGGACCTCGAGTCCTGCGTCCGTCATCGCCTGCCGGAACCCGGCGAGACGCCGCTTCGTTCCGCTGAACTCCGCGACGCCGCCCAGGAATGCGATGTCGCGGTGGCCGAGCTCGATGAGGTGACGGACGCCCACGGCCGCGCCCTCGGTCTCGTCGAGGGCGACCCAGTGGAATCCGGGCAGGTCGACGTGGTCGAGGACGAGCAGCGGCGCCTGGCGCCGGCTGAGCTCGGTGATGATCCGCTGGTCGAGGGTGGCCGAGTGGCGGACGATCGTGCCGTCGACCTGGCCCTGCCCGAGGATGCGCTCGACCAGCTGCGAGCCCGACACCAGCTGCGCGGCATCGCCGAGGAGCACGGCGTAACCGAACTCCTCGGCGCCGGCGTAGATGCCCCGCAAGAGCGGCTCGAAGATCGGTCTGCTGATCTCCGGAATGATCACCGCGAGGAGGTTCGTCCGCGACAGCCGCAGGCTGCGCGCGGCGTGGTTGGGGACGTAATTGGCCTTCCTGATCTCGGCGAGGACCCGCTCGCGCGTCTTCTCGCTCATTCGCACATGCTTGTTGTCGTTGAGGACGGCGGAGACGAGCGATACCGAGACCCCTGCCCGCTCCGCCAGGTCCTTCAACGTCACCATGGCTGCCACACTAACGCCGCCAGGCGGCAACCGGGATGTGCCCACTCGATACGGCTCATGACCTGGTCGCCGCGTAGACCTCGGCGAGCTCGAGGGCGATCTCCTCGCCGCCGTTGAGCTGGTAGTCGTCGACTGCCGTCCGCCAGGCGCCGGCGTCCTGACGGCCCTGGAGTATCTCGTTCGTCAGGTCGGTCATGGTGATGTCGAGGCTTCCGCCGTTCGCCACCAGGGACTCCACGTAGAGCCCGTCGGCGGGGTTCCGCTTGGCATCGGAGTTCAGGTACGTCTGGAACGCGTGCTGGACGCTCACGGCGTCCGGGAATCCGGGCGCCTCGACTTCGAACGGCGCGTTCATCAGCAGACCGAGGTTGAGCCACTCGACGTTACCGGTCTCGGTCCGGGCCGGCTCCCCGTTCTCGATCGTGAAGTGGTCGCCTTCCTTGCCATACCAGGACGCCAGCTTCTCGACCGAGCCGATGGGCGCGGCGAGGTAGTTCGCGACGGCGAGGACGGTCTCGATCCGGTCCTGCGCTCCGTTGCCGATGCCGCATTGTTCGAGGACATCGGCGCCCCGCCATGGCGCGCCGTCGTAGCCGTCGGCGAAATCGAATACTCTGGTGCCGTCGATCTTGAACGTACCGGCCACGTCGGGGAAGCTCGACGCGACGTTCTGATAGTAGGCGGCCCAGGCGGACATGCCGTCGGCGGCGAACACCGATTCGCCACTCATGAAGCGCTCCTTGTGACCGGCGCCGGTGAAGGCGTCGGGGTGCACCACGCCGGCGTCCATCAGCTTCCGGCCGGCCTCGAAGAAGTCTGCCTGCCGTTCATCGGCCCAGTAGCTGACGAAGTCCTCGCCGTCGTGGGTCCACCGGTTGTCGATGCCCAGGCATTGGCGGAGGAACTCCATCGGGAAGTTCGCGAACGCCCAGCGGTTGTGCGCGGGATCGCTGATCTCCCTGGCGACGTCGAGGAACTCGTCGAAGTCGGAGAACTCGGTGGGCAGTCCGGCGGCCTCGAGCAGATCGGTTCGCTGGAACAGCACGTTCGACGTTCGCAGCCCACGCCACAGCGGAATCGTGCGGATGCGGCCGTTGTAGACGCTGAACCGCCACGCTTCGGTGGGGATGTTGGCGAGGTTGGGGTATGCCGCGATGGCGTCGCCGGCGAGATGGTCGGTCAGGTCGACGGCCTCGGCCTCGAGCAGTTCCGGCAGCCGCGGAGCCCGGTAGAGGGTGAACAGGTCCGGCAGCTCGCCGCTGGCCACGGTCGTGGAGAACACGTTGGCGTAGTCGGCGCCTGGCACCAGCTGGACGTCGAGGTCGGAACCCAGTTGGCTGTTGAGGTACTGCCAGAAGGAGTTCTCGTTCATGGCCGGGCGCGCGGGTGCCCAGTTCGGGGTCATCGCGGTCACCGGGCGGCCGTCTCCCGGCGGCTCCGGAACCGTGCGGACGAGATTGCGCACCTCGGGGTAGCGGAGGAAGCCCGGGTTCACCCCGTCCGGGGTGCCGGGCAGGTCGGGCGCCGGCCCGTTGAATGGGCGGTGGACCGGCAAGTCGAAATCGGTGCTGCCTGCGCCGCCGGAGGTTGGCCGGGTGCTGCCGGGCGTGCCGGTCGAGCAGGCGGCGAGGACGCCGATGCCGAGGGTCAGCCCGGCGCCACCGAGGAGCAACGAGCGCCGGCTGATGGAACGAGCTGTGGACATGACTCTCCTTTGAGACGACGTGATGTGGTTCAGCCCTTGACGGCTCCGGTGAGCACGCCTTTCGCGAAGTGCTTCTGCAGGAACGGGTAGACGAGCACGATCGGGACGACGGAGATGACCAGCACGGCCATCTGGATCGAGCCTTGCGCCGGGATGACCTCGACGTTCAGGTCCGCCTGGGCGAGCGGCGTGTCGTTGACGACGTATGTCCGCAGGATGAGCTGGAGCGGCCACAGGCTGGAGTCGCGCAGGTACAACAAGGCGGTGAAGAAGGAGTTCCAGTACCCGACGGCGTAGAACAGCCCGATGACGGCGAGGATCGCCTTCGACAGCGGCAGGACGATACGCCGGAAGATCTGCCACTCCCCAGCTCCGTCGATGGTGGCGGCGTCGGTCAGCTCGGCGGGGATGGCCATGAAGAACGCCCGCATCACGATGACGTTGAAGCCGCTGACCATCGTGGGGACGATCATGGCCCAGACGGTGTCCAGCAGTCCGAAGTCCTTCACCGCCAGGTACGTCGGGATCATGCCCGGGTGGAACAGCAGGGTGAGCAGCACGAGGATGAGCGCGATCGACCGTCCCGGCATGCCTGGCCGCGCCAATGCGTAGGCGAGCAGTGCGGTCGCCGTGAGGGCGAGCGCCGTGCCGACCACGGTGACGAACACGCTGACCTGCAGGGCTCTGGTGACGACGCCGCCGGCGAAGATCGTGTCGTACGCGGAGAAGTCGACGCTGTCCGGCCAGAACACGAACCCCCCGGCCTGCGTCACCTGGTCGCTCGGGGCCACGGAGGTGGACACGATGCCGACGAACGGCAGGATGATCGCGAGGCAGACGAGCGTGAGCACCACGCCCTTGACCGCACGCATCAGCGGGTGCGGAGGAACCTGGCCGTTGCGGATGCCCGTTCCTCGCCGCGGGCCGGGCTTCCGGTGCCCGCGGCCGATGGTGATCGAGTTCATCTGCGGTACACCCCAGCCTCTCCGAGCCAGTGGGCGATCTTGTTGGCACCCAGAACGAGGACGACGCCGATGAGGCCCTTGACGAGACCGACGGCGGTGGCTTCGCCCCAGTTGCCGCCGACCACGCCCTGGTTGTAGACGTAGGTGTCGAGGACTTCCGAGGCGCGTAGCCCGACGGCCGGCTGCTGCAGGATGAGCTGCTCGAATCCCACCGTCAGGGAGCTTCCGAGCTGCAGAATGAAGAGCAGGACGATGATGCCTCGCAGCCCGGGCAGGGTGACGTGCCACATCTGCCGCCAGCGGCCGGCGCCGTCGACCGCCGAGGCCTCGTAGAGCTCGGTGTCGATCTGAGAGAGCGCGGCCAGGAACAGGATCGCCGCCCAGCCGGTGTCCTTCCACATGACCTGCGCGGTGATCAACGCGATGAACGCGTCGGCGTTGCCGATGATGTTCAGCCCGTCGTACCCGTGCTGCCGGAGGAAGGCACTGATCGACCCCGCGCCCCCGAAGACCGTCTGGAAGATGGCGACGATGATCACCCAGGAGAGGAAGTGCGGCAGGTAGGTGATCGACTGGACGATCCGCTTGAGCCGTTCCGAGAGCAATGAGTTCAGCAGAAGGGCCAGCACGATCGGCAGCGGGAAGACGAACACGGTTTGCACGGCCGTGATCACGAGCGTGTTCGAGACCGCGTTCCAGAACCGCGCGTCGCCGTCGACGATGACGCCGAAGTTGTCCCACCCCACCCACGGCGAGTCCCAGATCCCGACGAACGGCAGGTAGTCCTTGAACGCGATGACGTTGCCGACCAGGGGGTAGTAGTGGAACGCGAGGACGACCGCGAGGCCCGGCATCGCGAACACGGCGAGCGTCCAGTTCCGGCGGCGGCGCCGGCGAGTGGGCGCGCCGGCCGCGGTGGCGAGCCGCGTTCGCTCCGGCGCTACCGCCGCCACGACACGGCTCCGTCCTCCGCCGCCTTCGTGACCACGGTGGCCGCCTCACTCAGGAGCGCACGCGCGCGTTCGTTGCCCGCACGAGTGACGGCGCGCATGCCGGCGGGGTCGTCGATCACGCGCTCGACCCAGCCGACGACAGCCGCGGCGCCATCGGTGACCTCCACCTGTGCGTGCGGGAGGCCGAGGTCGGCGTACATTCGCCCCTTGACCGTGTCGCACGGTTCCCGCACGTACAGCCCCGGTGTCCCGTACGACGAGGCGATGATCGGCGAGTGGCACTCGTGGCCGAACACGGCAGCGGCCCTCGCATAGACGCCCGCCGCCTCCTCGAGTGGCCAGAATCTCGGCAGGTGGTGCACGAAGGGCTGGACGTCGTCCGGATATCCGGATGCGAGGTAGCGCAACCCCAGCTCGACCTCATGGACCATCTCCGGCACGATCAGCACCGGGCATCCTGTACGCCGGACCCAGGCCACGATGCCCTCGCGCAGCGGTGCCATGTCCGCCTCGGTGTAGAGGGCGTTGACCGCGTCGCGGCGCCAATGCTCCTGACCGGGCGCGAACCCGCGCAGCCGGTAGTACGGCGTCCATCGGACGGCCGGGATCACGCACGCGAACCGCCCCTCGGCCAGGCCGAACTCGGCCATGGTGGCGGCCGCGGCCTCGTGGTCGACGACATCGCAGGCGAATGTCGCGTCGGGCCCGAGCTCCAACACGTCTGACCGGACGCCCTGAGCGCGGAGGTACGCCAGCGACAACGAGTCGCGGCAGTACACGAACGCGGCGTGATCGAGAAGGTCGCGCAGGCCGGCGTCGAGATAGACAGGCGGCAACTGGCCGATCATCAGCTCCAGCTCAGGCAGAGTCGCCTGCTGCGGCGGGTCGAACGGGTCGAACGTGACGCCGAGGAAGCCATACGGCTTGCCGGTGACTGTGCGCCAGGCGCGAACGTCGCCGGCGCGAAGAGGGCTGGGACCGGACCCGTGGACGAGCAGGTCCGCGGCGTCGAACTCGGCCTGCAGCGCCGCGGAGTCGGGGCACCCGCCGGCGTCGATTCCGCCTTCGACGATGGTCACCTCCGGCAGGTGGGCGGCGAGCATCGCACGCTCTCGTTCGTCGAGCCAGACCGGCCAGAGGACGATCTCGGCATCCGGCGCGGCTCTTTGGATGGCCTGGATCCCGCCCGGCGCGTGTGCGACGTCGCCGATGTTCGCCGTCTGCCAGGACGCACGAAGCAGGATGCGAGGCGTCATGTGACCAGTGCCTTTCGGTGATGGAACGTTTGAGTGATGGAACGTTATACCAGACAACGTGAGACGACAAGGGCTGCCGGCGTGGCCCGCGTCAGCGCGGGCGGGCACCGACGCCTACGAGGCACCGCCCGGCGAAGGCCGCCAGATCGGCGGCGTCGAAGTGCGACGGGTCGCCGTGGCCGCCTGACACGTGCAGGGTCGAGATCTCCCGCGGAGTGATCGACGCCAGCCGATCGGCCATCGGCGCGGCGTGGGCTTCGGGCCGGATGAGGGAGTCACCCGGGGACGACACGAACCGGTAGCGCACGGCGGCGGAGAACTCGCCGGCATCGGCGTGCATCGGATCCCACGGGCGCGGATCGTCGCCGGCATAGGCGATGTCGATCTCGGCCCGGTGATCCGAATCGTTGTCCCAGCGGTCACTCAAGCTGCAACACGGCTGCACCAGGTATGCCCCGGTCACGGGGCGATCCCCGAACCGGATCCAGTTCAGCGCCGCGAGCGCGCCCATGCTGCCGCCGATGAGGAGTACCACCGGCGCCGTCGTGAATCGACCGGCGGTGGCGAGGAGCTCCGACAGCCCGGCGGCGCTCCGGGGCCCGCCCCAGTGGTTGCCGTACAGCTGGCCACCGGCAACGACCCAGCCGTCCTCGTTGAGCTCAGTCAGCCACGCAGTGTCGGCGCGGTCGTCCACCGTGCCGTTGCGGCCGTGCAGGAATATCGCCAGCGGCGCGTCGCGCGGCGTTCGCCGGCGCGCCTGGAACCGCACGAGCTGTCCGCTGGGCGCGGCGAACCGGTGCACCTCGATGGAACGGTCCATCGATGACCTCCAAGGATGCCCGCCGAGCTCGGCCGGCAGACGTTTGCGCTTGATGGAACCTTCCATCAAATGCTAGCGTCCCCCGCGCGTCGCAGATCGAGGGACCAGGAGGCTGCAGTGGCATGTCGTCGCGACCGCGGCTCGGGCGGCTCACGTCCGATCAGCCGCATGGGACTGGAGCTGTCGCTCAAGCCGTTCCCCAGCTGGAAGCAGCACGATCTGGACGAGACGTGCGCCACCGTCTTCCGGCAGTGGGAGCCGTTGATCGACGCCGCCGACTCCGTCGCCGTCCTGTTGTGGGTGGCCGACGGCAGCGAGATCCTCGAGTGGGACGGTGACCCCGGGAGGGCGATCGACTGGGCCAGCACGGTGGGCTTCAACAACACCGAGGCGAGGCCCTACGGGCACAACGTCACCGAGGACCGCGCGGCGGTCCCCTATCGGGCCGACGTCCCGGCACTGACGTATGCCGACGTCAGGCGCGTGGTCCGCACCGTCAAGGCAGTGGGCGCCCGCCTCACCGGCCGCCCGCTGACCGTCGGCGCCACCTTCGATGCCGGCCCCGAGTTCGCTCGTTCCGACTTCAAGTACCGCCGTCACCCGGAGATCCTCGGCCGGGCGAGCGACGACGGGCTCGCTCCGATGATCCAGATGGTGAACGCGGCGTCCGTCCTCGAACCGGACACACGCGGCTACGCCGGGTTCCCGCGCGGTATCGCCGCCGGGACGTCCTTCGGCACCTTTCTCGGGAGGCAGAGCAGCGCCTATCTCGAGGCCATGGGGTTCGACTACCTGTGGCTGTCCAACGGTTTCGGATTCAGTGCCTTCCCATGGACCCCGCTCGGAGCCGTCTTCGACGGACACCGGTTCCGCTCCGAACGTGCGGCCGCCGTTCGCGACGACATGCTCGGCTTCTGGCGTGACCTCACGACCGAATGCCGCCATCCGATCGAGGTCCGCGGCACGAACTTCACTGTCGGGATCGACATCGGCGGCGACGCGGTCCCGGCCGACGAGATCTACCGGATCGGGAGGTTCCGTAACCCACCGCCCAACTCGCCGTGGGGACCGCTGAACGACGACTTCGGGATCGAGATGTCGGGTTACCTCTCACGCATAGCCGAGGTCCCGACCAGTGGATTCATGTTCCGGTACTACGTCAACGACCCGTGGTTTTGGCAAAACCCCTGGCGCGACTTCTATCGGCGCGAGCCATTCGACATCCATCTGCCGCTGAGCGTGGCACGCATCGATGCCAACGGCCAGGTGAGCACGGCGGGCGACGTTCAGTTCCTCACGGTGGACACGGAGTCCGGGGAGCTCGACCCGCGCACCGGGCGGGAGGTGGCCACCCATGTCCTGGAGGCACTGGAGACACCGCCGGACGCCGCCGGGCCGTTCGTCTGGCTCTACCCCTTCACGGAGTACCACCACGATCTTCGCACGGACCCCCGCACAGTCGCGGAGCCGTTCTCCGAGGATTGGTACGTCACCGCGGCGATCAACGCCGGCCTGCCGCTGAACACAGTCGTGTCGACGTCGAATCTTGCGGCCGCCCTGCGCCATGGTGCGCTCAACGACCGCGTGCTCGTTGCGCCGACCCGTGCCCTCACCGACGAGTGCTGGGACGCCCTGGTCGCGGCTGAGGTCAGCGTCCTGGCCTATGGCCCGCTGAGGCGCGCAGGGACACGATTCGCCGCGATGCTCGGGCTCACGGAAGCCGAGGGCGTCGATGGTGATCTCAGTCTGACCACGGAACTGCCGGCCGATCACATCGACAGCGGGGGTGCCCCCGTGTCACTGCACCATGCGGCCGTAGTGTCCGGCGGACCCGTCACGACCATACTCACCGGCCGCCCGCCGGGCACCGACGTCCTGGCCTCGGTGTCCGACGGCACGACCTCGCGCGTGTACGCGGCTGCGGCGACCCTGCGCGGCACGGCCCGGGTCGCGTGGATACGCGGATCTGCGCCGTTCACAGAGGCTGCGGTCGACCACAACGGCCTCCCCAGTCCGGTCCCGCTCGACCCCGCCAATTACGTCGACCCCGGAGCACTGATACGCAGCCTGACCTCAGTCTTCGGCTACCGATTGGGCTTCTGGCGCCGCACCGCGCGGTCGCGGACCGCTGTGCAGTCGTGGCACCGGCACGCCGGCGCCTACTGGCTCAGCGGCTACTTGGCCGACACGACGACCCGCGTCCGGCTGCGCCTGCCCATGGGCGCGCCGCTGCTCACCCACCACGACGCCTGGTATGAGTCCGGCATCGCGGAGTACCAGTTCGGCCGGTCGTACCACGGCGAGGCCCGGGTTTTCGTCGACCAGGAGGCGGCAGGTGTGCTGTCATGCCGCGAGGCCGCCCCGTTCCCGTACGGGATGCGGCGGGCTCTGCAGGTGACCGGGCTGGTCGAGGCGAGGCTCGGCGTCGTGCTGCCGCGCAGTGTCGACGCCCGGTTCTCCGTCGGTGGCCGAACGGTTCAGCCCCGCGTCGACGACCGAGGCTGGCACCTACTCGAGCGGGTCACTGGGACGCTCTCGGTGGCGTGGGCGTGAGCCGGCCGCGTGTCGCCCTCGCGGGCGTCCACGGGTACGGCGCTCTCCACCTGAGGCGCCTGCTGGCCGCCCGGGACCGCGTCGACCTCGTCGCCGTCGCCGACCCCGTCCCGCCCGGCGCGGGCCTGCCACCGGGGACGGCGGTGCACGCCGACCTGGCGAGCCTGCTCGACGCCACGCCAGACATCGACGTGGTCGTGGTCGCCACCCCGATTCACACCCACGCCGCGCTGGCCGAACGGGCGCTGCTGGCCGGCGCCGACCTGCTGCTGGAGAAGCCGCCGTTCGCCCGGCTGGCCGACTTCCACCGGATTCGCGAACTCGCCCGTGCGGAGAGACGGGCCGTGCAGGTCGGCTTCCAGAGCTTGGGATCGCACGCCCTGGCGGAGTTCGACCGCGACGCGTTCGGTCTCGGCCCGGTTACGGCTGTCGGCGCGGTCGGGCTGTGGCGGCGCGACCGGTCCTATTGGCGGCGGTCGGAGTGGGCCGGCCGGCGGCGGCTGGCCGGCGTGGATGTGGTCGACGGTGTCGTGACGAACCCGCTGGCGCACGCCGTCGTGACGGCGTTGCGCATCGCCGGGGCACGCGGCGTCGACGATATCGGCACGATCGATCTCGACCAGTATCGTGCTAACGACATCGAGGCCGACGACACGTCCGTGGTACGCATCCGCACCGCGGGCGGGGCCGTGGTCACCTGCGCCCTCACGCTGTGCGCCCCCGAGCAGCGCCCACCCGTGGTGACGGTGTCAGGTCCCGGCGGCGACGCCGAGTTCGACTACACCAGCGACCGCGTCGTGACCTCGCGCGGCACGCGACTCTGCGGCCGAACCGACTTGCTCGGCAACCTGCTCGACCACCGCGAGCACGGCACCGCGCTGGTCGCCCCGCTGGAGGCCACCGGCGCGTTCATGGCCGTGATGGAGGCGGTGCGCACGGCGCCACCGCCGATCGCCGTCGACGCGGCGCGGACCAACGACGGCGTGCCCGTGCCGCCCGGCATCGTCGGCCTCGCCACCGTGGCAGCCAGGCGGCACGCGACCTTCCGGGAACTGGGCGCGCCATGGGCCGCTCCACGCGCCGACAGCCGGCTGGCCACCCTCCGGATCGCCGGACAGCACGTGGCCCACCTCCTCGACGGCATGGGAGCCGCCCCGGCATCCAGCCCGAGACCGTTCCTCGACCGTGTCCGCACCCTGGGCGGCGTGCTGCTGAGCACCGCTCATCCCGCTGACCACGACTGGCACGTCGGGGTGAGCGTGGGCATAACGGACGTCGACGGTGCGAACTTCTGGGGCGGCCGCACCTACCGGCGTCCTGCCGGCTACGTGTGGCAGAACAACCACGGCCGCGTGTTCACCGCCGGCATCGAGATCGGACCGGGCCGGCTGGCGCAGCGGCTCGAATGGCGTGCGTCGGAATCGGTGCTGCTGTATGAGAGCCGCCTCCTGTCCTGGTGTCCCGTCGAGGCATTGGGATGGCAGCTGACATTCGAGTTCACTCTGACGCCGGCGGCGCCTTCGGCCAGGCTCGCTTCGCCCGGCGCGAGCGGCAGACCCGGCGCGGGCTATGGCGGGTTCTTCTGGCGCTTCCCGGCCTGCGACGACGTCCTCATCCGGAACCGGGACGGTGCGACGGGCGAGGACGCGGTCCACGGGCGACGATCGGACTGGCTGTTGTGGTCGGGCCGATTCGCCGGCCGGCCGGCCACGGTGGTCTTTCGTGCACGTGACGCCCACGGCGATCCGTGGTTCGTGCGCCATCGCGATTATCCGGCCGTCGGCGCCGCCTTGGCCTGGGACCGGCCCCGTGTCGTCCGTCGGGCCGCCCCGTTGACGAGATCGTTCCAGCTCCTGATCGCCGACGGCCGGCTGAGCTCCGATGACGTCGAGGCCTGGGCCGCCTCGGCCGGATCCCGCAGTGACGACGAGCAATACCACGAGGAGGCATTGAGCCGATGAGGCAGACAGCGACGGAACGGACCACGGCCGACGACTACCGTGAATACGGGCTCGCCTTTCCGGCCGACTTCGTGTTCGGGTCCGCCACCGCGGCGTATCAGATCGAAGGCGCCGTCCGCGAAGACGGGCGAGGCCCGTCGATCTGGGACACGTTCTCGCACACACCGGGCGCAGTCGTCAACGGCGATACCGGCGACGTCGCGGCCGACCACTACCACCGAGTCGAGCAGGACCTGGACCTCATGACCAGCTTGGGTCTCCAGGCGTACCGCTTCTCCATCGCCTGGCCGCGGGTGCTGCCCACCGGCACCGGACGGGTCAACGGGGCGAGCCTCGCCTTCTACGACCGCCTGGTCGACGGCCTGCTCGAGCGCGGCATCCGGCCGATCGCCACCTTGTACCACTGGGACCTTCCACAGGCGCTGGAAGACGACGGCGGCTGGGCACGGCGCGACACCGCCTACGCGTTCGAGGAATACGCCGGACACGTGGGAAGCCGCCTCGGAGACCGGATCGACACGTGGACGACCCTCAACGAGCCCTGGTGCTCGGCGTTCCTCGGCTATGCCGCCGGAGCCCACGCACCCGGGCGCCGAGAGCCCGCGGCAGCACTGGCCGCGACACATCACCTGAACCTCGCCCACGGCCTGGCCGCTCGAGCGCTCCGCGATGTCGCCGGCGCCCGCACTCGCGTCTCCGTCACCCTCAACCTCCAGGTCGTCCGCGGCGACGCCGAAGCGGTCCGGCGCATCGACGGACTGGCGAACCGGATCTTCCTCGAACCGATGCTCCACGGCCGGTATCCCTCCGACGTCATGGCAGACACCGCCGGCGTGACCGACTGGGCCTTCGTCCGGGACGGCGACGAAGCACTGATCAACCAGCCGCTGGACGTGCTGGGGATCAACTACTACTCCACCAGCCGGGTTCGGCTGCGCACCGGCACCGGCCTCGGCCATCGAGCCTGGGACGGCGCGGCGGACGACACGACCGACGACGACGCCTCCCCTTGGGTGAGCGCCGACGAGGTCGAGTTCGTGCCGCAGCCGGGGCCGTACACCGCCATGGGGTGGGCCATCGACCCGTCCGGGCTCGAGGAGCTGCTCGTGTCGGTCGCGCACCGCTATCCGGGGCTGCCACTGATGATCACCGAGAACGGTGCGGCGTACGACGACGTCCTCACCGTCGACGCGGCCGGCCGATCCAGGGTCGCCGACGCCGAACGCATCGACTACCTGCGCCGGCATCTCGTAGCGGTGCACCGTGCGATGGCTCGCGGCGTCGATGTCCGTGGCTATCAGGTGTGGTCTCTCCTCGACAACTTCGAGTGGGCCCGGGGATACGCGAAACGATTCGGGATCGTCCACGTCGACTACCAGACGCTCGAGCGCACGCCGAAGGACTCCGCCGCGTGGTACCGCGAGCTCATCGCCAATCGCCGCATCCCAGGAGAAGGGTATCCGACATGACGACCGCGAACACGGTCCCTGCGACCATGCGAGCGCTGGTACTCGAGGACTACGGGCAGCTGACCGTGCAGCGGCGTCCGGCGCCGCGGCCCGGGCCGGGTGAGGCGTTGGTGGCGATCGCGGCCACCGGCATCTGCGGATCGGACCTGCACGGATACACCGGCGAGAACCAGCGCCGGCACCCCGGCCAAGTGATGGGACACGAGACGGTCGGCCATGTCGTCGAGTACGGCGGCCCGGTGCCCGACGGTGCGCCGACCCCGGGCAGCGCCGTCACGGTCAACCCGCTGCTGGCGTGCCGGGAGTGCCAGGCGTGCGCCGCCGGCGATGCCCACCTCTGCCCGCGGCGCCGCGTCATCGGTGTCGACCCCACCATCAGCAGCGCGTTCGCCGACTTCATGGTGGCGCCGGCGGACAACCTCGTGCCATGGTCCACGCAGGCGGCCGTGGAGCACGGCGCGCTGGTCGAGCCGCTGGCGGTGGGGATGCACGCCGCCAACCGCGGCGGGGTGCGCGCGGGCGATGTCGTCCTCGTCATCGGTGCCGGGCCGATCGGTCAGGCCGCCGTCCTCGCCGCCCACCGGCTCGGCGCGGACACCGTGCTGGTCAGTGAGCCGCAGGACGCCCGCCGGAAGCTCGCGGCGGATCTGGGCGCCCAGCCGCTCGATCCACGGTCGGACGACGTGGTCGCCGCGGCGCGCGATCTCACCGCGGGTGCCGGCGTTCCGGTCGTGATCGACGCCGTGGGGACCGGGCGCTCGGTCACTGGCGCCATCGACGCGTGCGCCCGGGGCGGCCGGTGTGTGCTCGTCGGGATGGGCTCGCCGCACCTCGAGGTCGCGGCATACGGGCTGTCCACCGAGGAGCGCGCGCTCGTTGGCGCCTTCTGCTACACCCACGGAGAGTTCGCGGAGACGGCAGCGTGGGCGGGCGCCCACGACGACCTCCTGGCCCGGCTCGTCTCGCGCGTCGCCCCGGTGGACGAGGCGGCCGACCAGTTCCGCGGTCTGGCCGCCGGCGACGACGACGCCTCCAAGATCATCATCGCGTTCGCCCCGCACGGGACATCGCCGACGACGGACGGCTGAGCAGTCCCGGCCGCCGGCCCCCCGAGTCGTCGAACGCTTCGAGGAGCATCATGTCCCGTCATCAGACACGCATCGGACCCTTCCTCGCCGTGTACTTCCTCTTGCGGATGCACATCATCCCGGGCTTCGCCAGCGGGGTGAGGGGCTGATGGGACTCCATCCCGGGCCGCTGGTCACCGCCGTCGAGACGCGCGTGGCGCCCTTCTCGTCGCCGGCCTGGCTGGACCGGCAGCGCATCTCCACGCCGCTGGGCTGGTTCCCTGAGCACGCCGAGCAGCGGTCGACGTGGCGCGGCCCCGGCGCGGATCTCGTGTGGGTCCTGATCCGCACCGACGACCCCGCCCTGTACGGCATCGGACAGACCCGCGGCGGCATGGTGGCCGAGGCGCTCATAGCCCGCCACCTCGCCGGCCTGCTCGTCGGGACTCCGGCCCTCGAGCCGTCCCGCACAGTCGCCATCCTGCGCCGTGCTGCGGCACCGTACGCCGCGGGCGGTACCACCGAGATGGCAGTGGGAGCCTGTGAGCTCGCGCTGTGGGATCTCGCCGCCCGCGCGGCCGGCCTCCCGCTGTTCCGCTTGCTCGGCGGCCGCGACGGCCCGCTGCCGTACTACGTGACCTGTGCCGACCCCGCTGCCGCCGCCGGACTGGAACCGGAGTTGCTCGACGGCGCTCACACGGTCAAGGTGCCGATGGCCTACGGCCCGGCCGACGGCGCTGCGGGGTTCGGCCGCAACGTCGAGCGCGTGGCCGAGGTCCGGTCCGCACTGCCCGCCGGCGTCGGTGTGTCGGTCGACTGCTTCATGTCCTGGGACGTGCCGTATGCCACCCGGTTCGCGGCCGCGGCCGCGCCGCACGGGCTGGACTGGATCGAGGAGCCGCTCGCGCCCGACGACGTCGCCGGCCACGCCGAGCTGCGGGCCCGGTGCGGGCCCGTGCGCATCGCGGGCGGCGAGCACACCTTCGGCCTGCGTGCCGGCGCCGCCCTCATCACCGCGCGCGCCGTCGACGTCCTGCAGTGCGACGTCACCTGGTGCGGCGGGCTCACGGTCGCGCGCACCCTCGCCGAGTTGGCCGCCGAGCACGGAGTCGTCTTCGCTCCGCACGCCTCCGGCACCCAGCCGTGGGCCCTGCACCTGCTCGCCGCGGCGCCGCCAGGCGCCCTGGCCGAGGTCATGGCGGGTGTCGCCCGACAGCCCACGGTGCCCCGGCCGTCATCCGATCCCGGCGTGGGTGTCGACCCCGCGGCGATCGGCTTCGCCATGGGAACGTCGTGAGCCCGGCGCCGGTTCGGGTCGGTGTCGTCGGCGCCGGTTGGTGGGCGACGTCGCACCACCTGCCCGCCCTGGCCGGGCATCCGGGCGCCCGGCTCACCGGCGTCGTCGATCGGGACCCGGACCGCGCCGCCGAGGCCGCGGCCGCATTCGGCACGACGTCGTACCCGGACCTCGCGGTGCTGCTCGCCGATGTCGACGCCGTGGTCGTCGCGACGCCCCACGACACCCATCATTCAGTGGTCATGGCCTGCCTCGCCCGCGGTCTCCACGTGCTGGTGGAGAAGCCACTGGCGCTGTCATTCGCCGACGCCGCCGCCATGGCGCGGGCCGCCGACGACGCCGGCGTGCACCTCGTCGTCGGGTACACGCACCAGTTCGAGGACGTGGCCGCGTTCGTCCGCGACGCCGTCCGGCACCGCATCGGCCCGCTGCTGCAGGTGACCGTCGAGTACTCGTCCCGGGCCGCACGGTTGTACAGCGGCGGAACCTACGGCGCCGAGCACGGCGGCGGTCAGGCCCGCACGCAGCTCACCCACGCCCTCGGCATGCTCTGCTGGGTGACGGGCGAGGAGATCACCACCGTCGCCGCCTTCACCGAGGGCCACGGCCACGGGGTCGACGTCGACGACGCCGCGATCCTGCGCCTGTCCGGCGGCGCGACAGCGACGGCCTGCTCCAGCGGACGCACACCCGACGGCGTCCCAGTGCGCCAGCACATCCGCTACCTGGGCGCCGACGGCGCGATCGACCACGACCTGTTCCGGGGCGAGGCCGTCCTCTTCCGGGCCGACGGCACGCGCGTCGCACGCGAGCACAGCCAGCACGAGCCGCCATACCGGGCCGGCGAACCGGCCCGCCGCTTCGTCGACCTCATCGCCGGCCAGGGCGAGAACCCCGCACCACCCGGCCCGGCCGTCGCCGCGGTAGCCGCCGTCGAAGCCATCCTCGAATCCGCGCGCCGCGGTGCTTACGTCAGGCCATCGCAGATGCGCTGCGACCACACACGGTGACAGCCGGCGACGACCGACCCATCCGCAACGAGCGCCTTCGTCGTCTGATCGCCAGATCGCCTCTCGTCGCATCGTCCATAACGCCCTGGAAATGGAACGCCACCGCCGCGCATCCACGTGCTGATGGCGACGGCCGGATCAGTAGCGCAGCGCCTTGCCGCCGTCGACGAGGATCTCCTCCCCCGTGACGAAGGGCAGGTCGAGCGCGACGGTCGCGATGGCCTCGCCGATGTCCGCGGCATCGGCGAGCCGCCCCAGGGGTACCTGGCCGGCCTCGGCCTCGAAGTTCCTCCGGGCGTTCTCGGCGCCGATGAGCCGCTCGTGCCAACCCGAGATCACGGTTCCGGGTGCGACGGCGTTGACACGTACGGTGGGAGCGAGGGCGACGGCCAGTGCTCGGGTCAGCTGCGCCAGCGCCGCCTTGCTCACGCTGTACGGCAACGAGCTGCCGACGACGCGGGTCGCCGAGATCGAGGTGACGTTGACGATCGAGCCGCCACGCTCTTTGAGCGACTCCGCGAACGCCTGGCAGACCCAGAACGCGCCCAGCAGATTGACGCCGAGCAACTCGTCCCAGAGCTCCGGCGTCACCGCGTCGAGGTCGGCGAAGTCGATCTTCGTGGTCGTGCCCGCGCTGTTCACCAGCACATCGAGGCCGCCGCTGGTCTCCAACAGGTGCGCCGCGGCGCGGTCGACGGCGTCCCGGTCGGACACCTCGACGTGAAGCGGGTACCCGGCGGCACCCAGGGCGCGCAGCTCGATGGCGAGATCCTCGGCCGCTTGGCGCGATCGTGAGTACCCGATATGGATCTCCGCGATGCCGCGCCGCGCGAGCTCCAGGCACGTCGCGCGGCCGATCCCCGTGGCGCCGCCGGTGACGAGGGCGACCCGGGCGCCGGCGCTCACGCGACGCCTTCGGTCAGCGCGTCGGCGGCGCGGCGGTCGTCATCGGACATCGGCAGCAGCACGGGGGCCCGACGTGCCTGCGCCAGGTAGACGCCCTTGACCACCTCGAGCGCCGCGAGTCCGTCCTGACCGGTGACGGCCGGGGATCGGCGCTCACGCACGGCGTCCAGGAACTCGGCGATCTGGCGACCATGGAACTCGGGCACGCTGGGGCGTCCGCCTTCCTCCTCACGCCAACCCTTCACGTGCTGTTCCTCTCCGTCGAACGTCCACAGGCCGGTGACGGCCTGCGCGAGCTCGGGATTCTCCTCGACGCCCACGCTGTGGCCTGTCGTGCCGTGTACCGCCAGCCGGAAGCCGGGCGCGCGGTAGCCGACCGTGGGGCTGGGCCGGGAGGCGAACCCGTTCTCGAACGTCGTCATCGCCTGGACCGTCGCGATCGCGCCGCTCTCGTAGGTGACGACCGCGCCCGCGACGTCCTCGACGTCGATGTAGTCGGTGTGCTTCAGCGTCGCCCAGCGTCCGTAGACCGACGTCGGGGTGCCGAGCATCCAGTTCATCATGTCGATGTAGTGGACGGCCATGGTGAGCAGCACACCGCCGCCCTCTCCGGCCCACGAGCCTCGCCAGTCGTCCTGCTCGTAGTAGCCGCGGTCGCGCCCGAGGTGCGCCAGGCACTCGGCCGCGACGACACGACCGAGGCGTCCTTCGGCGATCGCGCGATGCATGCGCTCCACGGCCGGGACGAACCGGCGCTGGAAGACCGTCCCGAGTGCCACCCCGGCCTCGTCGGCCGCCACGACGAGTTCATGGGCCTCGGTGAGCGATGTCGTCAGCGGCTTCTCGACCAGCGCGGCGACGCCGGCGCCGATGGCCCGCATCGCGGGCTCGAAGTGCTGCTTGTGCGGGGTGGCGATGAGGACGGCGTCCAGGTCGGCCTCGGCGAGCATGCGCTCGGCGGAGTCGTACGCCGTCGCGTCGGGAAACCGCCGGGCCAGTTCCTCCGCTCGCGCCAAGGTCCGGGAGCACAGTCCGGCCACCTGGACGCCGGGCAGGGCTGCGGCGGCCTCGGCGTGAAAGGTGCCGAACCTGCCGAGGCCGATGACCCCGACACGCACGTCGTCGCTCATGAGCGCCCTCCGCGTGGATCCCGGACGATCCCGGCCCGCTGTGCGGCGGCCGCCAAGGTCCGGTACGACGACTCGGCCGCCTTCACCTCGTCGAAGTCCGGCAGCGCCTGACGGCGGACGCTGATCTCGACCGAGACCGTTCCGCGGTAGCCGCCCCGGTGGAGCAGCCCCAGGAAGGCGGGGTAGTCGAACTCACCCTCCCCCGGGATGAGGAAGTCGAACCCGTCGTCGGTGTGCCGGTGGTCCTTGACCTCGACCACGACGGCGTGCGGCAGCAGTGACGCCACGACGTCGGCCACGTCGAAGTGGCGCACCGCGAAGTGGGAGATGTCGAGGTTGAGCCCGAGCGCCGGCGAACCGACGTCGGACAGAACCGCGATCGCCTGCTCCGGCGTCGATACGACGGCGCCCGCATGGGGTTCGAGCGCCACGGTGCAGCCGGCGGCGACGGCCTGTTCGACGAGGTCTCCGAAGCGGTCGACGATGAGCGGCCGGTCCGCCTCCCAGGTGTTCTGGGCGATGATCGGCGGCGGGTTGCCGCCCAACAACGGCGCCTTGGGCTTGTGCGCGCCCAGGCTGACCGGCAGCGCCCCGCCCCCGCCGAGGACGGCGGCCACCTCGAACGAGCGGATGAGCCGGCGGCGGCTGCCGGCCCACGTGTCCTCATCGCAGACCAGCGGTGCGTTCGCGGTGACACTGGAGATCTCGAGGCCGGCGGCGTCAGCGGCCGCCCGCCAGCGTCCGGCGTCGTCGTCGGTGGCGGTGAGCGCGTCGGTGGGCCACCCTTCGCAGACCGTGACCTCCACGCTGTCGTACCCGATGCGCGACAGAATCCGCACGACCTGGTCGAACGGCAGGTTCGGCGTCGACCAGGTGTTGTAGCCGAGCTTCATGGCGTCCCCTCGGGGCAGAGAAGCTGCTTGACGCCCGCGCTCGTCCGCACCGCGTCGAACGCCGCCTGCCAGTCGCGCAGGGGGTACCTGCGGCTGACCAGCGGCTCGAGGTCGACGAGCTGCTGGTCGAGTAGCCGCATCGCGCGATCCCAGGAGTCGGCCGTGCTGGCGAATCCGCCGGTGATGACGAGCTCGTGGAAGGAGACCAGGGCGAGGTCGACGGGAACCGCGTCGCCCCGCTGGCCGATCTGGACGTACCGGCCGCCTCTGCGGACACGCTCGATCCCCAAGGCCATACCGGCGGCCGAGCCGGAGCACTCCAGGACGACGTCGACGTCGTCAGGCGCGTCCGCCGGGTCGGCGGCGATCGTGAACCCCAGCGCCCTGGAGACCTCCAGTCGTTCGGCGTCGGCCGGTGTCCCGAGCACGGTCGGCTCGCCGCCGGAGACCCGGGCGACCTGCGCCGCGAGCAGCCCGATCGCTCCCGGCCCGATGACGAGGACACGATCGCCCGCCCGCACGGCCGGCGTCGGATGGAACAGCGACCGGCACACGCACGCCAGCGGCTCGCTGAGCGCACCCGCCGCCGACGACACGTGCGCCGGCAGCCGGCGGGCGTTGCGGGCGGGCACGACGACCTGCTCCGCGAACCCGCCATCGGCGCCGGAACCGATCGACACGCGCGAGCGGCAGCGGTTCGGCGCACCGCTGCGGCAGTCGCGGCACTCGCCGCAGGTCGAGAAGAAGGTCTCGAGAGCGACTCGCTCACCGATCCGGGCCGGGTCGACTCCGGCACCGACGGCGGCGATCTCGCCGCTGACCTCGTGCCCCAGCGTGACCGGGGGCCGCGAACCGTAGCTGCCGTCGAGGATGTGCAGGTCGGTCCCGCACAGTCCCGCCGCGGCGACGTCGACCACGACCTGACCGGGCTCCGCCGTGGGTCGCGGGACGTCCTGCAGCTCGATGTCGCCGGGGCCGGGCCCGGTCTTGCGCAACGCTTGCATCACCCGACTCGTGCTCCCATGTATCGCAGCGTGCACGACCTGTACGTCGACGCGATCTGCTCGATCGCCTGCTCACGCGCAAGCCTGCCATCCAGCCAGGACGCGACGGGCTCGCCCCAGATGCTCCTCCCGATCGCGAACCCGCCGAAGCCGGGGGTGGCGGCCGCGACGTCGAGCCAATGGCCGACGACGTCGTTGGGTGCGCCGGCTCCCAGGACCACGCACGTGGCCCGTGGATTCGCCACGACGGCCTGCGCGGCGACCCGTGCCGCCTCGTCGTGCGAGGAGATGCCCTCGACCTTCCACAGGTCCACCCGCACGCCCGCGTTCTGCAGCTCGGCCATCGATCCACACAGCTCTTCGACGTCGACGGAGGGAATCTCCCCCGCGCCGCCGTCGCTCTGACCGACGATCAGCTCGAGCATGAAGTCGATCGACTGCTCGGCCAGGAACTCGGAGAGCTCGCGCAGCCTCGTGAGCTGTGTCTGCTTGGTCTCGGGAGAGTCTGTCGTGCGGTAGTGCACGAGTGCCTTGGCACAGGCGGGCCGGAACTCCAGCAGATGCCGCCGAAAGTCGCCGCCGTACTCGAAGGTGAACACCGACTCGAAGGCCCGTTCCACCGGCATCGAGACCGGAATACCGAGCGCGGCCGCGCGCCGCGCGATGGGTGCGCCGAACTCCTCGTCGATCAGGATGCCCGGGCGAGTCCCGGCGAGCCCGGCCTTCACGGCGGTTTCGAACGCCTCGAAGATCAGCTCCTTCGACCGGCCGATCTCCTCGCGCGTCATCCCCGTGGGGCGCACTGAGGCGAACGCACGTTCTCGGTGATCGAACGCCAGCACTGCCATGGGCGATCCGTCGGCGACCGCCTCGCTCTCATCCGCCACGTTCATGAGGTGATGCTATCAGATTGTTAATATGTTTCTATGTCTGAACAGTTGGCCGACGAGTTCGACGTCGTCACGGTCGGGAGGGCGGTCGTCGATCTCTACCCGGCGGAGGACGGCCGGGCGCCGAGGAACGTGGAGTCCTACCGCCAGTACCTCGGCGGATCGCCGACGAACGTCGCGGTCGCGGCGGCTCGTGCCGGCCTGCGCAGCGCGGTGGTGACCCGCACCGGCGACGACCTCTTTCACGGCTTCGTGGTCGACCAGCTCGAGACCTTCGGCGTCGACACCCGGTGGGTCCGGGCCGTTCCCGGCCGCCGGACCACGCTGGCGGTGTGCGATCTCGAGAACCCCCACAGCCCCGGACTGACCTTCTACCGCGACACGCCGCCGCCGGAGGACGCCCTCGACGTCGCCGAGCTCGTGGCCGCCGCGGCCGCGTCGCGCGTCCTGTGGATCACAGCCTCCGGGTTCGCGACACCCCAGTCGGCCGCCGCGCAGTCCGCTGCGATCGCAACGGCACACCAGGTCTTCCTGGACCTCGACTACCGGCCGGACTTCTGGCCGAGCGAGCACGCCCTGCACGATCGCCTGCTGCCGGTGTTGTCCCAGGTCGATGCCGTGATCGGGAACCTGCGCGAGGTGGCGATCGCGCTCGGCGAGACAGGGACGCCGGAGGACCTCGCACGCCGGCTGCTGAGCAGGGGTGCGCGACTGGCCGTTGTCAAACAGGGTGCGGCCGGGGCGCTCGCCGCCACCCGCGAACTCCTCGTCGAGCAGCCCGCGTTCCCGGTGCGGCCGGTCAACGGACTGGGAGCCGGTGACGCGTTCGGCGGACTGCTCGTCAAGGGCGCCGTGGCAGGTTGGCCGCTCAGCGAGACGATGCGTCATGCCGCGGCGGCGGGAGCGATCGTGACCTCGAGGCGAGCATGCTCGGCCGCCATGCCCACGATGGCCGAGGTGGCCGAGCTTCTCCAGTCCCACCAGCAGTGCCGGTGACCCGGCCTGCCGAGCCCGGCTACCGGCGCGCCGAGGCGAGCTCCTTGTCTCAGCATGTGGCTCGCCGCTATTGTCACATTGAGTTGACATGTTGAACGTCAGGACAGGGTGAAGATGCCAGCAGGAGAAGCGGTTGTCCCAGTGGCACTCGACCGCGCCTCGCCCATTCCGCTGTACTTCCAGCTCGCCGAACAGTTGGCGGCGGCGATCGCAGGTGGCCAGGCGCAGCCTGGCGACCCGTTCGAGAACGAGGTCGCCATGAGTGAACGACTGGGCTTGTCTCGCCCGACGGTTCGGCGTGCGATCCACCACCTCGTCGACCAAGGTCTGCTCGTGCGCAGGCAAGGGCGCGGCACGTTCGTCACCAGTCGTCGAGTACACCGGCGCGTGAGCAAGGGAAGCTTGTACGAGGACCTGTCGATTCAGGGCCGCAGTCCCAGCACCAAGGTGCTCACTCGGGCGAACGAGCGCTACCCGAAGGCGGCGGCAGCTCTCGACCTCGATCCGGACGCGGAGTTGCTGGCCCTGCGACGGCTGCGGTTCGCCGATGGCGAGCCACTGGCCATCATGCAGAACTGGCTTCCGCCGCGCTTCAACTCGATCACGCGCGAACAACTCGAGCAACGCGGCCTCTACTCGATGCTGCGCGATCACGGCGTCGGCTCCGTGGTCGCCCACCAGTCCATCTCGGCACGACTGCCGACGGCGGAGGAAAGCGAGTTGCTCGAGATCTCCGGCCGGCTCCCCGTCATCGCCTTGAGCCGCACGGCGTTCGAGCCGGGCGGCGCGCCGGTCGAGCATGCCGAGCACGTCTACCGGTCCGACGGCTACGCGATCGATCTCGTCCTCGAGGAGAACTGACCCGTCACTCGGTAATATGTATTGACATATTAAGCTGTTGCCAACTAGCCTCTGAGGCCGACCGGTTCGCGCGGCATCGCGCGGAGGTTGATCGAGAACTCAGGAGAGGTGCGGCAGCATGGAACGGATTCCCGTCGCGATCGTCGGCTGCGGCGGCATGGGGACGCGGCACCTGTTCGGCTTGTCCGAACTCGAGCGGGCCGGCCTGAATCCGTTCGACCTCGTTGCCGTCTGCGACGTCGACCCCGCTCGCGCCGACCACCTGGCCGATGAGGCGCAGGCGCGGCTCGGGCGCCGCCCCGCCCCGTGCGCCGACCTCGACGCGACGCAGCGCCTCGGCGCGGTGGCGGTGGACATCACCACCGTGCCCCGGTTCCATCACAGCCTCGCCGCCGACGCGATCGCCCTCGGCCTCGATGTGATGGTGGAGAAGCCGGTCGGGCTCACGGTCGCGGCCGCCCGGCAGCTGAAGGACGCCATCGCCGGATCGGATCGGATCCTCAGCGTGGCCGAGAACTTCCGCCGGGACCCGACGAATCGACTCGTCAAGGCCCTCATCGAGGGCGGCGTCCTCGGCGAGCCGCGCTACTTCCACCAGAGCTCAGGTGGCGGCGGCAACCTGATGGCGATCTCGATGTGGCGTCACCTGAAGGACGAGAGCGGCATCCTCTTCGACGCGGGCACGCACTACACGGACATGATGGAGTACTACCTCGGCCCCGTCGTCAGCGTCTACGCGCAGATGCGGCTGTTCGAGAAGGTCCGCTACAACCCGGCGGCGTCCGGCGGCGCCCCGGCCTCGAACCCCGGAGGCGTGTACGGCGAGTCCCAGGCAGCGATGCCCGCCGAGTTCGAGGCGACGGCCGACGACGCGCTGTTCGCCATGGTCAACTTCGCCTCGGGCGCCGTCGGGCAGTACGCCGAGAACCGCGCCGAGCACGGCCGTGAGAGCTGGGCCCGCAGCGTCCACGGCTCGGCGGGCGCGGTGGAGATTCCCAAGGACCGCAGCGGCCGGCCGCTCGTGCTGACCCTGGACCGCACCAGGACCTATACGGGCGCGGAGATCCTCCCGCTCGTGCCGCGGTTCCGGCTCGACGACGTGACCGCCGCGCTGTTCGGCGGCCCGCGGGCGACCGCGTACGGCCTCGACTTCGAGACCGTCGACCGACTCCTGCTGGCCGTGGAGTATGCCGAGTTCGGGAACGCCATCGCGACCCGCACCCCGCCGGAGGTCGGCCTCGAGGAGGGCCTCCGGGCGATCGCGGTCTGCTACGCCATGATGGAATCCGGCGCCGCCGGGGGCCGGATCGTCACGGTCGACGACGTCCTCGACGGCTCCGTCGGCGACTACCAGGCCGGCATCGACGACGCGATCGGCGTCGGGGTGTAGCCCGTGGAGCGCTTCACCCGCATCGCCGACGGCGTGTTCCTGCTCAAGGTCCCCTTCACCGGCGTGTGGACCGGCGTCACGCTGGTGCTCAGCGACGATCCGCCGGTCCTCGTCGACAGCGGCGGATCCGCCGAGACGGTGGACTCGACGATCGTGCCGGCACTGGCCGAACTGGGGATCAGGCTCTCGGACGTCGGCCGCGTCCTCGCCACCCACATCCACGGTGACCACGTCGGCGGCATCGCGCGTATGCGCGAGATCGCACCGTCGCTCGAGGTGGGCGTGTTCTCCGAGTCGGCCGCACGCATGCGCGACCCGCTCGCGTACAGCCGTGAGATCCGCGCGAAGTTCCCCGAGCACAGCCCGGCGCCGCCGCCCGTGCTCGACGGCGTCGTGCCCGACCTCCTGTTCGACGACGGTGACATGGTCGGCCCGCTGCGGGTGATCCACACCCCGGGCCACGACACCGATGCGTGCTGCTTCTTCGACGTTCGGTCCGGCACGCTGATCACGGGCGACTCGCTGCAGCTCAACGGGACGACCTCCCAGGGCTGCGCGTTGTTGTTCGACCCGGCCCGGTACCTGGACTCGCTGCACCGCCTGCTGGCGCTGCCGGTGCGGAACATCGTCTGCGGGCATCCCTACCTGCCATGGGGTGAGACCGCCGTCGGCGAGGAGGCGGCCCGCCGCTTCCTCGCCAGCTGCATCGGCTGTTACGAGCACGATCGCGGGTTCGTGGCCGGGATGGCGGCGGCCGGCGTCACCGACCCGCACACGGTGGCGCGGGCACTGGTCGGCAGTGTCGGCGGTGTCGAGCCGGAGAAGTTGTTCCTACCGATGCACACGGTGGCCGCCTATCAGGAGGCCTCCGAGGGAGGGCACACATGAAGGCCGCACTGATCACCGGGGCCTCGCGCGGGATCGGCGCCGGCTGCGCGCTGGCGTTCGCCCGCGAGGGTTACCACGTCGGCGTCAACCACAGGTCCTCGGCAACGGACGCGGAGCAGATCGCGCAGCAGTGCCGGGAGCTCGGCGTCGAGGCGGAGACCTTCGCCGCCGACGTCGCCGATGCGGACGAGGCCCACGCGATGGTCGAACGCTTCGTCGAACGCTTCGGGCGCGTCGACGTACTCGTCAACAACGCCGGTGGAGCGCTGCGGATGCCGCCCGGTGGCTTCATCGACATGCCGACCGAGTACTGGGACAGCCAGATCGCGCTCAACCTGAGCGCGGCGTCCTACTGCGCGCGTGCCGCGGCGAAGTCGATGGTCGCTCAGCAGGTGCATGGCGCCATCATCAACATCTCGTCGATCCACGGCGACGTCACCTGGGTCCGCCGCAAGGCGCTGCCGTACTCGGCCGCCAAGGCGGGCCTGAACATGATGACCAAGTCGCTCGGGGTGGAGCTGATCAAGTACGGGATCAACGTCAACTGCATCGCCCCGGGCCTGATCCACACCAAGGCCCTCGACCGCTACTCCGAGCGCGACCTCAACGGCTTCAACCGCAAGATCCCCTTCGGGGGCGGCGGGACGCCCGCCGACATCGCGGAGCTCGCCGTGTTCCTGGCCGACAAGTCCAAGAGTCGCTTCATCGTCGGTCAGACGATCACCGTCGACGGCGGCCAGTCCATCGACGGTGCGATCGACTCCATGCTGGACGACCCCTTCTGACGCGTCCCGTCACGCACGTGTCGATCGGCCGCCCGTGGTCCTGTCCGTGGTGCCGTCCCCCGCTGCTCGATCGTCTTGGCCGCGCACGCGCGCGGCTTGGTTGTGAGGTGCGTCCTGGGTGTGAGGCGCGTTTTCGGGTCCGAAATGGGTGTTCGGCGCGCGTGAGACCCAGGACGTGGGCGCGACTTCGATACGCACGGTCGTCTTCGATGTCGCGAGTCGTGTTCTGCGCGCCGTCGGGGCCGCAGAGGGCGGCCAGCGTCACGACCGGCGGCGCACGCCACACCACGCCGACCGAGCCCACAGGCGCGTCACACGAGCCCGACTCGTGGAACACCTCAGCGTAGGCCCCGCGAGCCTGCGGTCGACGACCTCGGTGTTGGCCGACGCCGAGATTGCCGACGCTGCGGCCTGGATGGGTGAGGGATCCGCGTCGTCCTGGCTACCCGGATCCCTCACCCATCAGCGGCCTGCAGCTCGTCGTCATCGGCACCGGCGGTCGACGACGACAAGACCGGTGCGCCCGGCCTGGCTGCCACCACACGACTGGGTTCGTCGGCACGCTGAGGCGGCCACGGCCGCGCGCGTGGCCGTCGGCACGATGCCGGCTCCATCGCGAACGCCAGCGACCTTCCCACCGGCCCGACCAACGTCGGCTGACAACCTCGGTGCCGCAGATCTTCCGGTCGGCGCGTCGCCGGACATGCCCGACAGCCTGCAGGGCGGCCCAAAGGTGGATGATCATGAGGAATGCTCGACAGTCGGTGACTCACTCCCCGCGTACGACCGTCATCGCCACCGACTTGGTCACGGTCTCGCCGGGGTGGATGGTCAGCTCGGTGCCGGTGAGCCGGCGCGCCCGGTGCACCCCGCTGGGATAGCCCGAGGCCGGTTCCAGCGCCAGCGAGTGCGCGGTCCCGTACCAGGGGTAGTCCTGTCGTCCGCCGGACTCGTACCAGTACCAGGCGAAGGGGAAGTCCTGCCTGTTCCAGGCCAGCTCCACCCCGAGCCCGAGCTCAGGGTTGTGGATGCGCGCGCGCACCTGCTCGTCCTCGAACGAGCCGAGGAACGCCAGCCGCGCCCCACCGCTTCCGGCGGCGTCGAGCCGGGAGAGATCGATCGACGAGCCGTCGACCTCGGTGTGCTCGGGCCAGCGTGGCGGTGCGGCGGTGGCCGGGACGTCGTCGGGCAGGTCCGGGTGCACTACGCAGCCGGTGATCGCGACCGTGGTCGCCGGCCCGATCAGCGGTGCGCCGAATGCCGGGTGCTGGCACCAGAGCACGTCGATGGGCCGCGCCCCCACGTGCGTCACGGACTCGGTGACCACGACCTGGTTGCCGGTGACGCTCACGACCTTGCTGACCGTGAACGGGCTACGAGCCAGGGCCGTCGTCATGCGAACCCCGCCGGGCAGTGTTTCCCGGTCGAACGGAGCGAGCCAGGTCTCGCCGTGGAAGCCCCAGTCGACGCCGTGCTCGACGCAGGCGCGGCCGGCGTTCGGGAACATCGTGTTCCAGCCACCACCGGAGCGGTCGAGGGCGAGCGCCTCGGGTGCCCCGGGCAACGGCAGCGCCCACGGGGGTCGCAGTCCCCAGCGGGGGGTCCACAGCAGCTCCACGTCGGCGGCGCGATCCCGGATCGAGGTGATGTCCGCGCCCTTGCCCGGGACGACGGTGACCTCGAGATCGCTCGTCGACAGCCGTAGCGCCTCCCATCCGGAGACCGATGTGACCTGGTGCTCGGCGGCCGCAGCCGTCATGGTTCCTCCGTACCGTTCGTCAGCGCAGGCCGGCTCGCGCCATCGACTTCATGAAATGCCGCTGGAAGATCAGGAAGATGATCAGCACCGGGATGATCGAGGAGACCGAGCCGGCCAGCGCCGGCCCCAGCGACACCGTGCCGTCGTCGGACATGAAGCGGGTCAGTCCTAGAGGCACCGTGTACTTCGACTCGTCCGTGATCATGATCAGTGCGCTCTCGTAGTCGTTCCACGTCGAGTCGAAGATCAGGATCGCCAGGGCGGCGAGCATCGGCCGCGCCAGCGGCAGGTAGACGCGGAAGAAGATCCGCCACTCGCTCGCGCCGTCGATACGTGCGGCCTCACCGAGCTCGCGCGGCGCCGCGGCGAAGTGCTGCCGCAGGAGGAACGTCGCGAAGACCGAGGCCAGGCCCGGAACGATCAGGGCCATGAGGGTGTCGTAGAGACCGATCTGGCTGAAGAACATGAAGCGTGGCACCAGCAGCAACTGGGCCGGCACCATCGACGTGGCCAGGAAGGCGATGAACAACACGTTCTGGCCCTTGAACTTCAGCTGCCCGAAGGCGTAACCGGCGAGCGTGACCACGAAGAGCTGGCCGAGAATGGTCGCCACCACGACGATGGTGGAGTTGCTGAAGTAGCGCAGCATCGACCGTTCGCCGGTCCAGACCTCGATGAAGTTGTCCCACACCAGCGGGTCCGGGATCCACTGCGTCGGCACCGAGAAGATGTCCCCGTTCCGCTTCAGCGCCGAGGACAGCATCCACAGGAAGGGTGCCAGGAACAGCAGCGCGAGCAGCGACATGATCAGCCCGCGGGTCCAGTATGCGATACGTGCCCTGCGCCGGCGCCGGCTGCGGCCCGGGTGGGGCGCGCGCTGCGCCGCCTCGACGGACGCCGTGCTCATTCGTGGCTCCTCATGTGTACAGCCCCCGGCCCCGCTGCAGACGGAACAGTCCCACCGACAACACCAGCACGCCCAGCATGCTCATCACACCGATCGCCGCCGCGTAACCGAACCGGTACGAGTGGAAGCCGGCCTCGTACATGTAGTACGAGAGCACCGTGGTCGAATCGCCCGGGCCGCCGCCGGTCATGAACTGGATCAGTCCGAACGTCTGCGACCGCCCGATGAACGAGGTGATGAGCAGGAAGGTGAGGATCGGGACCAGCCCCGGGAACGTGACGGTGGTGAACTGCCGGAACACCCCCGCTCCATCGATCTCGGCGGCCTCGTACAGCTCGGGCGGCATGTCCTGCAGGGCGGCGATGACCAGGATCGCCACGTATCCGGCGCTGATCCACACCGACATGATCACGATCGCCGGCAGCGCCCAGTCCTGGGAGACGAACCACGTGGGCGGGTCCTCGATCCCGAGGGCGGTCAGCGCCTGATTCACGGGTCCCGACGTCGGGTGGAGCAACGAGAGCCACACGGTCCCCGCCGCGATCGTGTTGACGAGCGCGGGAAGGAAGAAGATCGCCCGGATCAGGCCGCGCGCGGGCATCGGCTGGTTCAGCGCCAGACCGAGCAACATCCCGACGGCGACCGTGAGCGGTGTCCCGACGCCGGCGTAGAACAACGTCCTGCCGATGGACGACCAGAACATGTCGTCCTGGAAGAGCTCCTGGAAGTTGGCCAGGCCGATCCACCGGATGCCCTCGATCCCGGAGACGACATTCCAGTCGGTGAAGGCGATGAACAGGCCCGAGAACAGCGGCACCACCAGGAACGCCAGCACCAGGACGACGATCGGCACCAGGAACACCCACGGCACCCACCAGCGGTAGCCGTTGACGAGCCGGCGGGGCTTCCGCCGGGAGGACGAACCCGAAGTCCGTCCTTCCGACGTGGACACCTCTTCGGTGACAGTCACAAGCGTGGTTCCTTCAGGACAGCGCGGCGGCGATGGCCTCGTCGGCCTGCTGCTTCATCTCGGCGAGACCGTCGTCGATCGACTTGGTCCGCAGCCGGATCTCGCCCTCGATCTGCTCCTTGATCTTGGAGATCTCGGTGTAGGCGGTCGTGATGCTGCGCACGGACAGTGGCGGCTCCGGGGCGAAGAACGTCTTCTCGAACGCCTCGACGTCGAAGAGGGTGTCCGCATCGGGTCCGAACAGGCCTTCGTACAGCTCCTCCGTCGGGTTCTCGTACTGGGCCGGCGACACCTTCCCGGAGGGCGTCATGAAGTGCGCTCCCTCGCCCATCCAGAACTTGACGAACGTCCACGCCGCGGACTGGTACTGGCTCTTCGAGGAGATCTGGACGTCGTCTCCGCGCACGCCGGGATTGAAGTACGGCTCGCCGGCCACGACAGCCGGGTACGGCCGGAAGGTGGTACGGAAGTCGTGCGGGTATTCCTCGAGGTTCTTGATGTACCGGATCGCGATCGTTCCGTCGAGCATCATGGCGAACGTTCCGTCGAGGAAGTAGTTCTGCGCATAGCCGCCGATGCCCTCGGCCGAGATTCGCTCCTGGGTGAAGATCGAGCCGTCGTCCTCCATCGCCAGGGTGTCCTCGAGCCGCTGCCGGAAGAGCGGGTGGTCGAAGTTGGACTCGGTGCCACCCTCCTTGTAGAGGTAGTCACCGCCGAGGCCGGCGGCCGCGTGCCGAGGCACGTTGTAGGCGCCGACATCGAAGCCGGCGGCCTTGAACTCCTGCGCGACCCGGTGATAGTCGTCCACGGTCCAGTCGTACGGGATCTCGATCCCGGCGGCGTCCATGGCGTCCTGGTTGATGACGACGAAGTTCGGAAAGTGGGTCGTCGGGATCGAGTACAGCTTGCCGTCGACCAGGGTGCTGATCGGCTCGTCCTGGACGAACGCCTTCGCCAGCTCGTCCTCGCGAGCGAGCTCGGTGAGGTCCATCGCGAGACCCGCCTGCGAGCGCCGGACCACGTCGACGGTTCCGTACGAGAAGAACACGTCGATCGGGACACCACCCTGCAACGCGGTGTCGAGCTTGAGGATGCCCTGTTCGTCGTTGACGTACCGGACGTACTCCACCTTGATGCCGGGGTACTTCGCCATGAACGCGTCGACCAGTTCCTGCGGACCGCTCTCGGGCGCCACGCCACCCCAGACGACCAGCTCACCCTCGTCCGCGGCCCCCCGGTCGGAGGGCGGGCTGGCGTTCCCGCCACCACCACTGCCGGAACCGCAGGCCGCGAGCAGGCTCGATCCCGCCATGAGTCCGAGGGTCCCACCCAGCAGACTGCGCCGGCTGAGCTGTCGATTGTTGCTGACCACCGTCAGACCTCCTTGTCCGGACAGCACCGACGTGCGGGACGCACACCTGACGCTGCTGCTGATTGAGGCAGCATATGAACACGTTGTTATTGTGTCAATGTCTAGAGGTGCTTACATTCTCTCACCTCCCGATCAACGCCGACGGCCTGCGATCCGTTCGGGAACGGGTCGCAGGCCGTCGGACGATGACCGCGCTCAATCCGCGGGAGTGAACCCGCCGATCTTCTCCTTCAGCGGGATCGGGTTCACACTGATCGTGTACTCGGTCCCCAAGGGTGCCGGGTGTCCCGAACCGTCACCGATGGTCAGTCCGTCCGCATCCGCGACGTACGGTTCGATGAACGCGTACCTGGCGGTCTGAGTGTTCGGACCCGGGCGAGCCTGGAAGAGGAACCAGTCGGTGCCCTCGTGGTCGACGAAGTTCGGGCCGGTGCCCGTCCCCGTGACCTCGGTGTTCTTGCTCATGATCGGGGTCGGGTTCTTGACCCAGTTCGACGCGTCCATCGGATCACCACCGACGTACCTCAAGTACCCGATCGCGTAGTAGATGGTCCAGTAGCCGCTGGCGGAGTACGCCATGTACACCTCGCCGTCGTCCCCGTAGACGGCGGTCGCGCCCTCCACGACCTTCGGCCACCATCGATTCGGGTCGCTGGTGTCCTGGGCGTACCCGTGCATCTCCCAGTCGTACTCGGACCTGGTGATGACGGTGGGTTCACCGGTGAGCGTCCACGGGTTGACGATGTGGCTCATGTTGATGGTCTGGTGGAAGTCGGCCGTCCCGCGACCCACTTCGGCCACGTAGGTGATGTAGGTTTCGTCCGCCACTCGCATGAGCGAGATGCCCGCGACGAAGCTGTCCACGTTGAAATCGGGGTCGTCGACGTTGGTGATCCGGCGTGCCACGTTGACCTCGCCCGTCACCGGGTCGCCCCAGCGGCCGAACAGGTCGTCCCCGTCGAGCGCCTTCAGCACGTACTGCCGCTGCCCCTCGGCGGCCGCGTCACCGGTCTGCGCGGCCGACAGGTACAGGTACCAGCCCGCGTTCTCCTCGCCGACCTCATCCGCCGACAGGTGGTGGATCTCCGGGGACCACAGATTCGCCATCTCGTCGGGGGCGAAGATCACCGAGCCCACGGAATCGCCGAGGTCGGAGGGGTTGGCGACCTTGTGCAACGACAGTGTCTCGCCGCCGGTCGCGATGAAGTAGTACTGCCCGTCGTGGGTGAACATGTACGGGTCCGCGGCGCGGACGAGCGGGTTGGTGAACGTCAGTTCCCCCTCGGGCACGGCCTCCGCGATCCCGGGGTCGACGTGCAGCGTGCTGACCATGGACCCGGCGAAGCCCTCCGCGCCCAGCAGGTCGGTGAGGTGACCGAACCCGCCACCGGTCACGGTGAGGTCGTAGGTGCCGGCCAGCACGGTCGAGCGGGACTTCGCCGGTGCGATCGTCGCCCAGAACTCGCCGCCGTTGACGGTGATGTCCGCGTCGTAGTCGGCCGCGTAGTCGCTGCCGTCCTCCTCGTAGACGACGTAGACACCCTGGGGGAACGCCCCGCCGTTGATGGTGGCGGTCACCGATCCCGAGCTCTCGCCGCGGTGGGCGAGGACGACCGGCCCGTAGAACGTGCCGCCGTCGATCCGGACGGCGACCTCGGCGCCGGTCGTCACCGCCGCGGTGTTGTCGGTCCCGCCGCGCACGCCGGCCCACTGCCCGCCTTCCACCGTCACCGAGGTGGCCGGTGCCGGCACGGTGTCGTCGCGCCCGCCGACGATGGTGAGGTAGGTCTCGCCGCGGCGGGTGAACTCGGTGTCGACGCCGGCGCCGATGGTCAGGGGGTGACCCATCCCGTAGATGGTGCCGTCGACGGTCGGGGACTGCAGCTGCAGGCTCTCGATCGTGGTCGGGCCGCCCAGACGCATGGCGCCCTCGATCTGCAGCGCCGCACCATCGGCACCGAAGTCGATGTCACCGTCGTCAGAGGTGAGCACGACGTTCGCGTCGTAGTCGCCGAGGTCGTACCCGCCCTCGATCGTGTAGCGGTCCGTCAGCACCACGCGACCGTCGCCGGACAACGCGGCGATCGCCGCGCTCAGATCGCCGATGGCGTGGGTCGGGCTGCTTCCGTCGCCCTCACCGCCCGCGGCCAGGTACACCACCTCGTCCTCGGTGATGCCGTCGAAGGCCCCGGCGATCTCGTCGATCACGTCCTGATCGGCGCCCGGAAGCCGCACCAGCGCGCGCTCCGCGTCAGCAGCGGCTGCCCAGTCCGCTACCGAGATCTCGTCGATCTCGGCCTCGCCGATCCGCACCCCGACCTCGGCATCGGCGCGCTCGAGCCGCGCGTCCTTCACGCTCCCGGCGAGGAACCTGACCGTCAGGTTCTCGGTGACCCGGCCGGCGGAGGAGTGGAGCGTCCCGACCTCGCCACCGGCGACCGTCACCCGCACTCCGGCGACGTCGTGGGACACGTCGGTGCCGGCCCAGACCTGCGCGACCTCACCTCCGGCGACCGTCACGTCGGTGGTGCCACCGAAGTCCTCGGTCAGGCCGGTGATGCCGACGACGCGGGCGAACTCGCCGGAGCCGATCGTCATCGAGGCTCCGTCGCTGACCCCGGCGACGCTCACCTGACTTCCCTGCTCGGTGGTGACGCCGTCGCCGATCACCAGATCCGCGCCGTCGACCTGCAGTTCCAAGGCGCCGGCGTTGGCCAGCTCCACCGAGGCGAAGGTGACGTCACGTGCGATCGCGACCTCGGAATCGGCCGCGAAGGCGATCGACGCCGGACCGTCACCGGCGAACGTGACCCGCCCCGCTCCTGCGGCGAGCGTGGCCGGATCGACGTCCCAGGTGACGTCACCAGTGATCGTGATGGCGCCGCCGTCCGCGGCGAGCAGGCCCAGAGCGGTCTCGAGGCTGCCGCACGGGTGCTCCGCGGTGCACTCGCTGCCGCTGCCGCCGGCACTGACGTGGACGTCCGCGGTGTTGATCAGGACGTCGAAGATCTCCCTGAGCGCCGCGACCTGGTCGGCCGTGTAGTGCTGCCCCGCGAAGCGCACGGTCCGCACCGCCGCGAACTCGAGGATCTGCTGGTGGCGGCCTTCCCCGCCCCAGGCGTTCTGGGCTTGGATGGCACCCCAGTCCACGCCGTCGAGCGTGAGGTCGACGTCCTCGACGACGTTGTTGATGTCGATGGTGTTGATGTGGCCGCCGCTGAGCTCGACATCGGCGCTGCCCACGATGTAGCGGGTCACGTCGCCGGCTGTGTGCAGGGCACCGACGCGGCCGCCGGTCATCGTGATCTCCGTGCTGCCGGAGTAGTGGTTCTCGAGCGAGGCTCCGAAGACCTCCTGGATGACGCCGCCGTTGATCGTGATGTGCGAGGTGCCGGTGTAGGTCTGCGTCCCGGCGCCCCTGCCCCGGCTGAAGCCGGCCACCTTGTAGAACGTCCCCGAGTCGATCGTGATGTGCGAGTCGGCATCGAGGACGGTGTCCTGCTCGGACGGCCCGTGATAGCCACCCACCACGAAGACCTGCCGGACCCCCGCCGTGGGCACGCTCTGCATCGTGACGCCCTCGCCGAAGGTGATCGGATTCCAGTTCGCGGCGAAGACCGCCCACTGCGAGGTGACGACGCCCAGGTCCGCGAAGGTCGTGGGTCCCGCGAGGTTGTACTCGATGAACGGCGTGTCTCCGAAGATCAGTCGTCCCGGGTAGTCCGTCTCGCCGTCGGAGCTGGTCACCAGGATGTCGCCGGTGTGTGCGGGCTCGGTGATCGAGAGTTCGAGCCGGTAATCGCTCATGATGACGATGCGGCCACCGTCAGGAGTGACTTTCCGCAGCGCCTGGGTGAGCGTGCGCAGAGGTTGGTCCGGGTCGGTTCCGGGTGAGGTGTCGTCGCCGCGAGCCTGGTCGAGGTAGACGACGGTTTCGTCGGCGGCGGAGGCCGACGACGCAACGAGGACGGAGAAGAGCAGGGCAACGGCAGCGACCATCGCGGCCAGAGTGGTGGACACACGCGTCATCGGGGCTCCACGGGGGGTGAGTTGGTGCTCGGTCTCCACGACGAGAGTGGATGTCGCCTGCGGTACAAATGTAAGAACAATTGGATTGTTCTAATGTCACCGTAGCGGTCCTCGCACAAGAGGTCAAAGGTTCGCATGGGGGTGACCCCCGGGAGCGCGACTGAGGGCCGCGGCTGGTCAGCCACGGCCCTCAGTCGCTGTGTGCCCCGGCGGCGGGGCGCTCGGATCGGTCTAGCTCACGCCCAGGGGCGCGGCCGGCTCCGGCAGCGGCGGGACGTCGATCTGCCCGTCGATCGAGGTGAGACCCTTCTCGAGCGCGTCCCAGCTCTCGAGCGTGCGGAGCACCTCCAGGCGGAATGCCGTCGGCCAGGCGGGCAGCCATTCGCACGGCTTGAACTCGGTGACGACCGGCCGGCCCCAGCGGGTGTGGAAGATGGCCTCGTCCTGGGAGCCCGCCGGCCGGACCCGGCCACGGACCGTCAGGGTGCCGTCGGAGACCAGCTGGTTGGCCCCGACCCACAGCGCCAATGCCCGCTCGCGCCATTGGGCGTTCCCCGTGAGCTCGGCGAGCTCCAGGAACGACAGCACGTCGTGCAGCGAGTACTGGTCGACCGCGGTGTGGGCCGTGGACACCGACGTCATGCCGAAGGTGTCGATGCCGATCTGACGGAGAAGGCTGCCCTCGGGGTACTGCACCGTGAAGTGCATCATCCACGTGCTCAGGTACCACGCCGTGGTCTCGGCCGCCTCGAGGTAGCGATGCTCACCAGTGAGCCGGTGGAGGCGGAGCGCCGAGATCAGCAGCGGGCTGGAGGACTCCTTGTCGATGCAGTAGGTGTCGAGCGCTCCGGCGGTGGTGTACCCGTCGCGCAGGAGTTCGTCGTAGTAGAAGTCGAACGCGCGCTTCGCGCTCTCCAGGTAACGCTCCTCGTGCGTGACCTCGTACGCCTTCAGCAAGGCGGGAACGAGGAAGCAGCCGACGGTGCCGCCCTCGCGGAACACGGTCCCATCCGGATTCCAGGCCTTGGCGAACTGCCCGTTCGCCTTCTGCTCGCGCAGTGCGAAGTCACAGATCCCCAGTGCGACGCTCTTGTACACCTCGCGCGGCGTTCCAGCCCGTTCCGCCAGCAGATGGGCCTCCAGCAGGTACTCCGCGGCACCACCGAGGTTGCAGGCGTCGATCGGGAAGATGCGCTTGCCGTCGGGGCCGGCGACGAACTCCGGGTGATACTCGTCGTACGGGAGTTCCTTCCCGGGCTCCTTGCTCTGCACGAGCTTCTCGACAGGCGTCTCCATCACGCCGTCCACCTCGGGAGAGATGTTGAACTTGATGCGGATCATGCCGTTCGGCAGCGCGAATCTGCACCAGTGGTCGAGCACGCTCAGCCCCTTGTCGCGGGCATCCTCGTCGCCGCTTCGCAGAAACTCCTCCAGGAGCGCCACCGACAGCGACGCGCTCTGACCGACCCAGCCGATCTCGTATTTGGAGATCCTCGTCTTGCCGAATGCGGTGACGTCCTCGTGCCAGCCGCAGCCTCGGTTGATGCTGATGAAACCGTCCGGCTCCTGAGTCCAGAGGAACTTGGTGTACGCGATGCTCAGGTCGTAGAGCCGCTGCGGTCCGAGCGGTTCCTGGACGGGGTGGCCGTAGTACCGCAGGGCGAAGTCGAGCAGCGGCTGGTAGTCCAGGTGCGCCCGTGGTGCCGCGAATCCGCCGATCACGGCCCGGAAGGTGCGCCTCGGCGTCATCGTGCCCTGGTAGGAGTCCTTCCAGAAGTGCCGATGGAGCACCTGTGGGCCCTCGACCTCGGGCCACAACAGCGTGTGGCGCTCGACGTCACCCTCGCGCGTGAGCGAGCAGCTGACGGCGTCATCGAGCGCTCCGGACAACACGACCGCCTGCCCACCTGCGGCCGAGTAGGTACAGGCCGGGATCGTGCATCGGTGCCACGCCCAGGTCCAGGGTGTGCCATCGGAGGCCCTGTCACCCACGTACTCGGGCGTGTCTCCCCACCCGTTGCCGTTGTAACTGATGCCCGGCACCATCGTGAACTCCGGCGTGAACGCCGTCTCGAGCTCCATCCGCATCGAGTCGGTCGGCTCGTCGCACACCCGCTCCCACAGCCAGAACCCGTTCTCGATCGGCGTGAAACTGTCGCTTGCCCCCGCGCGCCCCAGGATTCGCAGGACGGGGGCACCGTCGCGCCTCAGCGTCCACTCGCCGGCCTCACGGACGAACTCGTACTGGTCGTTGGTCACCGTTCACCCTCAGATCTTGTCGGACACGACAAGGCGCCACGTCGGCGGACGACCACGGACGCAGCGCCGTCACGGAAGCGGCCCTCGCCAGGGAACGCTATGTTAATAAGATATAGATGTCAATACATTTACTGCGCAGTGACGGGCCCCCACGACGGAGCCGGCCACCTCGTGTCCTCGGGCATGATGAGCCGATGCGCGACGAGGTGGGATGGGCGACGGTCGGCTATCCGCGGCCGTTCCGGCGCCACCAGCGGCTCGCCCTCGACGCGCTCGCCGAGGCGTTCGCGGCGGGGCGGCAGCGGGCGTGGGTGGTGCTGCCGCCCGGCGCCGGCAAGACGCTCGTCGGGCTGGAGGCGGCCCGCCGTCTCCAGCAGCCGATCGTCGTGTTCGGGCCGAACACGGCCATCCAGGGACAGTGGGTCGCGGCCTGGCGCGAGTTCACCCCGGCGCACATCCCGGCCGGGACCGGCCGCGACCTGGCCCAGCCCGTCACGGCGCTGACGTACCAGGCGCTGGCCACCTTCGACCCGGACGCGGAAGTCGACGAGGAGGGGCACGGGCGCACGGGCGGCCTGCGCGGGCGCCTGCACGAGAACGGCCGCGCGCTGGTCGAGGCGCTGGAGACCGCCGGACCGATCACCCTCCTCCTCGACGAGTGCCACCACCTGCTCGAGGTGTGGGGCCGGCTGCTGGCCGAGCTCCTCGACGACCTGCCCAAGGCGCACGTCATCGGGCTGACGGGGACGCCACCGAGCACGCTGACCGCCGGGCAGGCGGAGCTGGTCGACCGGCTGTTCGGGGCGCCGCTCTACAGCACGTCGATCCCCGCCGTCGTGCGAGAGGGGCACCTTGCGCCCTTCGCCGAGCTGGCCTGGTTCACGTCGCCGTCGCCGACGGAGTCGCAGTGGCTGGCCGCCGAGGCCGAGCGGTTCACGGAGCTCCAGAACGACCTGCTCGCACCGGACTTCGCCAGCGACAGCCTCCTGAGCTGGCTGGACGAGCGATTCGTGACGCGGCGGACGGGCACCGGCCCGGCGCCACCGCTCGCGTGGTCCCGGCTCGAGGGCGACGCGCCGGAGCTGGCGGCCGCCGCGCTCCGCCTCCACCACGCCGGGCTGCTCGCCCTCCCCGACGGCGCCGTCATGCGCGAGGAACACCGGCACGACCCGACCGCACACGACTGGGTGACGCTCCTGCACGACTGGGTGACGGCGAGCCTGCTGCCCTCGGACGACCCACGCGACCGCGCCGCCGTCGACGCGATCAAGAGCGCCCTTCCGGGCATCGGGTACCAGCTCACGAAGCGCGGCATCCGCCGCGGCCGGTCCCCCGTCGACCGCGTCCTGGCCCGCAGCGAGGCGACCACCGACGCCACCGTGGAGATCCTGGCCGCCGAGACGGCGAACCTCGGCGACCGGCTGCGCGCACTCGTGCTGTGCGACCACGAGCGGGCTGCGGCCACGCTGCCGGCCCGCCTGCGCGGCGTCCTCGACGCCGACGCGGGGTCGGCGCGGCTGGTGCTCGCCCGTCTCCTGTCCGACCCACGCACCGCCGCACTACGCCCGGTCCTGGTCACCGGCCGCGCCGTGGCGGCCGACGCGGCCACGGCGCGCGAGCTGGTGTCGTTCGTCCGCGAGCACGCGCCCGGCCTCGACCTGGACGACGTCCCTGACGATGAAGCGGGGACGGTCGACGTCACCGGCCGCTGGCGGTCGCGGCACTGGGTACCGCTGGTCACCCGCTTCTACGAGGCCGGCGCGACGCAGGCGCTGGTCGGCACGCGGGCCCTGCTCGGCGAGGGCTGGGACGCCAGGGGCGTCAACACGCTCGTCGACCTGACGACCGCTACCACCCCGACCGCGGTGGTGCAGACCCGCGGCAGGGCGCTGCGCGTCGACCCGGACTGGCCCGAGAAGGTCGCGCACACCTGGACCGTCGTGTGCGTCTCCGAGGAGCATCCCGGCGGCACGAGCAGCTGGGACCGGTTCGTCCGCAAGCACGACGGCTACTTCGCCGTCACCGACTCCGGCGAGATCGCCGCCGGAGTCGGCCACGTCGACCCCCGGCTCTCGCCGTTCGCGCCGCCGCCGGTCGCGGAGTTCGCCGCCGAGAACGCCCTGATGCTGACCCGGGCCGAGGACCGCGAGCGGGTGCGGGCGCTGTGGCAGGTCGGCACGCCGTACCGCGACGAGCTGATGCACACCATCCGGGTGACGCCGCAGCGTGGCGAGTCGGCCCGACCCGGGCCGGTGCCCGAGACCGGCCACCGGCCGCCCGCCCTGGTCCCGGCCCCGCACGGCGCCGGCCGGGACGGTCACCCGCCGGCTCAGCCGTACGGGCGAGCGAACCCCTGGTGGGCGGCGGCCGCGCTGACAGCACTGCTGGCGGCCGTGCTGGCGGTGGCGGCGCTGTGGTGGCCCGCTGCCGTGACGCTCATGCTGGGGGCAGCCGCCGGCGGCGTGCGCGTGCGCCGCGTCCGTGCCGCCCAGCTGCGCGCCGGACGCGACCTCGCCGACCTGGCGACCGGGCCCGACCCGCTCGCCTTCGCCTGCGCCGTCGCCGACGCCCTCCACGAGGCAGGGCTGTCCGAGGCCGGCGCCGCCGCGGTGACCGCCGCCGTCGAGCGTGACGGCACGTACCGTCTCGTCCTCACCGGGACGAGTGCCGAGACGTCCGCCGTGTTCGTCGCCGCGCTCGACGAGCTGCTCGCGCCGCTGCTCTCACCCCGGTATGTGGTGCCCCGCTACATCGTCGAGACGATCCCGGACCGTCCAGAGGCGTTGCGCCGGGCCGGCCGCGCCTGGCTCGCGGGAGACGCACCGCCGAACGCGGCGGTCTATCACGCGGTGCCGTCGGTCCTGGGTGCGAACCTGCGCCGGGTGCGCGCCTTCGCCGCGGCCTGGAACCGCTGGGTGAGCGGCGGCGACCCCGTGCGCACCGCCACGCCCGAGGGCGAGGGGATCCTCCTCACCCACCGTGGCCAGGACCCCTTCGCGGCGACGACGGCGCTGCGCGTGGCGTGGCGGTGACGGCCGGGCACCTCCTCGACGTGAAGCACTTCTGAAAGCGCGCGTCGTTAGCGTCCGGTTCACCGTGGCCACGTGACGTGGCGTTGGGTTCACAGTGAGGAGAAGTCATGAAGACGATGACCCGCTTGGCGGTGACGGCGGCCGTGACGCTCGGCGCTCTCGCCGCGCCGATGACCACCGCGGCGTCCGCAGGGCCGGCAGCCACGGCAGTGGCCTCTGCGCACGCGCTGGATCGCGATGCCACGATCACGCCGAAGGGCCAGACGTGTTGGTCGACACCTGGCGGCATCTGGCGCGTGACGTGCATCAAAGGACCCCACAGATACAAGACGCAGTGCAACATGATGCGCACGCAGATGATCAACGCCGGCTACGAGACGCTGGCCTGCCGATGGATGACGTGGGGAAGCTGGGGCACCGGCTGGTACTTCTACTACGGCTGAGCACCGCGCGATGCCCGGGACGACCCGGCCGGCGACAGCGCCCCTCACCTGACGTCTCCGCAGGTGAGAGGCGCTTCTCCGTAACCCTCCCACAACCGCCTCGAGAGGGCATGTCGCCACGGATGGCCGGCNTGAGAGGCGCTTCTCCGTAACCCTCCCACAACCGCCTCGAGAGGGCATGTCGCCACGGATGGCCGGCGAGCCGACGTTGGTCGTGCCGGTGGGAAGGTCGCTGGCGTTCGCGATGGAGCCGGCATCGTGCCGACGGCCACGCGCGCGGCCGTCGGCCCCCTCACCGTGCCGACGAACCCAGTCGTGTGGTGCCAGCCAGGCCGGGCGCACCGGTCTTGTCGCCGTCGACCCCCGGTGCC
>NZ_QUAL01000082.1 GCF_003579925.1 Jiangella rhizosphaerae | reverse complement strand
CGCGGGCCGGACCCGCGGCGAGCCGCCGCCGAGCCGGGCCACGTAGGCGTCGACCCGGCGCGGCAGCCGCCGCCGCATGGCCTTGACCTGCGGGCGGAACGGGCGCAGGAGCGCGCGGACGGGGCCGCGGAGCGCGCGGAGCACGAGTCGGCGTGGCGCGCGGACCAGGGGCTTGAGCTGCGACATCGAATGGCTTTCGTCGGGGTGGTCGGCAACGCGGGCGAGTGCCGTCGGTCCGCCCGCTCGGTGCTTAGACTACTTCGGGACACAGCGCTCCGGTGGGCGCATCTCAGCGCCCTGGTGAGGAGAGAACGACATGAGCGCGCATTCGCGCATCGTGGTGGTCGGGCTCGGGTACATCGGCCTCCCGACGGCTGCCGTGCTGGCCCGCGCCGGCTGCCGGGTCACCGGCGTCGACCTCGACCAGCACAAGGTCGACGCCGTCAACGACGGCACCCTGCCGTTCGTCGAGCCCGATCTGGACCACGTGCTGCGCGACGTCGTGGCGGCCGGCCGGCTCGACGCCAGCACCGAGGTGCCGGCGGCCGACACCTACATCGTCGCCGTGCCCACGCCGTTCCTCGAGGACAAGACGGCCGACCTCGGCTACGTGCTCGCCGCGGCCCGGTCCATCGCGCCGCGGCTCACCGGCGGCGAGCTGGTCATCCTCGAGTCCACCTCGCCGCCCGGCACCACGCGGCGCATGGCCGAGGAGATCGTGGCCGCCAACCCGGCGTTGAGCCTCGACGGCGCCGACGGGCGGCCGGTCATCCACGTCGCGCACTGCCCGGAGCGGGTGCTGCCCGGACGCATCATGACCGAGCTGGTCGAGAACGACCGCATCATCGGCGGGCTCACCGACGAGGCGTCGCAGCGGGCCAAGGAGCTGTACGAGCGGTTCTGCCGCGGCGAGCTGCTGCTCACCGACGCGGTCACCGCGGAGCTGGCCAAGCTGACGGAGAACTCCTTCCGCGACGTCAACATCGCCTTCGCCAACGAGCTGTCGCTCATCTGCGACCGCCTCGGCGTCGACGTGTGGCGGCTGATCGAGCTGGCCAACCACCACCCGAGGGTGAACGTCCTGCAGCCCGGACCGGGCGTCGGCGGGCACTGCATCGCCGTCGACCCCTGGTTCATCGTGTCCGCCGCACCCGAGGAGGCCCGGCTCATCCGCACGGCGCGCCAGGTCAACGACGGCAAGTCCGGCTACGTCGTGGGCCGGGCGGTCGAGGCGGTGGCCGGGACCGGCGCGTCGACGGTGGCCGCGCTGGGGCTGGCGTTCAAGGCCAACATCGACGACCTCCGCGAGTCGCCGGCCCGGCAGATCGTCCGCGACCTCGCCGGCGAGCTGCCCGGCTGCCGCGTGCTGGCGGTCGAACCGCACGTCGAGAAGCTGCCGGCCGACCTCGCCGAGCTGCCCAACGTCGAGCTCACCGACGCCGCGGCCGCGGTCGCCGCCGCCGACGTCGTCCTGCTGCTGGTCGACCACGACGAGTTCCGCGGCATCGACCGGTCCGAGCTCGACGGCAAGCGCGTCATCGACACGAAGGGGCTGTGGCGCTGATGCCCGCTTCGCTGCCCGTCCGCGCCGTCCGCAAGGCCCGCCGCATCGTCCGCGGCCGCCGTCGTCACCGCGAGGTCGCCGACTCGCCGTTCCGCGCGGCCGAGCGCATCCTGTCGCCGCGCTACCCCGAGCATCTGCTCACCGAGCCCGACGACGAGCCCGAGACCGACACCGTCGAGGCGCCGCCCGCCGACGACGACGCCGCCCGCCGCTCGCCGGTGCCCGTCACCCGCGCGGCCGGCGTGCTGACGCCCGGCACGGCCCGGCGGCTGAGCGAGGTCCTCGCCGTTACCGCCGTCTCGCCCGGGGCGCGGGCGCTCGGCGCCCGGGTCGAGCCCGGCGACGTGCTGGTGGTCGAGCGGGCCGCGTTGCAGTCCGGCCCGTGGAGCACCGCCGAGACCTCCTCGGGCACGGCCCTGCTGCTGGAGATCCTCGACTGGTGCGCCGAGGCGCGCGAGGTGGAGGCGCCGGTCGTCCTGCTCGACTCCGGCGACCCGCCGAACGTCGGCACCAACCTGCTGCGCGGCGCCGCCGATGTCGTGCTCCCGCGGCCCCAGCAGGTCGACCCCGTGCTCGGTCCCGTGCCCATGTCGCCGGTCGTGAGCCTGCTCGACCGCATCGCCCGCGCCGCCGTCGAGGGAGACCGATGAGCCACCAGCCCACCACCGTCGAGCGCCGCGTCCTGCTCTACGGCGACGGCAACATCAACCTCATCGACGGCTCGACCATCTGGCTGGTCTCCATGGCGCAGGTGCTCGCGCGGACGAACTCGCACGTCACGCTGCTGTTGAAGGCCCGGGTCGTGTCGCGCAAGATGCTCGAGCCGCTCGACGGCCTCGACAACGTCACCGTCGTCGACCCGTTCGAGGGTCTCGGCGACGCCGTGCCGCCGAACAAGCTGCTGTCCATCGAGGAGGTCGCCCACCGGATCGTGGAGCTCGACCGCGCCCGGCGGTTCGACAAGATCATCTCGCGTGGTTTCGGGATCTCGAACGAACTGGCCCGCACCCACGAGTTCGACGGCCGGCTGTGGCCGTACGTCATCGACCTCCCCGAGCCGGGCACCGATCCCACGCCGGAGCGGCTGCGCGACCTCGAGGAGATCGCGCTGGCCTCCGAGCGCATGCTCGTGCAGACCGAGGACTCCCGCTCCTACATGGAGTACCGCGTGCCGGCGTCGGCCGGGAAGTGCGTCGTCATCAACCCGATGATCCCCGACGACCTCGGCCCGCTGCCCGGCCGCACGGCGCCGTCGGCCGGCCGGCTCCAGGGCGTCTACGCCGGTAAGTTCGCCGAGGGCTGGAAGACGCTGGAGCTGTGCGACGTGCCGGGGCTGCTGGCCGAGCGCGGCGTCCGGCTGTCGCTGTCGATGATCGGCGACAAGATCATGCACTCGGTCCGCACGCCCACCTGGCGCGCCCGCATGAAGGCCGCGGTCACCTCCAGCCCGGGCGTCCAGTGGGCCGGCGGGCTCTCCCGCGACGACGCCATGGCCTACTCCAAGACCGCCGACATCGGGTTCAGCTGGCGGGCGCAGGAGCTGGACTCCACCCACGAGCTGTCCACCAAGGTGCTCGAGTACTGCGCCATGGGCGTGGCGCCGGTGGTCAACCGCATCGCCGCCCACGTCGAGCTGCTGGGCGAGGACTACCCGCTGTTCGTCGACGCCTCGCTCGAGTCGGTGCTCGACGCGGTCGAACGGGTCGCCCGCGACCCCGACCTGCTCGAGCAGGCGCGCAAGAAGGCGATGGACGCCATCGACCACTACCGCATGGCCACCACCGTCCGGCGCATCCACGCGGCGCTGCGGGCCACCGAGACGCCGCCACGGGTGACGCTGGCCGGCGGCCGGCCGGTCCTGCTGGTCGGCGCCGACCTGTCGGCCTCGCGCGGCGTGCACACCGTGCTGCACCAGACCGCCGGCGACGTACGGGTCGCCGAATGGGACCCGTCGTTGAAGGGCCAGGAGCAGCCGCGCTACGACGAGCTGTCCGCCGCCGGCGTGGTCGTCGTCGAGGACGCCGTGCCGTACCTGCCGTGGGCCACCCGGCGCAAGGCGGAGGGCCAGCGGCTGGTCGCGCACATCCGCGACCTGCGCGCCGACGAGCTCGCGCTGCGCGAGGCGCGGCTGGAGGAGATCGACGCGTTCGTCTTCCAGGCCGCGCCCGACCTCGCCGCCTTCGCCGCCACGTTCGACGTCCCGGCCGAGCGGCTGCACCACGCGCCGCTCCCGGTCGACGTCGCCTACCTCGACCGTCCCGGCCTGCCCGGCCGCCAGTTCCGGGTCGGCGTCCTCGACCTGCGCCCGTCGGCGGCCCGGCCCGACACCGCCGTCACGGCGCTGCGCGGCCTGCTCGCCGCCGACGACCGCTTCAGCCTGCACGTGCGCGACCACCTGCCCTGGGAAGCGGCGCACCTCCCCGACGACCAGCTCGAGCGCGACTACTACCAGGCGCTGGTCGCCGGCTTGGCCGCGGAGCCGGAGCTGGCGGCGCGCATCGCGTTCGAGCGGCCCGACGCCGACCTGCCGACGTGGTACCGGAAGATCGGCTGGCTGCTGGTCCCGCGCCGCCGCGGCCGCCTCGACCCCCGCGTCGTCGAGGCGCAGGCCGCCGGGGTGGTGGTCCGGACGCCGGTCGAGCCGGGCGCGGCCGAACTGTACGGCGACGACGCACCGTACGAGTCGCTGGACGCGCTGGTCCGCTCGATCGCCGCGGCCACCGACTCCGCCGAGTTCGCCAAGCTCAGCGCGGCGTCGCGGCTGCGCGCGGCCGGCCACGACCTCCCCGCCGCCGCATCGGCCTGGGACGCCGCCCTCACCGGCTGACGTTCGCCGTTGTTGGGGTGTTGGCTGGGCTCCCCGTCCCCCTGCTGCCCCATTCTCTTGCCGCGCAACCGCGCCTCAAGCGGACCAATTGGGCGCTTCGCGCCGACGCGGATCCGCTTGACCCGCGGTTGCGCGGCCAAGAACGGGCAGCTATCAGGGGGACGGGGAGGATGTGGGCACGCCTCACCGTTCCTGTGCCCGTTTCGCGTGATTTGTCGGGCTGTGGACAGCGATGATCATCCACGATCGTCTACATCACTAGGATTCCGCGAGCATCAACATGTCTGTAGGCGTGTTGACGCTGGGGTAATCCTCGTGATGGCCCCCGAATCACGGTGAAATCTCACCAGGCGGACGCTCAACGACACCAACGCCACACCGTAACGGCCCCGTCGCCGCTCTTCCCCCGTCCCCCTGATAGCTGCCCGTTCTTTGCCGCGTCCGCGCGGGTCAAGCGGTCATCATCGGCGCGAAGCGCCTCCATAGTCCGCTTGAGGCGCGCGTACGCGGCCAAGACAATCGGGCAGCAGGGGGACGGGCCCAACGCCACACACCAGGTCAACCCGGCCTCACCCGCTGAAGTCGGGCAGCCGGCTGCCGAGGCCGAACAGCGACCGGACGGCGGCGACGGAGCGGGCGGTGGCACGGCCGTCGCCGTAGGGGTTGACGGCGTGCGCCAGGGCCGCGTGGGCGGCCGGGTCGAGGTAGAGCCGCTCGACCTCCTTGACGACGCGGTTCTCGTCGGTGCCGATGAGGCGGACGGTGCCGGCCTCGACCGCCTCGGGGCGCTCGGTGTTGTCGCGCATGACCAGCACCGGCTTGCCCAGGCTGGGCGCCTCCTCCTGGATGCCGCCGGAGTCGGTGAGGACGATGTGCGCGGCGGCGAGGACGGTGGCGAACTCCGCGTAGGACAACGGCTCGGTGATGATGACGTTCGGCCGGCCGGCGAGCATGGGCACCAACGCCTCGCGGACCACGGGGTTGCGGTGCACCGGCAGCACGACGGTGAGCTCCGGGTGCGCCGCGCTGATCCGGGCCAGTGCCCGGCCCACGCCGGCCATGGCCGCGCCCCAGCTCTCCCGGCGATGGCTGGTGACCAGCAGGATCGGCGCCTCCGCCGCGACCAGGTCGGCGAGCCGCGGGTCGGCCGGTGGCACCGGGCGGGCGGCGGTCGCGAGCAGGGCGTCGATGACGGTGTTGCCGGTGACGACGACGGTGTCGGGGTCGATGCCCTCGCGCAGCAGGTTGGCCCGGCTGCGCGCCGTCGGCGCCAGGTGCAGCGTGGTGAGCTGCGAGGTCAGGCGGCGGTTCGCCTCCTCGGGGAACGGCGCGGCGAGGTCGCCGGAACGCAGCCCGGCCTCGACGTGGACCACGGGGACGCCCCGGTAGAACGCCGCCAGCGCGGCCGCCGTGGACGTCGTCGTGTCGCCCTGGACGACCACCGCGTGCGGGGCCTCCTCGGCCAGGACCGGGTCGAACCGCTCCATGATGCGGGCGGTGATGCCGGCCAGCGTCTGTCCCGGCTGGATGATGTCGAGGTCGTGCCGGGGGACGATCCCGAACAGCTCGTTGACCTGGTCGAGCATCTCGCGGTGCTGGCCGGTCACGACGGGCACCGACGTGACGTCGGGCTCGCCGGCGAGGGCCTCGAGCACCGGTGCGAGCTTGATCGCCTCGGGGCGCGTCCCGTAGACGGTCATGATCTTCAGCACGGGGGTGACCCTTCGTTCGGTCGGCCGGTCGGAAAGCAGCGCCCCCACGGTAGACGCTGCCCGTTCCGCACGCCCCGCGAGGCTCCGCCGGAATCGGCCGTATTCGGCGCTAAGCTGTGGTCTTTTCCGCCCGCCGGTCGGGCGGCCGAGTGCTGGATGGTGACCCATGGCTACGGTGCCGGTCCGCAAGGTGGCGCTGGTCGTCGGTGCTGCGGCGGTCGCCGCGTCGCTCGTCACGCTGGGTGTCGTGCTGGCCGGCGAGGTCGCCGTCGCACAGGGCCTGCTGCTGGTCGTCGGGTTCGGGCTGACTGCCGCCGTGGTCGTCCTCGGGGCCCTGGTGGTGCAGCTCAAGCGCAGTGTGTCGGCGGTCGCGGCGCGGCACACCCGGCAACTGTCCGAGCTGCACCAGACGCTGCGCGGCGCCCTGGCGGTCAACGCCGAGACGGCCCATGCCCAGGGCCAGGCGCTGGACTCCGCCGTCGCCGCGGTCACCGCCGCGGTCGAGCAGACCGCGGCCCGGCTGGAGCCGCCCATCGCGGCCACCGGGAAGCGGCTGGACGAGGTCGGCGCCGACGTCGCCGCGGGCCGGGCCGACACCGCGCAGACCTACTGGCAGATCGAGGCGCTGCTCGACCTTCGCACCATGCTCCAGCCGCGCGCGCTCATGCCGCCGCTGCGCGACTGGGCCGCCTCGCCCGACGTGCTGCGCTGGCTGGCCGAGTACGTCGTCTCGCACCGCCCGGCGGTGGTCGTCGAGTGCGGCAGCGGAGCGTCCAGCCTGGTCCTGGGCTACGCGGTGCAGAAGGCCGGCCGCGGCCGAGTGGTCGCGCTCGAACACGACGCCGCGTACGCCGAGGTCACCGCCCGGCGGGTCGCCGACCACGGGCTGCAGGACGTCGTCGAGGTGCGGCATGCGCCGCTCACGCCCTGGCCGGGGCCCGACGAGCGCGAGTGGAACTGGTACGACGTGAACTCCGTGAAGGATCTCGACGGCATCGGCCTGGTGTTCGTCGACGGCCCGCCCGCCGGGACCGGCCCGCTGGCCCGCTATCCCGCGTTGCCGGTGCTGCTGCCGCACTGTGCCGACGAGGTGACGTTCGTCCTCGACGACACCATCCGGCCCGACGAGGTCGAGGTCAGCGGCCGCTGGATGCAGGAACACCCGCAGTTCGTGCGCCAGCAGCTGCGGGCCGACAAGGGCATGCACGTCCTGACCCGCCGGCCGGACGGCGCTCCCGGCTGAATCCGCTCGCCCCCGCTCCCCGTGACCGTCCCGGTCGCGGGGAGATTCGTCTGCGCATTCGGCTTGTGGATGCTCTCGAGACGTATGAGACTGCTGTTACTAGAGTGTCGCGGGAGTCTGCCGGGGTGTGTCATGGTCCATTCGAGAGCCACGCGAACGGGGGTCGGGCTCGTCGTCGCCGCGGCGATGTCCGTCCCGGGTCCGGCCTCGCCGTCCACCGCGGCCGAGCCGCCGCCGGGCGCCGTCGTGCCGGAAGCGGAGCCGGACGGCACGCCGCTGCGCGGCGCTGAACCGGTCCCGGCGGGCGTCGCCCCCGTCGAATCGGTCCCGCCGCCCGACGCACCGCTCGTACGGGCCGCGCCGGCTCCGGCCGACGACGGCCTGCAGACCGTCGCGCTCCTTCCGGCCGCCGCGGGCGGCGTGGCCCGCCTGAGGCCGACGTCCGTGCGGACCGGCGCGCTCGCCGTCGAGCCGTTCCAAGCGGTGGGCGTCACCTGGGCCGGAGGTGCGGATCCGCAGGCCTGGGTTCGTGTGCGCGCCGACGGCGACACCGAGTGGTCGCCGTGGTACGAGCTGCACGGCGACGACGAGCACGCACCCGAGCCGGGCACCGCCGAGGCCGCCACCGCGACGCGGGACGGCACCGACCCGCTGCTGGTGCCGTCGTCGGACGAGGTCGAGGTCACCGTCGCGGCGTCCGGCGGGTCGTCGCTGCCACGTGACCTGCGGCTGGACCTCATCGACCCGGGTGCGGACCCGGCGTCGCCGGCCGCGGAGTCGACGGCGGAGACCGACGCGGAGTCCGACCTGGACCTGGCGGCGGCGCGGCCCACGATCCGCAGCCGCGCGCAGTGGGGCGCCGACGAGACGCTGCGCGCCGAACCGCCGGAGTTCGGCGTGGTGCACGGCGCGTTCGTGCACCACACGGTCAGCGCCAACGCGTACGCCGCCGAGGACGTCCCGGCCATGATCCGGTCGATCTACAGCTTCCACGTGCGCTCACGTGGCTGGAACGACATCGGCTACAACTTCATCGTCGACCGGTTCGGCCGGCTGTGGGAAGGCCGTTACGGGGGCGTCACCCGGGCCGTGGTCGGCGCCCACACGCAGGGCTACAACGACGACGCGTTCGCCGTCTCAGCGCTGGGCACGTACCAGGACACGCCGCCGAGCAACGCGCTGCTGCGGGCGACCAGCAGCCTGATCGGCTGGAAGTTCGACGTCCACGGCGTCAACCCGCTGCGGGCGGCCGACTACGACGGCGAGCGCTGGACGCCGATCGCCGGCCACCGCGACGCCGCCGCGACCGCCTGCCCCGGCGACGAGCTGTACTCCCGCCTGAGCCTGATCCGGGCCGGCACCCTGCGCGCCATGGGCATCGGGGGCGACGCCACCGGTGGCCGCGACCTCGACGGCGCCAGCTTCGGCGACATCGTGGCGCGGCAGCGCCTGGGCGGCTCGCTGTGGCTGTGGCCCGGCCGCTGGAGCGGCGGATTCGGCTTGCGCGTCTCGATCGGCGTGGGCTGGGACGTCATGGACGTCAAGCTGCTCCCCGGCGACCTCGACGGCGACGGCCGCGACGACCTGCTGGCCCGGCGCCGCATCGACGGCACCATGTGGTTCTATCCGGGCATCGACGGCGGCCGGCTCGGCCGGGCGGTCCGGCTGGGCAGCGGCTGGTCGGTCTTCGATGCGCTCGCGGCGGTCGGCGACTGGAACGGCGACGGCCGGCCCGACATCGTCGCCCGGCACCGCAACGGCAGCCTGGTGCTGTACGCCGGCAACGGCGCCGGCGGGCTGCTCAGCGGCCGCACCATCGGGAACGGCTGGCAGGTCATGACCGCGATCGTCGGGCCGGGCGACTGGAACGCCGACGGCGCACCCGACGTCATCGCGCGCCGCGGCGACGGCGTGCTGCTGCTCTACCCGGGCACCGGCACCGGCGGCTTCGGCTCGCCGCGGCAGATCGGGTCCGGCTGGAACGGCATGACCGGCATCACCGGCGGCGCCGACGTCAACGGCGACGGCGTGGTCGACCTGCTGGCCTGGACGTCCGGCGGCATCCTGTACGCCTACCCCGGCAACGGCCGCGGCGGCTTCCTGCCGCGCGTCCAGTACGGTGGCGGCTGGAACGCCTTCGACCTGCGCAGCTGAGATGAGCCGCAGCCGAGCGGCCTGGGCCGCGGTCGCCGTCCTTCTCACGGCACTCGTCCCGGCGGCCCCGGCGGCCGCCGCCGAGGTCGTCACGCTGCCGTCGTCGGGCGAGGTCGCGATCGAGGGCCGGGGGTTCGGCCACGGCCGCGGCATGTCGCAGTGGGGCGCGTACGGGGCCGCCGTCAGCGGGCTGTCCTACGAGCGCATCCTCGCGCACTACTACCGCGGGGCCGAGCTCGTCACCCGCGACGACATCCAGCTGCGGGTCCGCATCACCGCCGACACCGACGGCGAGACCTGGGTCGTGGCCTCGGCCGGCATGACGGCGTCCGCCGGCGGAGGCGCGGCGCAGGCGCTGCCGTCGTCGCTGGGCGGCCGGCCGGTCACCGCGTGGCGCGTGCTGGCCGGGCGGTCCGGCCTGGTGCTGCAGGGCTACGCCCGGGAGTGGCACCCGGTGGCGCTCGGCGGGGCGGCGGCTCACAGCGGGCCGGTCCGGTTCGCCTCGCCCTCCGGCGTCGTGCGGCTCATGCTCGGTCCCACGCACCGCGAGTACCGCGGCGCCGTCGAGGCGGTCGCGGTCGGCTCCGCCGTCGGCACCCGCGTGGTCGCCTCGCTGGAGTCGTACCTGCGCAGCGTCGTGCCGGCGGAGATGCCGGCGAGCTGGCCGGCGGCGGCGGTGCGGGCGCAGGCGGTGGCGGCCCGCAGCTACGCCCGCTGGCAGCGCACCGAGGAGCCGGGCGACTGGTACGACACCTGCGACAGCACCCGCTGCCAGGTCTTCGACGGCGTCGCCGACTACACGGCCGCGGGCGAGCTCTTGCGCCGCCACGAGCATCCGGCGAGCGACGCCGCGGTGGCGGCGACCGCGGGGCGGCTGCTGATCCACGACGGGATCCCCGTCTTCGCCCAGTTCGGCTCGGCGAACGGCGGCTGGACGGTGCGGGGGAGCCGGCCGTACCTGCGGGCGTTCGAGGACCCGTACGACGGCGTCGTCTCCGGCTCGCCGCACACCTGGCGCGCGACGGTGCCGGTCGACCGCATCGCGGCCGCCTACCCGGGCGTGGGCCGTCCGGCCTCCATCACCGTGACCGGCCGCGACGGGCTGGGCGCCTGGGGCGGGCGCGTCACGTCGCTGGTGATCCGCGGCAGCGCCGGCTCCGTCGAGGTCACCGGCGAGCAGTTCCGCATCGCGCTGGGGCTGCGCAGCGCGTGGTGGCGCGCGGCCGGCTGAGCGCGACAGGCCGTCAGCGGACCAGGCGGAAGAACGTCCTGATCTCGTCGACGACGGTGCCGGGCTGCTCGAGGGCGGCGAAGTGGCCGCCGCGGGCGGGCTCGCTCCAGTGCCGGATGTTCGTGAAGCGCCGCTGCGCCCACCGCCGGGACGGCCGTTGCAGCTCCTTCGGGAACACCGTGCACCCGGCGGGGACGTCGACGGCGACGCCCGTGCTGCCGGAGATCCACTCGTCGACCTGGCGGATGCTCTCCCAGTACAGCCGCGCGGCGGAGGCTCCGGCGGCGGGCAGCCAGTAGAGCATGACGGTGTCGAGCAGCTCGTCGCGGGTGACGACGGCGTCGAGGTCGCCGTCGTGGTCGGTCCAGAACCAGAACTTCTCCGCGATCCAGGCGCACAGGGCCGCCGGTGAGTCGACCAGCCCGTAGCCGACGGTCTGGGGCCGGGTGGCCTGCTGGCGCGAGTAGCCCGAGCCCCACTGGTCGGCCTCGCGCAGGCTGTCCAGCGCCGCCCGCTCGGCGTCGGTGAGGTCGTCGAAGGTGGCGGGGTCGGGCGGGGCCAGCGGCGGCATGAGGTGGATCCCGGCGACGCGGTCGGGATGGGCGACGCCGAGCAGCGTCGACACCGTCGTGCCCCAGTCGCCGCCCTGTGCGCCGTAGCGGTGGTAGCCGAGCCGCTCCATCAGCGTGGCCCACGCCGCGGCGATGCGCTCGACGCCCCAGCCGGTGCGGGCCGGCTTGTCGCTGAAGCCGTAGCCGGGCAGCGACGGGACGACGACGTGGAAGGCATCGGCGGGGTCGGGCGGGTTCGTCAGCGGGCCGATGACCTTGCGGAACTCGAGGATCGAGCCCGGCCAGCCGTGCGTCAGCACCAGCGGGAACGCGTCGTCGTGCGGGGAGCGGACGTGCAGCAGGTGGAGGCCCAGCCCGTCGATCTCGGTGCGGAACTGCGGCTGGGCGTTGAGCCAGGCCTCCGCGCGGCGCCAGTCGTACGCCGTCGCCCAGTACTCGCAGAGCTGGCGCAGGTAGTCCAGCGGCACGCCCTGGGACCAGTCGTCGACGGTGGCCGGCTCGGGCCAGCGGGTAGCGCGCAGCCGGGCGCGCAGGTCGTCGAGCTGCGACTGCGGGACGGTGACGCGGAACGGTTCCACGCGGACGACCCTACGGGCGGGCACCGACAGGTTCGGGTGCGCTTCATCCACTCATCACCGAGGCGACGGCTGCTGGTGCCCGCCGGTCGCTAGCGTCCCCGGCACCACCACCGCGGCACACGAGACGAGGGGCGCCATGACCGAGCACGACCAGCAGTCGACCGAGCAGCACGCCGAGACCGCACCCGGCTGGGACCGGCGCGACTTCGTCCGGATGGGCGGCCTGGGCACCGCCGCCCTGGCACTCGGCGCCACCGGAGCGCTCACGGGCGCCGCGCCGGCCGGCGCCGCGGACGAGGACCGGCCGCTGCGGTTCACGGCCGACGGCACGTTCAAGATCGTCCAGTTCAATGACACCCAGGACGACGAGCGCATCGACCGCCGCACGATCGAGCTGATGGAGAAGGTCCTCGACACCGAGCAGCCGGACCTCGTCGTCCACAACGGCGACAACATCACCGGCGGCTGCGCGAACGCCACCGAGATGAAGCAGGCGATGAACAACATCGTCCAGCCGATGGAGGAGCGCGGGATCCCGTGGGTGATCACCTACGGCAACCACGACGAGGACTCCACGCCCGAGACCGGCATGGACGAGGAGGACATGCTGGCCTTCTACCGGTCCTACCGCCACAACCTCAACCAGCCCAGCCCACGCGGCGTCACCGGCTCGGGCAACATGAACCTGCTGATCCGCGGCGCACGCGGGCAGCGTCCGGTGTTCAACCTGTTCCTGCTCGACAGCGGCCGCTACGCCCCGTCGGCCATCGCCGGACAGGACTTCGCCGGCTACCCGACGTGGGACTGGCTGCGGATGAACCAGGTGCACTGGTACACCGAGACCTCCGAGCTGGTCGAGAAGCGGGCCGGGCAGAAGGTGCCGGCGCTGATGTTCATCCACATCCCGCTGTGGGAGTACCGCTTCATGTGGTTCGCCAGCGTCGACAGCCGCACCGCCGCCGACCACGAGCGCGCCGTCGCCAAGCACGGCATCGTCGGCGAGCGCAACGAGGACGAGTGCCCCGGCCCGTTCAACAGCGGCATGTTCTCCGCCATCCTCGACCGCGGCGACGTCCGCGGCGTGTTCTGCGGCCACGACCACGTCAACACCTACGTGGGCAACTACTACGGCGTCATGCTCGGCTATTCGGGCAACACCGGCTTCGGCACCTACGGGCTCAGCGGCGCCGAGCGGAACCGGCTGCGCGGCGCCCGGGTCTTCAACCTCACCCAGCAGGACGGCGACGTCGACATCGAGACGCACATGGTGTTCGCGGGCGACCTCGGCATCGACCTCACCGCCAACGACCAGAGCATCGACCCGCTCCCGCTGCCCGAGGGTCGCCGCCGGAAGTAGGCGACGACGGCGTCAGCGTGCGGCCAGGGCGACGAACGGGTCGAGGGCCGACGGGTTGCGCAGCGCCTCGCGGCTGACCGCCTTCTCCGGTGCCACGCCGGCGAGGATCCGCTTCACCGGCACCTCGCACTTCTTGCCCGTCAGGGTCCGCGGCACGTCGTCGACCACCAGGAAGCGGTCGGGGACGTGCCGCGGCGACAGCTCCGCGCGCAGCGACGCCCGCAGCTCCGCCTCGACGTCGGCCGGCGACGCGCCGGGCGCCAGGACCAGGAAGCAGAGCAGTTCGCCGTCGGAGGAGCCCGCGCCGGAGGTGTCGATGACCAGCGAGTCGAGCACCGCGGGGTGGCCCTCGACGACGCGGTAGAACTCCGCGGTCCCCATGCGGACGCCGCCGCGGTTCAGTGTGGAGTCGCTGCGGCCGTGGATGACGGCGGACCCGCGCGGCGTGACGGTGACCCAGTCGCCGTGCCGCCACACGCCCGGGAAGTCCTCGAAGTAGGCCGCCCGCAGCCGCGAGCCGTCGGCGTCGCCCCAGAACGCGACCGGCATCGACGGCAGCGGCGCGGTGAGCACGAGCTCGCCGACCTCGCCGATGACGGGGTGCCCGTTCTCGTCGAACGCGGCCAGCGCGGCGCCGAGCGCGGGCCGCGACAGCTCGCCCAGCCACACCGGCACGTCGGGCGCCGGGCCGACGAACGCGGTGCAGGCGTCGGTGCCGCCGGAGAGGCTGGCGATCTGGACCGACGGGCCCAGGTTGCGGCTCAGCCAGCGGAAGCCGTCGGTCGACAGCGGCGCGCCCGTGCTGCCCACCGCCCGCAACGACGGCAGCGCCGACGGGTCCAGCGTCAGGCCGTCCTTGAGGCAGGCCTGCACGAACGGCGCCGACGTGCCGAAGACGGCGACCCGTTCCTCGCCGGCCATCTCCCACAGCGACCGCAGCGACGGGTGACCCGGGCTGCCGTCGTACAGCACCACCGTCGAGCCGACGAGCAGGCCGCCGATGAGGAAGTTCCACATCATCCAGCCGGTGGTGGTGAACCAGAAGAACCGCTCGCCGGGCTTGAGGTCCAGTTGCAGGCCGACCGCCTTGAGGTGCTCCAGCACGATGCCGCCGTGGCCCTGGACGATGCCCTTGGGCAGGCCGGTCGTGCCGGAGGAGTACAGCACCCAGAGCGGGTGGTCGAACGGCACCGGCTCGAAGGCCGGGTCGGCGCCGTCGTGCCGCGACAGCAGCTCGTCGACGTCCTCGGCGTCGGGCAGGGCCGCGCCGCCGAACGGGATGCCGACGACGGCGCGGACGGTGGGCAGCTGCGCCCGCAGCGCCGCCACCGTCGGCCGGACGTCGACCGCCTTGCCGTTGTAGACGTAACCGTCGCAGGCCAGGAGCACCACCGGCTCGATCTGCGCGAACCGGTCCGCCGCCGCGCGCACGCCGAAGTCGGGGGAGCAGGACGACCACACGGCGCCCAGGCTGGCCGTGGCCAGGAACGCGACCAGCGTCTGCGGTGCGTTGGGCACCAGGGCGGCCACGCGGTCGCCGCGGCGGACGCCGAGCCCGGCCAGGGCGGCCCGCATCGCGGCGACCTGCCGCCGCAGCTCGCCGTAGGTCAGCTCCGTCCGCAGCCCGTCCTCGCGCCGGAAGATGACGGCGACGTCGTCGTCGCCTCTGCCCTCGCCCGGGCGCAGCGCCTGCTCGGCGTAGTTGAGCGTCGCCCCGGGGAACCAGCGGGTGCCGGGCATCGTGAGGTCGGGCAGCACGTCGGACGGCTGGTCGTGGAACTCGACGTCGAAGAACCGGGCGACGGCGCCCCAGAACGCGGCCGGCTCGGCGACCGTCCAACGCCACAACTCGTCGTAGCCGGCGGCGTCGACGAGTCCTTCGTCGCGCAGCCAGGTGCGGAACGCGGCCATCCTGCTCCGGGCCACGGCCTCGGGATCGGGCCGCCACACGACTTCGGCGTCGTCGGTCATGCGGCTCAACCTAACGCACCGGATCGGCGGTCCGGACCGGGCTGTGCGGGCGGTTTTCGGCTGCTACATTGGGACAATTCTTCTTCTCGTGCCGCGGAGGTGGACGGATGAGGACCATCGCGACGGCTCTGGTGCTCTCGGTCGTGGCCGCAGGGCTGGCCGGCTCGGTTCCCGCGGGCGCCGCGGGCGTGCCGATCGACTGCCCGGTGAGCATGGCGAGCGTCGGCGACGACGGCCACTACCGCAGCATCGGGGTGAGCCACAGCACCGGCCAGGCACCGGAGGTCACCGACTTCGGGGCCGTCAGCGGGCTGACGTCCATCCGGTCGTTGGCCACCGGGAGCTTCGACGCCGACACCATGATCCCCGAGGAGTCGTTCCAGGAGACGACCCACCTCGGCACCGGCACCAACGTGATCTTCCGGCTGGTCGCCCGGGCCGACAACGACGGGGTGCGGGCCACCGCCGAGAACCTGGCGTCGCGGTGGGGCGGCTTCCGCCGGACGGTGATGGCCAGCTCGCTGCTGCCGAACAGCTACCTCTACGCGCTGCACGACAGCGGCTACCTGTACCGCTACCTCGCCACGTCCGGGCCCTACGGTCCGGCGCCGACCGCCGCCGGGCGGGTGGCCGGCTTCGGCACCGTGCGCGACATCACGCTGATCGGCCGCACGCCGCAGTACGACGCGTTGCTCGCCAACACCACCACCGGCCGGCTGATCCTCGTCAAGATCCCCACGACCGCCCGGATGACCGCGACGACCACCACCATCCGCAGCCGGACGTGGCAGGTCTTCGACCACCTGGCGATCGGCAACTGCTCCGACGCCTCCGGCGGCACCGTGACGACGCTGATCGGGGTCAACAGCGCCACCGGCGAGGCGTACGCCTACCGCATGGGCTTCGTCCGCGACGCCAGTACGCCCATCCAGAGCCTCGGCCGGCTGGCCGGTACGTGGCGCTACCCGACCCTGACCACCGTGTTCGAGGCCACCAGCCACCCGCGCGGCGCCTGAGGTCGTCGGACCCGGCTAGCGGCCGGCGGCCGCGCGGCTCACATGTGCTCGACGGTGTCGCCCAGCGGCGTGATGCCGCGGGTGTCGAAGACCCGCTGCGCCGTCTTGGCGATGAGGGTGCCGTCGTACTCGCTGTGCGGCTGGAGGACGACGGTGAGGTCGGCCGAGGCCAGCGCGGCGTCGAGGTCGGGCACGGACTCGAGCACGGCGCCGTCGACCTTCCACGTCGGGACCTTGGGGTCGTGGAAGACGACATTGGCGCCCAGCGAGGCCAGCCGCTTGGCCAGCGGGACGGCGGGCGACTCGCGCTGGTCGGCGATGTCGGGCTTGTAGGTGACGCCGAGCAGCAGGATGGTCGAGCCGTTGATGGCCTTGCCGTCGGTGTTGAGGATGTTCATGATGCGCTGGGTGACGTACGCCGGCATGGTGGCGTTGATCTCCTGCGCCAGCTCGACGAAGCGGAACGGGTAGCCCAGGCGCACGCGCACGTTGTGGCTCAGGTAGTTGGGGTCGATCGGGATGCAGTGCCCGCCGACACCGGGGCCGGGATAGAACGCCTGGAAGCCGAACGGCTTGGTCTTGGCCAGCCGGATGACGTCCCAGAGGTCGATGCCCAGCTCGTGGCAGAACCGCGCCATCTCGTTGACCAGCGCGATGTTGACGTGCCGGTAGGTGTTCTCGAGCAGCTTGGCGGTCTCGGCCTCGCGGGTGCCCTTGGCCTCGACGACGGTGTCGACGAAGCGGCGGTAGAACGTGGCCGCCCGCTCGGTGCAGGCCGGCGTCTGGCCGCCGACGACCTTCGGGGTGTTGCGCATGCCGAACTTCGGGTTGCCCGGGTCGATGCGCTCGGGCGAGAACGCGAGGTGGAAGTCACGGCCGGCGGTCAGCCCGGAGGCCTCCTCCAGCATCGGCCGGACCACTTCGTCGGTGGTGCCCGGGTAGGTGGTCGACTCGAGCACCACGAGCATGCCGGCGGACAGGTGCCGCCCGACGGTGGCGACCGCGGCCTTGACGGCGCCGAGGTCGGGCCCGCCGTCGTCGGACAGCGGCGTCGGCACGCAGATGACGATGGTGTCGGCGCCGTCGAGGTCGGCCTCGTCGGCCGTCGCCCGGAAGCCGGCCGCCCGCATCTCGGCGATGTCGGCGTCGGACAGGTCGTCGACGTGCGACCGGCCCTCGTTCAGACCTTCGACGACCCTGGTGCTGACGTCGAAGCCCATGACCTGAAGGCCGGACCGGCTGGCCTCCTGAGCCAGCGGCAAGCCCACGTATCCCAGTCCAACCACCGCGACATCTGTCGACACTGCTTCGTTCCCGTCCATGTGGCGCTCGTGACCGGACGACTTTACAGCAGGTCTGGGGGTAGAGCGTTTTCCGCGCCCGGAACGCACCCGTCCCGAAGATGAGAACACTCTCATCGAACTGCCCCTGAAACAGGGGTTGAACTGCGGTGTCGTGCTGGTAGACATATCCGATGCCCGCCGCCTCCGACGCCGTCCGGTCCCTCGAATGGACCGCCGCGATCGAGCGGACGGCGCGGAGCCTGCCGTCCCCGGGGCGCGTCGCCCGGCTGCGCCGCCGGTACTTCTTCCACGACAACCGCATCGCCTTCTCCGTCCGGCTCGACCCGGCCTCCCCGTTCCCGTCGAGCGGCGTCTTCGTCGACCAGCGGACCGGGGCATCGGTGCTGGTCGCGGGCGACCGGCCGCGGGTGCGGTCGGCGGCCGCCGCGGACGTCGTCGTCGCCGGGGCGATGCGCACCGCCGAGCAGCTGCGGTTCCGCGCGTTCTACGTCACCGAGACCCACCAGACGCTCGTCGTGCAGCAGCGCGTCGCCGCCGGGACGCCGACGCCGCTGGTCGCGGGCAGTGCGCACCAGCGGGCGCTGGCCGGCCGCACCCCGTTCGCCGTCCCGCGTGTGCTCGAGAGCGGGCTGGCCGGGCGCGGGCTGTCCGGTGACGCCGTCGCCGACTGGCTGGTCGAGGAGGCCGTCGACGGCGCGGCCGTCCGCCCCGAGGACGCCGAGGACACCGTCCACGAGCTGCTCACCCTGCTGGCCGAGACGTGGCAGCGGCTGGGCGTGAGCCACGAGCCGCTCGGCGCCGAGCAGCGCTCTCGCGCACTGGCCGCGTTCACCATCCTGGCCGACGACCCGCCGCCCGGCCTCTGGCCCGCGGGGCTCGACCCGCAGGCGACCCTGCGGCGCGCCCGCGCACTGCTCGACGACGCACGGCCGCTCACCGTGGGGCTGAGCCACGGCGATCCCGGCCTCGGCAACGTCCTGCGGACGACCGACGGCCGGCTCGCCCTGGTCGACTGGGAGGACGCCGGCTACCGGCCGCTCGCCCACGACGTGCTCAAGGTGCTGATGTCCGCGCCCGACCCGCGTGCCCTGGCGGCGGCCCTGGACACGCCGGCGTCGCTGCGGCCCGCGGTGGCCTCCGCCGGCGCCGTCCCGTGGCGGCTCCAGATCGCGGTCGCCGAGCTGCTGTTCCTGAGCGGCTGGCGCAACCGCTACTTCCGCGCCGTCAAGCGCGGCAGCGTCAAGATCGCCAACCGGCGCATGCAGACGATGCTCACCATGCTCGACGACCTGCTCCCATGATCGGTGCCGTTGCGCCGTGACCGGTCTCGTCGAGGTGCGGGCCCGGCCTGCTCCCCGGAGGTGTCGTCCTCGGCGGCGAGCGTCGACTTCGTGACCCGTGCATCTGGCGCGCATGACGAGCCGGATCATCGGGGGTGCGGCGTGGAGCTCGGCGTTGTCTTCGATGGCCAGCGTCGTCCTCGATACCGCGAGTCGTGTTCTCCTGGTCGTTTCGGGCGCAGAGGACGACTCCCGGTATCGAAGTCGCCTGCGGGCATCGACGTCGACACCCGATAGTGAGGTCGGATCGGCTTTCGAGGGTTATGGCGTGGCGCGGCGGTCGTCGCTCGCGCGGCGGGCACCTCACCCGCAGCAACACCGGATACCGGCCATCGGCGGCGGTCATGCGGTCCTGTCGCGAGTGAGGTCACCTGGCGCGCATGAGGATGCCCCCTCGGCGGGCGCCGCGCGGCGAGGCGTGCCCGGTTCTTCCCTGTCCCGTGATCGCGGCCAGGAGAATGGGGCAGCACTGGGACCGGGAGCCAGGCCCATGTGACTCCCCGGCGTCGTCTTCGATGGCGGGAGCGTTCTGGGCGCCGTTTCGAGTTGTGCGCGTGATTCTGACCATCGAAGTCGGCTGCGTCGCACTCGACGCCCTCTCGGCGGCGGGGCTCACGTGCCGAGCTTGGCGCGCGGTGAGCAGGCGACCGTGAACCCGGACCCGGTGCTCAGGTGATAGCGCCACTGGGACTCGCCGTCGCCGCAGCGGCCGCGGTAGCCCAGGTCGGCGTCGCCGTCGCCGTCGACGTCGCCGACGGAGAGGCCGAAGTGGGCGGTGGAGCCGTCGGCCTCGGGCCAGAAGTCGTCGCCCCAGCCGCTCAGCCGGAACCCGTCGTCGCCGCTGGTGTGCATGCGCCAGCACGGCTCGCCGGCGTTGCCGCAGCGGCCGCGGTAGGCGACGTCGTCGCGGCCGTCGCCGCTGAAGTCGGCCACGAGCAGCCCGTACACGTCGGACTCGCTGCTCCAGAGGGCGTCGTCGCCCCAGGAGGAGGCGTGGAAGGACTCGCCGTCGCTGTGGAGCATGCGCCAGCACGGCTCGCCGGGCGTGCCGCAGTCGCCGCGGTAGAGGAGGTCGTCGCGGGCGTCGCCGTCGAAGTCGCCGACCTGCACGCCGAACCGCGTGGTCTCGTCCGTCGTCCCGCGGAACCGGGCCCACGGCCGCGGCGGCGCGAACCCGTCGTCGCCGGCCAGTGCGACCCGCCAGCAGTTCCCCTGGTCGCGGCAGGTGCCGGCCCAGGCGAGGTCGTCGCGGCCGTCGCCGTCGAAGTCGCCGACCTGCACGCCGAGCCGCGCGGCCAGCTGGGCGCCGCCGACGTGCGCCGGCCACCGTTCGATGTCGACGGCGTTCCCCGCGCTGAGGTGCGCCCGCCAGTACGGGTCCTCGCCGTCGTCGCGGATCAGCTGCACGAAGTCCTCGCGGCCGTCGCCGTCGAAGTCGCCCCGCTGCACGCCCGTGAACGGCTCCTCCCACTCCGGCGCCGCGCCGCACTGGGACGTCCGGACGGCGCCCAGGTGCGAGATCAGCGCGGCGTCGCTGTTCCCCTGGACGCAGAAGGCGTGGGCGCGGTCGGTGGAGACCGAGATCAGCCCGCCGTCGACGAACGCGTTGCCGCCGATGAACACGTCGCTCTCCGGAGTGCCCTGCGCGCCGAGGATCTCCGCGTCGCGCCAGTACGTCACGCCGCAGTAGTGCCGGCAGCCGGTCGCGCCGCGCATGTCGATGGTGTTGTCGCGCAGCGACACCCGGCGGAACACCTCGGGCATGTTCGAGCTGGCGTAGACGTAGCTGAGGATGCCCGACGAGCGCAGCCGGTTGCCGACGACGAACGTGTCGGTCTGGTTGCGCAGCTTCATCGAGCCGCCGGCCGGTGAGGCGTCCCAGCCGTCGGCGCGGTTGCCGACGATCGACAGCCGCCGGCTGCCCCACGCGTACAGCCCGTGGTCCTGGCAGAAGTGGCAGCCGGCCGGAGCGCCGATGCCGGGCGTGCGCCGCCACACGTTCCCGTCGACGACGACCTCGTCGTTGCCGGTGCCGGTCGCGAGGTCGTGGCCCCAGAAGTTGATCGCGGTGCGGAACCAGCCGTCGGGCACGGCGGGGTCGAGGTCGGCGGTGGTGCCGAACCAGGAGTCCTTGACGACGGTGTACCGGGTGCTGTCGGCGACGACGCCGCGGCCCGGGTGATCGCGGTCGCGCAGGAACTCGCAGCCGTCGACCGTGACCCCGCTGGTGTGCTGGAGCAGCACGTACGCGACGCCCCACTCGCTGCCCACCGGCCCGTTGCGGAACGTGCAGTCGCGCAGCGTCACGTCGGCGACGGACTCGAAGTCGTCCGATCCCTTCAGCGCGAGGCGGACGTTGTCGAACTCCAGCCCGCTGATGGTGACGTCGCGGAGGTGCTCGTGCGCGAGCGTGACGCCGTCCTCGCCGGACCCGCGCAGCACCACCCGGGCGCCGTCCGCCGCCGCGTAGTCGCGCTCCGAGGCGAACCGGACCGGCCGGTCCAGCTCGTAGACGCCGGCCGGGAAGACGACCGTCTGGCCGGGGTCGGAGGCGTCGACGGCGGCCTGGACGGCGGCGGCGTCACCCCGGCCGGAGGCCAGGAAGACGCCGACGTCGACGGTCTTGGAGTCGGGCGAGCGGACGTCGCGCGGCGTGGCGGGGTCGTCGCCGGGCCAGCCGGGCGACCAGCCGGTGAGGAGGGCCGCCGCCAGCACCGTCGCCAGGATGACGCCGATCCCACGCCGCAAGAACCCTCCCGAATCACCACACGTCGGCTTCGAGTATGCCCCGGCCCGCGGAGGATCAACCGCGGTTCTTCAGCGGCTCCCACCACGACCGCTGGTCGCGGTACCAGGCCACCGTCTGCGCCAGGCCGGTCTCGAAGTCCTGCCGCGGCGCGTATCCCAGCTCGGCGCGGATCTTGCCGTCGTCGACGGAGTAGCGGCGGTCGTGCGCGAGGCGGTCCTCGACGTGGTCGACGCGGCTCCAGTCGGCGCCGCACGCCTCCAGCAGCAGGCCGGTGAGCTCTTTGTTCGTCAGCTCGCGGCCGCCGCCGATGTTGTAGATCTCGCCGGACCGGCCGGCCGAGCGGACCAGCTCGATGCCCTGGCAGTGGTCGTCGACGTGCAGCCAGTCGCGCACGTTGAGGCCGTCGCCGTACAGCGGCACGTTGAGCCCGTCGAGCAGGTTCGTCACGAACAGCGGGATGACCTTCTCGGGGTATTGGTACGGCCCGTAGTTGTTCGAGCAGCGGGTCACCGAGACCGGCACCCCGTGGGTGCGGTGGTAGGCCAGCGCGACGAGGTCGCTGCTGGCCTTGCTGGCGCTGTACGGCGAGTTCGGCGCCAGGACGTGGTCCTCGGTCCACGAGCCGGACTCGATGGAGCCGTACACCTCGTCGGTGGAGACGTGGACGAACCGCTCGACGCCGTGCCGCCGGGCCGCGTCGAGCAGCGTCTGCGTGCCGACCACGTTGGTCTGGACGAAGGCGGCCGCGCCCTGGATGGAGCGGTCGACGTGGCTCTCGGCGGCGAAGTGCACGACCTGGTCGCACTCGGCCATCAGCTCGTCGACGAGGCCGGCGTCGAGGATGTCGCCCTTGACGAAGCTGAACCGCGGGTGGTCGGCGACCGGCTCGAGGTTGGCGGGGTTGCCGGCGTAGGTCAGTTTGTCCAGAACGACGACGTCGGCGCCGTCGAGGGCGGGGTACGCGCCCGACAGCGCCTGGCGGACGTAGTGCGAGCCGATGAAGCCGGCCCCGCCAGTGATCAACAGCCGCATCTCGTCCCCTCCTGGACCGGTGCCTGACGCGGGCTATCGTAGGCGCTCATGCGAGGAATCATCCTGGCGGGCGGCTCGGGAACACGGCTGCATCCGCTCACGGTGGCGGTGAGCAAGCAGATGCTGCCGGTCTACGACAAGCCGATGATCTACTACCCGCTGACGACGCTGATGCTGGCCGGCATCCGCGACATCCTCGTCATCACCACGCCGCGCGACGTCGAGCAGTTCCGCGCGCTGCTGGGCGACGGCTCCGACCTCGGGTTGTCCATCTCCTACGCCCAGCAGCCCAAGCCCGAGGGGCTGGCCCAGGCGTTCGTCATCGGGGCCGATTTCGTCGGCTCCGAGCACGTCGCGCTCGTCCTCGGCGACAACATCTTCTACGGCGGCGGTCTCGGCACCCAGCTGCGCAAGTACACCGAGGTCGACGGGGGGCTGGTTTTCGCCTACCACGTCGCCGACCCCACCGCCTACGGCGTCGTCGAGTTCGACGCCGACGGCCGGGCCATCAGCATGGAGGAGAAGCCGGCGAAGCCGCGCAGCAACTTCGCCGTGCCGGGCCTCTACTTCTACGACAGCGAGGTCGTCGAGATCGCCCGCGGGCTGACCCCGTCGGCGCGCGGCGAGCTGGAGATCACCGACGTCAACCGCACGTACCTCGACCGCGGCTCGCTGCACGTCGAGGTGTTGCCCCGCGGCACCGCCTGGCTCGACACCGGCACGTTCGACAACCTCATGGCCGCCGGCGAGTACGTCCGCGTCGTCGAGGCGCGGCAGGGCCAGAAGATCGGCTGCCCCGAGGAGGTGGCCTGGCGCATGGGCTTCATCGACGACGACCAGCTGCGGGCGCGCGGTGAGGCGCTGGCGAAGTCCGGCTACGGCGACTACCTCATCGGGCTCCTGGACGGAGCGCAGTCGTGAGCCCGAAGATCGAGCCGCTGGCGGTGCCCGGCTCGTGGGTCGTGACGCCGCAGCAGTTCGGCGACGCCCGCGGCGTCTTCCTCGAGTCCTTCCGCGGCGACCTGCTCGCCCCGCACCTCGGGCACCGGCCCGACATCGTCCAGACCAACCTGTCGGTGTCGGCCGCCGGCGTGCTGCGCGGCCTGCACTTCGCCGACGTCCCGCCCAGCCAGGCCAAGTACGTCACCTGCGTGTCCGGCGCAGTGCTCGACGTGGTCGTGGACATCCGGGTCGGCTCGCCGACGTTCGGCCGGTGGGACTCCGTCCTGCTCGACGACGCCGACCGGCGGGCCGTCTACGTGGCGGAGGGGCTCGGGCACGCGTTCCTGTCGCTGGCCGACGACTCCGCCGTCATGTACCTGTGCACGGCACCGTACGCGCCCGGCCGCGAGCACGGGATCGACCCGCTCGACCCCGAGCTGGGCATCGACTGGCCCACGACCGCCCGCGACGGCCGGCCGATCACCCCGGTCCTCTCCGACAAGGACCGCACGGCGCCGTCGCTCGCCCAGGCGCGTGAGGCGGGCCTGCTGCCCGACTACGCCGCCACCCAGGAGTTCTACGCCTCGCTCGCGGCGCGGTCGCGCCCCTGAGCCGTGCAACCGGTCGGCCCGCCGGCGCGTGATCCTGACGAGGGGAGCCGCCGGCGACGGCGTTCGCCGAGGGGCCGAGGGCCCGTGACGTCCGAGAAATCGGGCCGAAACGGGACGTGCCGGAACCCTCCGTAGTGTCCGCCGCCAGAAGTCGGCGGACGGGACGGGAGGGGGCCGGCCTTGGGCACAGGCAGCGGAATCAGGCGGTTGCGCCGGCGAGTGCGCTCGGGTCTGATCAGGCGGCGGGTGGCGCTGGGCGCCGGCATCCGGGCGTACCGCCGCAGGGCGGGCCGGCCGCTCGGACCTTGGCCGCCGCGGCGTGCCCTCAGCGAGCCGGTCGAGGAGTTCCTCACCTGGAACGTGCTGGACCGGGACTTCTACGCCGCCCAGGCCGGCAAGGAGTTCGCCGACGACACCGTCGCGGCCCGGCACTACCTGCGCTGGGGGCTGCAGCGAGGGTTCTCGCCGCACCCGCTGTACGAGCCGGAGTTCCACGACCCGAAGTACCGGGCACGCAAGGGCGCCGACCCGCTCCTCCGAGCCCGCCGGGCCACGAAGGGCGCGCTCGGGCCGGTGTTCGACCTCGCGACGTATCTCGACCAGCATCCGGAGGCGGCCGAGCACCCCGGCGGTGCACTCGGCCACTTCCTCTCGTGGGCGGGGCCGGAGACGGCGCTGCCGGTGCGGCCGGACCACGTCGGCGCGGTGCCGACGCTGGGGGTCGTCCGGGCACGGGCGATCGCGGCCGCCCGCCAGTGGCGCGACCAGCACACCACCGGCCACGGCACCCGGCTGACCGACGACTTCGACGCGGCGGCCGAGCGCGCCTGGATCGCCCGGGTGTCCCGGCTGCCGTTGCCCATCGCGGGGGACGCTCCGCTGGTCAGCGTCGTCATCGCGGTCCGGAACCGGCCGGCGCAGATCAGGGCGGCGGTCGCGTCGGTGCTCGCGCAGAGCCTGCGCGACCTCGAGCTGATCGTCGTCGACGACGGGTCCGACGACGAGACGCCGGACGTGCTGCGTGAGCTGGCCGGCCGCGACTACCGGGTCCGGGTGCTGGCCGGGCCGTGGCGCGGGGTGTGCGCCGCCCGCAACACCGGCATCGCGGCGGCGCGCGGCCGCTACGTCGCCTTCCTCGATTCCGACGACGTGTACCGCCCGCGGTTCCTGGAGCTGGCGGTCAAGGCGATGGCCGGCGACGGACTGCGCGCCGCGCACGCCGTCCTCGACCACGGCCCCGGTGCGTCACCGCGGTATCTCGCCTTCGACGGCTCTCACCAGCATCTGCTGGTGAAGAACCACGTGAACATGATCTCGCTGGTGGTCGAGCGAGAGCTGCTGACGGCGATCGGCGGGTTCGACGAGTCGCTGCGCCGCTGGGTCGACCACGATCTCGTCATCCGGATCGCCCGCGAGACGCCGTTGCGGCTGCTTCCGTTCGTCGGCGGGGCGGCGGGCGGGACGGCGACGAGCAAGGATCGGATCACCCTGACGGAGGCCCCCGGCTGGGAGTACGTCGTGCTCGCCAAGCACCACGTGGACTGGTCCGGCGTCGCCGACGAGCTGGCCGCGCGGGTGCCGGGACGGGTGTCGGTGCTGATACCGACGTTCCAGGACTGGCGGATGACGACGGACGCCGTGACGTCGGTGCTGGCCGCCGCGGCGGAGGATGACGACGTCGAGGTCGTCGTGGTCGACAACGGGTCGCGCCGGGCGGTGTCGGCGATCCTGGTGGCGCGGTTGGCCGGCGACACGCGGGTGCGCGTGGTGCGGGCGGTCCGGAACCTCAACTTCGCGCTCGGCTCGAACCTGGCGTTCGCGCACTCGACGGGCTCGGCCGTGGTCTTCCTCAACAACGACACCGTCGTGCGGCCCGGCTGGCTGCGGCCGCTCGTGGGCGCGCTCGCCGACGACGTCGTCGCCGGGGCGCAGCCGCTGCTGGTGTACCCGGACGGGACGATTCAGTCGGCCGGGACGGTGTTCCCCGGCGGCGACGGCTTCCCTCACGCGTTCCTGGCCCACCATCCCGTGGAGGACGCACAGGCTCTGGGCACGATGACCGGCTTCACCGCCGTCACGGCCGCGGCCCTGGCGATGCGAGCCGCCGACGTCGTCGCGTTGCGCGGCTTCGATCCGATGTTCATCAACGGCTGCGAGGACATCGACCTGTGCCTGCGCGCCGTCGACCGGCTGGGTGGCCGGTTCGCCGTCGTGACCGCGTCGGTCGTCGAGCATCACGAGAGCAAGACACCCGGCCGGTCGGCCTTCGGCGGGGCGAACCGGGTGGAGTTCGCCGCCCGGTGGACCGGCCGGTTGCCCGCGTCGGAGTTCTGGCGGTACGAGCGCGCGGGGTTCGCGGTGGCGCACCTCCAGCCCGGGACGGTCGACCCGGCGGGGCTGCGCACTCCGCTCCCGGTGCTGACCCGCCCGGCGCCGTCGCGCGTCGCCGCGGCCGTCGTCGAGGAACGGCCGCCGGCCCTGCGCTGGGCGGTCAAGATCGGCGCGCACGCCGGCCCGCGCGGCGACACCTGGGGCGACGTGCACTTCGCCCGCGACCTCGCACGGGCGCTGCGCCGGCTCGGCCAGCAGGTCGTCGTCGACCGGCGGCTGGCCTTCGACCGCGCCACCGGTCACCTGGACGACGTCACGCTCACGCTGCGCGGTCTGGAGCCCTACGCGCCGGGCCCCGGCCGGACCAACCTGCTCTGGGTGATCAGCCACCCGGACGCCGTCACGGCGGAGGAGGCGAGCCGCTACGACGCGGTGTTCGCGGCGTCGGCGCCGTGGGCGGCCTCGGTGTCCGGGCGCTGGGGCTTGCAGGTGCGGCCGCTGCTGCAGGCCACGGATCCGTCCCGGTTCCAGCCCGGCGCGTCGTCCGACGGCGGCGCCGGTCCGGTGCTGTTCCTCGGCTCCGGCCGGCGCGGCGAGGTCCGGCCGATCGTGCGCGACGCGATCCTCGCCGGCATCGACCTGCACGTGTACGGGCTGAACTGGCGTGACGAGATCCCGGCGCGGTATCTGCGCGGGGAGTACCTCGACAACGACGCGGCCGGCGCGGCGTACGAACAGGCGCGTGTCGTGCTCAACGACCACTGGGCCGACATGCGGGCGCACGGATTCATCTCGAACCGCGTGTTCGATGCGGTCGCCGCGGGCGGGCGGGTGATCAGCGACCCGATCGAGGGCCTGACCGAGCTGTTCGGCCCGGCCGTGCGGACGTACTCGTCGCCGGAGGAGCTGGCCGCGCTGTGCGCGCTGGAGCCGGACGAGTTCTGCCCCCAGGAGGCGCTGAAGCTGGTGTCCGAGGAGGTACGGACAGTGCACTCGTTCGACGCCCGCGCCCGGGTGCTGCTCGACGCCGCCCTGGCCGCCCGCGCCCGGACCGCCGTCTAGTCGTGGGGTAAGACGGCGGGGGCAGCGGCGGCGAGCGCCTCGTCCCACGGGCGCAGCGGCGGCAGGCCGGCGCGGGCCCAGCCGGCGTGGCCGAGGACGGAGTACGCGGGCCGCGGTGCCGGGCGCGGGAACGCGTCCGTCGTCGTCGGGCGCACCCGGGCGGGATCGAGGCCGAGGTGGGCGAAGACCGCCCGGGCCAGGCCGAACCACGTCGTCTCGCCGCTGTTCGTCGCGTGGTAGACGCCGGCCGGGGCGTCGGAGCGGACCAGGTCGACCAGCCGCGTCCCGACGTCCATCGACCAGGTCGGCTGGCCGCGCTGGTCGTCGACGACGTCGAGGAACTTGCGGGCGGCCGAGAGCCGGGCCATCGTCGCGACGAAGTTGCCGCCGTGCTCGCCGTACAGCCAGGCGGTACGCACGACGTAGCCGGCGTCGGGCAGCGTCGACAGCACCGCCCGCTCGCCGGCCAGCTTGCTCCGTCCGTACGCCGACCGCGGCGCGGTGGGCGCGTCCTCGGCATAGGGCGTGGTCGCGGCGCCGTCGAACACGTAGTCGGTCGAGACGTGCACCAGCCGGGCGCCGTGCCGGGCGCACGCCGCCGCCAGGTTCGCCGGGCCGGTGCCGTTGACCGCTGTCGCCGCGGCCTCGGCCGTCTCGGCGCCGTCGACGTCGGTCCAGGCGGCGGTGTTGACGACGACGTCGTGACCGCGGACCGCGGCGTCGACGGCGTCAGCGTCGGTGACGTCGAGCCGCGCGCGGTCCAGAGCCGTCACGTCGGCCCCGTCGAGCGCGGCCACCACGTCGCGGCCCAGCATGCCCGCCGCGCCCGTGACCAACCACCGCACTCGGCACCTCCCGCCGTCGTCGAACGCGCTGATCTCATTTCCCTTGCGCGACTCGCCGGCGCTTGGGACCTCGCGGTCGGCGCCCGGCTAGGATACCGAGGGTCCGGAAACGGACGATGCGCTTGGGTCCGATGGCCTGGGGCACTCCGGGTCAAGATCGTTCCCGAGGAGTTCGTGGCATGAAGCTGCCGGTCGGCAGGGTCCGTCGGTTGGTCAAGAAGGTGCTGCCGCAGGCGTACCTCGATGACGTCGCGCGGCGGCGCCGCATCGCCTCGTCCATCCGCGCCAGCGGGCTGTTCGACGCCGCGTGGTACCGCGAGCAGCTCGACGAGCCCATCGCGGACGGCGTCGACCCCGTCGACCACTACGTCATGGTCGGGTCGGCCACCGACATCTCGCCCAACCCCTGCTTCGTCAGCGAGTGGTACCGCGACCACCCCAAGAGCCCGAAGAAGCTCGACGTCGCGCCGTTCATCCACTACGTCAACCGCGGCATCGCCCGCGGGCTGTCGCCGCACCCGCTGTTCGACCCCGAGTTCTACACCGAGCAGCACCCCGAGGCGGCGAACCACCGCGGCGGCCCGCTCGGCCACTACCTGGAGACGGGCTGGAAGTCCGGCGCCCAGCCCAGCGCGGCCTTCGACGTCGACGTCTACACCGCCAACTTCGGCGAGGTGAAGGGCCCGCCACTGGCCGACTTCGCCCGCCGCACCCGCCGGCTCATGCAGGAGACGCGCGGCTGGGAGCACCTGCCGCGCACCGCCGACACCTTCGACCACGAGGCCGCCGAGGCGTTCAAGCGCCGGGTCGTCGCCGAGTACGCCGAACGCGGCGAGGAGCCGCCGCTGGTCACCGTCGTCATCCCGACGAAGGACCGGCGCGAGGGCGTGCTCACCGCCATCGGCTCCGTCGTCGCTCAGACGTACCGGAACTGGCAGCTCATCGTGGTCGACGACGGCAGCACCGACGGCACCGCGGAGGCCATCGAGCCGCTGCTGGCCGACGAGCGCATCGAGCTGGTCCGCCGCGAGCGGGCCGGCGGCGTCTCGGCGGCCCGCAACGCCGGCCTGGCCCGCGCCCGCGGCGAGTACGTCGCCTACCTCGACAGCGACAACATCTGGACGCCCGACTTCCTCGAGGTCATGGTGGCGTTCGTCCGCACCCGGTCGCTGCGGTTCGGCTACGCCGTCTCCGAGCTGCTGGAGGAGAAGAAGAACGGCCGCCGCGGCTACCGGTCGCTGCCGTTCAACCGGGCGGCGCTGGTCGAGCGCAACTTCATCGACTGCATCGTCGTCCTGCACGAGCGGTCGCTGCTCGACGAGGTCGGCATGTTCGACGAGAACCTGCGCCGCAACGTCGACTGGGACCTGTTCATCCGGATGTCCGCGGTCACCGACTTCGAGCTGGCGCCGTTCGTCGCCACCCGCTACGACGCGTGGGAGCAGCGCAGCGACCGCATCACCATCAACGAGCTGTTCGGCTACCGCTTCGTCATCCGTGCCAAGCATCTCATCGACTGGGCCGCCGTCGACGCCGGGCTGGCCGCGCGCCGGCCGGGGACGGTGTCCGTCGTCATCCACGCCGGCGACGACGCCCAGACCGTCACGACCACCGTCGAGCGGCTGCTCGACGGCGTCGCCGCCGACGACCTCGAGGTGGTCATCGTCGACGCGAAGGCCTCCGAGGCCGAGGCGATGCGGCTGCAGTTCCTGCCGATCCGGTTCCCGAACGTGCGGGTGCTGCGGCAGACCCAGCGGCTGTCGACCGAGCTGTCGCGGACCATCGGCGCGGCGCACTCCACCGGCGAGACGATCGTCTTCCTCACCCCGGCGAGCTGGGTCGAGCCCGGCTGGCTGGAACCGCTGACCACCGCGCTGTCCGACGGCGCCGCGGCCGCCCAGCCGCTGGTGCTGCTGGGCGACGGCACGGTGTGGTCGGCCGGCGTGGCGTTCGCCCGCGGCGCGCACCCGCACAACCTCTACCGGCGGTTCCCGGGCGACGCGCCGGAGGTGGTCGCGCCGTCCTCGCCGGCCGGGCTGTCGCCGGTCGCGCTCGCCGTCCGGGCCGCCGACTTCGCCGCCGTCCGCGGCTTCGACCCGCTGTTCGTCAACGACATCGACAACCCCGACCTCAGCCTGCGGCTGGCCCGCGAGACCGGTCGTCCGCTGCGGTACGTGCCGGTCAGCCAGGTCGCGCTCACCGAGACGCCGGAGCGGCGCACGACGGCGTCGGCGACCATCACCGCGACGGACAACCAGGAGCTGTTCACCGGCCGCTGGAAGGACACCGTCGCCCAGGACGACGTCACCGTGTGGGGCGAGCGCGGCTACGCCATCGTCGGCTACGACGGTGCGGCGCCGACGCACTGGGGGTTCGACCCGATCGTCGTGCGCGACCGCCCGGAGCGGCCGCTGCGCTGGGCGATCAAGATCGGCGCGCCCGACGTCACCCGGCGCACCAACTGGGGCGACTGGCACTACGCCATCGGCCTCAAGGAGGCGCTGGAGCGGCTCGGCCACGAGGCGGTCATCGACGCCAAGCAGGGCTGGTACCGGCCGACCTCGCGGTTCGACGACGTCGCCCTCGTGCTGCGCGGCGTCAGCGTCTACACCGTCAATCCGCAGCAGATCAACCTGTCCTGGGTGATCAGCCACCCCGAGCGGGTCACCCGGCGCGAGCTGGCCTCGTTCGACGCCGTCTTCGCCGCGTCGACCAGCCTGGCCCGGCGGATGTCCACCGACCTCGGCGCGCCGGTGCGGCCGTTGCTGCAGGCCACCGACAAGTACCGCTTCCGCCCCGTCCCGCCCGACCCGCGCCGCCGCCACGACGTGCTCTTCGTGGGCAACGCGCGCGGCATGCGGGCCTCGGTCGGCGCCGCGCTGGAGGCCGGCATCGTCCCGTCGGTCTACGGCGTGCGCTGGCGCGGCCTGCTGCCCGAGGGCGCCTGGCTGGGCGAGTACGTCCCCAACGAGGATCTGCCCGCCGTCTATGCCGGTGCCGGCGTCGTCCTCAACGACCACTGGGAGGACATGAAGGCCGAGGGCCTCATCTCCAACCGGTTGTTCGACCTCGCCGCCTGCGGCGCCCGCGTCGTCACCGACGCCGTCCCCGGCATCGAGGACGTCTTCGGCGACGTCATCCTGACGTATACGACGCCGCAGGAGCTGGCCGCTGCCGTCAACGCCCAGCTGGCCGAGACGCCGGAGCGCGCGGCGGCGCGCGAGAAGCTGTCCGAGCTGGTCCGGCGCGAGCACTCGTTCGACGCCCGCGCCGAGGAGCTGGTCGAGACGGTGCGCAAGCTCCAGGCCGAGCGCCACCTGGCCTGAGCCTCTGCGGCGGTTCGCCGGGGGTCGTGACGTTGGGCCGTCCCCCTGCTGCACGCGGCCGAAGAACGGGCAGCTATCAGGGGACGGGGAAGAGCGGCGACGAGGCCGGGTGCCTTGCGGCGTTGGGCCCTTTGCGTGTGAGTTTGGTGTCGTTGGGCGTCCACCTGGTGAGATTTCGCCGTGATTCCGGAGCCATCACGAGGATTACCTGAGCATCACCACGGCTGTAGGGGTGTTGATGCTCCGGCAATCCTCGTGATGTAGGCGATCCTGGATGATCATCGCCGTCCACGACCCGACAAAGCACGCGAAACGGGCACGCCAACGGCGAGGTGTGCCCGCTCTGCCCCCGTCCCCTGATAGCTGCCCCGTTCTTGGCCACGGGCGGGTGAGTCAAGCGGTCATCGTCGCGCGAAGCGCCATCAGTCCGCTTGACGCGCCCGTTCGCGGCAAGAGAATGTGGCAGCAGGGGGACGGGGAGCCCACCCCGGCGAACGGCCGGCGGATCAGGCGGTGCGGGCGAAGTAGGAGGCGTACGCCGGGTCGACACGGCCGGTGCCGCCGATCTGCCGCCCGCCCGCCCGCAGCGCCGCGTCGGTCCCCGCGGCGTCGCTCACGACCCGCCACACCCCGAGGTCGTGGATGGCGTAGCCGTCGTCGCCGACGTCGACCGATGTCAGCGGGTCGTCGAGGTCGGCGAGGCCCAGCTCCAGCAGGTCGGCCGGCGTCCCGAGCATGGTCGCCGCGGTCAGCGCGGACGCAGGGCGCTCCGATGGTTCGCCGGGCGCGCGCACCGTGGTGTCCAGCGCGGGCAGGAAGGCCCGCCGCACCCGCACCCCGCTGATCGGCCGCGCACCGTACCCGCGCCCCAGCATGAGGTCTTCGACGTGCTCCGGCGCGTAGCTCAGCCCGGCGGCCGGCAGCGTGACGAGGTCGGTCTCACAGGTCTCCAGCGCTCGCCGCCGTTCCGCCGCGTCGTCGGCGACCCGGACGGTCAGCGACCGCCACGTCTGCCGGCGCAGGTCGCGCAGCAGCCCGGCGTCGCCGGACGGGACGACGGCGGTGACCGACGGCGGCGACGACGCGACGCCGGCGGCCGCGGTGGCGGCGCGCAGGGCGGCGCGACGCGCGG
>NZ_QUAL01000080.1 GCF_003579925.1 Jiangella rhizosphaerae | reverse complement strand
CCGGGCGGCGCCGCGGGCCCGGCACCGTCCGCCCCGCTCCCCCGGCCGGCGGCGGACGGCGCCGGCTCGGGCACGACGGTCACGCTGGTCACCGGGCATCGGCTGCGGGTCGACACATTCGCCGACGGCCGGCAGGCGGTCACCGCGCTGCCCGCGCCGGGGGCCGTCCGGGCGAATCTCAAGGTGGTCGAGCGGCCGGAGGGCCTCTACGCGATCCCGGCCGAGGCCGAACCCTACCTCGCGGCCGGCTCGCTGGACCGCGAGCTGTTCAACGTCACGAGCCTCATCGAGCAGGGCTACACCGGCGACGCCCTGCCACTGATCGTGACCTACGCCGGCGGCTCGGCCCGCACGGCCGCCGCCACCGCCGCCCCCAGCCACGCCGTCGTCACCGCCACCCTCGAGAGCGTCGGCGCGGTCGCCGTCGAGGCGCCGGTCGACGACCTCGCGGCCTTCTGGACCGGCGTCGCCGGGGAGCTCCCCACCGGCGACGGCGCCCGGGTGGCGGCCGCGCCGTCCATCGAGAAGATCTGGCTGGACGCCAAGGTCCGGCCCGCGCTGTCCGAGAGCGTGCCGCAGGTCGGCGCGCCCGCCGCGTGGGCGGCGGGCTACGACGGCACCGGCGTCACCGTCGCGGTCCTCGACACCGGGTACGACGCGGCCCACCCGGACCTCGCCGGCCAGGTCGCGCAGGCCGCCGACTTCTCCGGCACGACCGTCCAGGACGCCAACGGCCACGGCACCCATGTCGCCGCCACCGTCGCCGGCACCGGCGCGGCGTCCGGTGGCGCCCGGCGCGGCGTGGCACCCGGCGCCGACCTGCTGATCGGCAAGGTCATCGGCGCCGACGGCACCGGCCAGAACTCGTGGCTGATCGAGGGCATGGAGTGGGCGGTCGCGCAGGGCGCGGACATCGTCAGCATGAGCCTGTCCAGCGAGGTCACCGACGGCTCGGACCCGCTCAGCCAGGCGGTCGACAGCCTGACGGCGGCCAGCGGGACGCTGTTCGTCGCGGCGGCCGGCAACGAGGGCCCCGGCGCGACCAGCGTCCGGGCGCCGGGGGTCGCCGACGCCGCGCTGAGCGTCGGCGCCGTCGACAAGTCCGACGTGCTGGCCGGGTTCTCCAGCCGCGGCCCGCGGCTGCGCGACAACGCGATCAAGCCGGAGATCACCGCGCCCGGCGTGGGAATCGTCGCCGCCCGGGCGGCCGGCACGTCGCTCGGCGACCCGGTCGACGCACTGCACACCAGCCTGGACGGCACCTCGATGGCGACGCCGCACGTGTCCGGCGCGGCCGCGCTGCTGCTCCAGCGTCACCCGGACTGGACGGCGGACCGGCTGAAGCGGGCGCTCGTCCAGTCCGCGCGCGAGCTGGACGACTACACCGTCTACGAGCAGGGCGCCGGCCGCCTCGACGCCGCCCGCGCCGTCTCCCAGACCACGTTCGCCGACACCGCGACGCTGAACCTCGGCACCTACGACTGGCCGCACGACGGCACCGACCCGCTGGTCACCCACACCGTCACGTACACCAACGACGGCTCCGCACCGGTCGTCCTCACCATCGACGCGAGCCTGACCGGCGCGACCGCCGGGCCCGCGCCGTCCGGCATGCTGACGCTGAGCCGCCCGGAGCTGACGGTCCCGGCGGGCGGCACCGCGAGCGTCGACGTCACGCTCGACCCCAACCGCGGCGACCCCGACGTCTACAGCGGGCGCGTCACCGCCCGCTCGGCCGACGGCGCCGTCGTCGTCCACACCGTCCTCGGCGTCACGAAGGAACCGCGGACCATCGAGGTGACCGTCGAGGGCATCGACCACGCGGGCGCGCCGGCGGCCGGGGCCAGCGCCGCCGAGCTGTGGAGCCTCGACACCGACTGGTGGGGCACCGGCTACTTCGGCCGCAAGGGCGGCGGCAGCGGACCGGCCGTGTTCCGCGTGCAGCCGGGCACGTACAGCCTGCTCGGCTTCCTCTTCACCCCGGACGAGTCCGGCGAGCAGGCCCGCGAGGTGGCCGTCGTCGGCGACACCGAGCTCGAGCTGACCGAGGACACCCATCTCGTGCTCGACGGGCGCACCGCCACCCGTGTGGCCGTCGACACGCCGGAGCCGGCCGAGCACCAGGGCCTCACGCTCGGCTGGTACCGCAGCTCCGAGCAGCACATGTTCAACCTCAAGTACATGCTCGACCAGTACATCGACGTCGCGTACGCGGCGCCGACCCAGCCTGTGGAGCGCGGCACGTTCGAGTTCTCCAGCCTGTGGGAGCTGTTCGCGCCGGAGCTGACGCTGCGCGTCGGTGCGGCCGAGATCGCGCACGAGTACGCCGTCGGCTCGCCGAAGCTGGACGGCCGGCACCGCTACCCCGTCGCCGACGCCGGCACGGGCACCCCCGCCGAGGTGGCCGGCCGCGACCTCACCGGTACGGCCGCGCTGGTGCGCCGCTCCGACGACGTGACCGTCGACGCGCAGGTGGCCGCGGTGGCTGCCGCCGGAGCGGAAGCCGTCATCGTGCACCACGACCGGCCCGGCTGGCTGCTGGAGTACGTCGGCGACGGCACCTCGATCCCGGTGGTGACGATCTCGCAGGCCGACGGTGCCGCGATCCTCGACCTGATCGCGGCCGGCGCGGCTCCCGAGGCACGGTTCGACGGCATCGCCGTCAGCCCGTACCTCTACGACCTCATGCAGGCCGAGGCCGGGCACATCCCCGCGTCGCTGGAGTACCGGGTGCGCCCGCGCGACCTCGCCGAGCTGGACACCGCCTACGTCGCTACCGGCCCGGCGCACCTGGGCAACGAGGCGCGGCACGCGTTCCGGCCGTACGACAACTACTCCATCCGCAGCCCGCGCGAGGTGCCGCTGCCGTCGCACCGCGACGAGTGGGTCTCACCCGGCGACACCCGATGGCAGCAGTTCGTGTGGGCGCAGCGGCTGCTGGTCGGCGGCATGATCGAGGGCGAGCGCACGTACGCGGCCGGCGAGTCCGACCCGCGGTCGTGGTTCGGGCCGGTGGTCCGGCCGGGCGTCCCGCTCGACACCGACCACTACGGCCAGTACGGCATGCCGGGCTTCCGCGAGGGCGACGAGCTCACCGTCCTGGTCCGCTCGTTCCTCGACGGCAGCGACCGTAACGGCGACGAGACGGGCGCCGACACCACCGCGGCCCGGCTCTACCGCGACGGCGAGCTGGTCGCGCAGCGCGACGCGGTGTACGGCGGCTGGCCGGCGGCGCCGGAGCCGGCGACGTACCGGTTGGAGCTGGACGTCGACCGCGACGCGCCCTGGTGGGAGCGGTCGACGTCGACCCGCACGGCGTGGACGTTCCGGTCCGCACGGCCGGACCCCGGCGAGCGCGCGATGCTCCCGCTGCTGCAGGTCGACTACGCCGTCGACGTCGACCAGTGGGGCGCCGTGAGCGACCGGGCCCGCACCCGGATCGACCTGACGGTGCACCGGCAGGCCGCGGCCGATCCCGTCGCCGGCGGCAGGCTGCGGCTCTGGGCCTCCTACGACGACGGCGCGAGCTGGCAGGCCGCACGGGTCACCCGTCGCGGTGCGGCCTACACCGCGCTGCTGGACCCCGAACGCGGCGCCGACGCCGTCAGCCTGCGGGTCGAGGCGTGGGACGGCGACGGCAACCGGATCGAGCAGACGGTGGTGCGCGCCTACGGGCTGCGCTCGGCGTAGCCGTCGAGCCAGCCGTGCTGGGCGGCGTGCCAGCCCAGTTGCAGCCGGGTGGAGACCTGGGCGCGGTCGAGCAGCGCGCTGATCCGCCGGTGCACCGTGCGCAGGCTCAGGCCGAGCTGCGTCGCGATCGCCTTGTCCGTCAGCCCGGCCAGCAGCAGCGACACCAGCTGCGCGTCGGCCGGCGGCAGCTGCGACGCCCGGCCGTCCGCCGGGCGCGCCGTCAGCGCGGACAGCTCGAACGCCCGCTCCCACAGCGACTCGAACAGCGCGATGAGCGCCGCCAGCAGCCCGCTGCGGTGGACGACCATGAACGTCGGCTCGGTCTCGGGGTCGTCCTGCGTCAGCGGCACGAACGCCTCCGACCCGTCGATCAGCGCGAACTTCACCGGCAGCTCGTCGACGACGCGGGCCTGCTCGCCGGCCGCGACGTACCGCGCGACGGCCGCGCTGCCGCCGTCGGACTCCAGCACCGAGCGCTCGTAGACGGCGCGCGCCGTGACGCCGCGGGCGAGCAGGTCCAGCTCGGTGTCGTTGGCCTCGTGCGGGATCGCGAACGGCGGCTTGACCAGCACCAGCACCTCGCGCTCGGCCCGTCGCTGCAGTTGCTGGAACCGCTGCGCGACGGCCGGGCGCCCGACGACGACCTCGACCAGCTCGGCCGCCTCGCGCGGCCGGCGGCTGGCGCGGTACCGGCGCAGCAGCTCGTCGACGGCGCGCCGGGTCTCGTGCAGCTCGGCCTGGCGCTGCAGGATCAGCGGCTCGATGGCGATGTCGGGCGGTGTGGCGAGGAACCGCGGCGTCCGGTCGGCGGTGCGGCTCATCAGCCCCTTGGACTCCAGCGACGCGAGCACCGCGGTCGTCTCGTCGAACGACAGCCCGAGCCGGGTGGCGATGGCCGCCGCGGTGTCGGCAGGGGAGTCGACGAGCGCGCCGTACACCTGCTCCTCGACGGCGGTGACACCCGCGGCTTCCAGCATCGGGCCACGGTAGCCGCTGCGATCAGACCGGGAACAGCTCCGGCAGCAGCCGGTGGGCGTCGGCGCGGGCCGGCGCGACGGCGTCGTCCGGGGCCGACGACGCGGGCCAGCGCAGCCTTGTCCCGATGTCGGCCCAGCCGCCGACCGTGGCGAGGAACTTGTCGAGGGCCGGGTTGGACAGCCGCGCGACCTGCAGCGGCGCGATGTGCCGCCGGAAGAACTCGGCGATGCGCGCCTCCAGATCCAGCGCGTCCTCCGGGTCGGTCGTCATCATCCGGTACCAGGCGACGGCGCCCCGCGGCGACATCGCGGCGACGTTGGAGTAGCTGCCGTGCGCGCCGCGGGCGATCCCCGTCGCCAGCAGGTGCCCCGGCACGAAGACCGACAGGTCGCCGGCCAGCTCGGCCATCGCGGTGTACCAGTCCTCGTCGCCACCGGCCATCTTCACCCCGATGAGCGACGGCGTCGCCTCGGCGGCCCGCGCCAGCAGCGCCGGCCCGATCTGGGTCTTGGCATGCGGCGGGTTGTAGAGCACCAGCGGCACCGGCCCGGCCGCCTCGGCCGCGCCGGCGAGGAACCGCACGACCTCGTCGTCGTTCAGCGGCACCCAGTCGGGCAGGATCACCTGGATGGCGCCCGGCTCCAGCGCCGCGGCCCGGCGGATCCGGCCCAGCATCACCGGCGTCGCGGGATGCGAGCCGCCCAGCTGGAACGGCAGCCCGGCCGCCTCGCACCGCGTCGCCAGCACCTCGTTGACGCGGTCGAACTCGCCCTCGTCGATGGCGTGGAACTCCCCCGCCGTCCCGTGCGCATAGACGCCGTCGACACCACTGGCGACCAGCGTGTCGATCTGCGCGGCCAGCCGGCCCCAGTCGATGGCACCGTCACCGCCCAGCGGCAGCAGCACCGTTCCCCACACGCCCCTGACATCGACCGCCCGCAGCGCCTTCATGCGGACGAGCGTAGTGGCGCCCGAGGCGCCGGTCGGCCATGGCACGTCACCTGGCCGAGTCCTCACCCAAGGTTGTCCGCATCGCCATGACCGATGGCGGTCTCAGCGCACGAGCCGATCCGTTCGGGTGGTTTCTCGTAGCGGTGGCCGGTGGGGCTGATCCAGATGGTGGTGCCGTCGGGGAGTCGTTCGACGTGCCAGTGCCCGTGGTGTTTGAGCTTGTGGTGGGTCTCGCACAGGGCGTGCAGGTCGTCGGGGTCGGTGGTCCCGCCGGCGTTGACCGGGATGATGTGGTCGAGGTCGCAGGTGGTCGCGGGGCGGTGGCAGCCGGGGATGCGGCAGGTGCGGTCGCGGGCGATGATGAAGTCGGCGAGGGCTTTGGTGGGGCGGTAGCGGGTGCGGCCGAGGTCGAGCAGGTGCCCGCTGCCATCGGTGCGCAGCCAGGTCCACACGCCCTCGGCGGCGAGGACCTTGGCGACGTGGGCGGGGATGGGCCCGTACCCCTCCAGTTCGCCCGGTTGGTCGCTGAGCCCGATCGCGGTGGCGAACGGCACGGTGATGTGCACGCTGATCGGACGCCGCCGCGGCGTTGCGCTCGTGCCGGAGTGTGCCGGTGGCGGCTGCCCTGCGGCGTTGGAGCTGGGTTGTGCACCGCCGGCAGAACCGGCCGTACCGGCGGAGCCGGCCATTCCGGCTGACGCCCGGTCGGCGGAGTCATCGGCGGAGCCGGCCACTCCGGCGGTGTGGCTCAGCGGGGCGGTGGTGCCGTCGGCGCAGGCGGTGAGGGCCGCCCAGCCCAGCTCGGCCAGCGCGTCGGCGCGGCGCTGATCCTTCGTCCGCGCCGGCACCCCGGCGGCGGCATCGGCCCGCTTGGCGTCCGCCGCGGCCGCGTTCAACGCGGTGTCCAGGGCCGCGGCATCCGCGGCGGGCAGCCGCGCCTCCAGATGCGCCATCCCATCCGACGCCGGCGTGATCACGACATAGCGGCGCTCACGAGCGGCCTCGTACCGGTCCGCCGCCTCCACCGGCGCCAGCTCATGCAACAGCTGCTTGATCAGCTTCCGCAGCGCGACCGAATCCAGGCCGGGTGCTTTCGGCAGCACCGCCGCTTCCACCCGCGCTCGCACGTGGGGGTCTTGGCCGCCGAGCTCGTCGGTGACCACCCGGGCGCGGCGCAGATCGATCGTCCCGGCCGACAACGCGGCGTGGGTGTCGGGGAAGTCCTCCACCAGTTGCAGGGCGT
>NZ_QUAL01000078.1 GCF_003579925.1 Jiangella rhizosphaerae | reverse complement strand
GCCCGCCCGCTGCGCGCGCGGCCTGCCGCCGTCGGCGATCGCCCGCCGCCCGCTGCCCGCCGCCTGTCGCGCCGTCGCCAGTCGCCCCCGCCATCCCGTTACTGCCGCCGTCACCCCGCCTCGTCCGGGACCGCACCGGACGCTGGAGCTCTGCTGTCTGATGGGGCCGCAGAGCTTCAGCGCGTGGTGGGCTCTGCTGTCTGATGGGGCCGCAGAGCTTCAGCGCGTGGTGGGCTCTGCTGTCCGATGGGACCGCAGACCTCCAGCGCGCGGCGGAACTCTGCCGTCCGATCGGACCGCAGACCTCCAGCGCGGCGATCAGGGCGTCGCGAGGGCGCTGACCGGGCGGGCTGCTCCGGCGCCCGCCGGCCGCGCCGTCGCCCGCGACGGCGCCACCTCACCCGCGGCGGAGCCGGACGGCGGCCGGAACTCCGGCCCATGCGGACTCCTCGCGAGTGAGGTGCCGCTGCCGCGAGCGAGGACGATCGGCGTGCGACGCGGTAGCGTCCTGCGCCGTGCCCGCCTACCGCGCCGATGACGACACGTCCCTGCACTACGACGAGCTGGCCGGACCGGCCGCCGCCGGCCCGCCCGTCGTCGTCCTCGCCGGCGGGGCGGCCCGGCACCCGGTCTACCTGGGCGATCTCGCCGGGCTGGCCGACCGGCACCCGCTGGTCATCCCGCACCTGCGCGGCGTCGGCGAGTCGCCGGCCCCGGACGCGCCGGAGGCGGGCTCGTACTGGCGGCAGGCCGCCGACCTCGACGCGCTGCGCCGGCAACTCGGGCAGGACCGCCTGCTGGTCGCCGGGCACTCGGCCGGCACCCGGCTGGCCGTCGCGTACGCCGTCCAGTATCCGGCGCGCGTCGCGGCGCTGCTGCTCATCACGCCGCCGTCCACGCACCTCGTCGACGCCGAACCCGACGCCGAACGCATCGCCGAGCGTCTCGCCGCCCGCCGCCGCGGCGACGGACCGGTCTTCGACGACGCGTGGGCGGCGCTGAGCGCCGGGCCCGCCGTCCTCGACGACGAGGGTTTCAACGCCTGGCAGCGGCTGGTCGCGCCGTCCAGCTACGCGCACTGGGGTGCGGCCGAGCGAGAGCACGCCGCCGCGGGCCGCTACGACCTGCCCGCCAACCGCGCCTACTTCAGCCTCGACCCGCCCGCCGACCTCGCCGATCGGCTCGCGTCCGTCACGGCGCCGGTCCTCGTGGTCGCCGGCGCCGACGACGCCATGACGGGGTTCGCGCCGGTCGCCGCGCTGGCCGAGCGGTTCCCCGCCGGGCGGCTCGCCGTCGTCGAGGAGTGCGGCCACTACCCGTGGGCCGAGCGGCCGGCCGAGTTCCGCGCCGCCGTCGACGCGTTCCTGGACGACGTAGCGGAGATCCCCCTGCTCGGCGGTGACGTCAGCGACGGCGTCGTCCGGGTCGGCCGCACCGTCCGGCGGCACCCGGCGCCGGGCGCGGCCGCCGTCCACGCCTACCTCCGGCACCTGGAGCGGGCGGGCTTCCCATACGCGCCGCGCTTCCTCGGCCTCGACGACCAGGGCCGCGAGATCCTCACCTACATCGACGGCGAGATGGGCGGCCGGCCGCTGGCGCCGTGGGCCGTCACCGAGGAGGCGCTGCGCGAGATCGCCGTCATCCAGCGCCGCCTGCACGACTGCTCGGCCGGGTTCGTGCCGCCGGACGGGGTGAGCTGGCCGGCGCCGGTCGAGCTGCCCGGCGTTCCGCCCGCGTACGACGGCGCCGCGGACGTCGTCGGGCACAACGACATCACCTTCGAGAACACGATCTTCGTCGACGGCCGGCCGGTCGGGATCATCGACTTCGACCTCGCGGGGCCGGCCACGCGACTGCTCGACGCCGTCACGACGCTGCGGTACTGGGCGCCGCTGGCCGCACCGGCCGACCGCGACCCGGCGCTGCGCGACGCCGACGCGGGTCGCCGGATGCGGATCTTCGCCGACGCCTACGGGCTGGACGCCGCTCAGCGCGCCGCTCTGCTCGACGTCGCCGACCGCCGGTTCACCCGCGCCTGGCACGTCATGAAGCATCGGGCCGAGACCGACGGCGGCGGCTGGGCGCGCATGTGGGCCGACGGCGCCGGCGACCACATCCGCCGCAGCCACGACTGGTTCCGGTCGCAGCGCGACGCCCTCGCCGCGGCGCTCACCGGCTGAGCGTCGTCAGCACAACACCTCGGCGCCGGTGCGGTGCAGGTAGGCGCAGATCAGGCCGAGGTCCCACTCCAGCTGCGTGATGCGTTCGTCGACGGCTTCGGCCGGCCACGACGGCGCGTCGAAGCCGAGCTGCCGCTCGATCTCGTCCAGCCGAGCCGCGTCGTCGACGCCCGCCCGGTCGCCGGCGTCGTCGGCCCGCGTCGTCAGCAGGTCGCTGACGGCCGCCTCCAACTCGTCGATCCGCTCGCCCTGCCGCTGGACGACCACACCGGCCACGCCGGCGACGACCAGCAGGACGAGACCCATCGCGATCAGCACCATCCGCTGCATGCCCGCCTCCGCACCTCGATGTGCGTGTGCTCCGCACGCTACGCCGTCTAGAGTTCGGGCGGTGAGGATCGTCATCGCTCGTTGTCAGGTCGACTACGCCGGGCGGCTGACCGCCCACCTCCCGCTCGCCACGCGCGTCATCATGGTGAAGGCCGACGGCAGTGTGCTCGTGCACTCCGACGGCGGCTCGTACAAGCCGCTGAACTGGATGAGCCCGCCCTGCACGCTCACCGTCAGCGATCCGGGCGAGGACGCGACGGGCGACGGCGTCACCGCGGTGTGGACGGTGCAGAACGGCAAGACCGACGACCGCCTGGTGATCAGCGTGCACGAGATCCTGCACGACTCCAGCCACGACCTCGGCGTCGATCCGGGACTGGTCAAGGACGGCGTCGAGGCGCACCTGCAGGTGCTGCTGGCCGAGCAGGTCGAGACGTTCGGCGCCGGCTGGCGGCTGGTGCGCCGCGAGTACCCGACGCCGATCGGTCCGGTCGACCTCCTCTGCCGCGACCATGAGGGCGTCGCCGTCGCCGTCGAGGTGAAGCGGCGCGGCGAGATCGACGGCGTCGAGCAGCTCACGCGGTACCTCGACCTGCTCAACCGCGATCCGCTGCTGGCCCCGGTGCGCGGGGTGTTCGCGGCGCAGGAGATCAAGCCGCAGGCCCGCACCCTCGCCGTCGACCGTGGCATCACCTGCGTCACCGTCGACTACGACGCCCTCCGCGGTGTCGACGACCCGACGTCCCGGCTGTTCTGACGCCGGCGGATCGTCTCAGTTCTCCGGCTCCGGCTCGAGGTACGCCACCCAGTCCTGGGCCTCCATGGCGCCGTCGTTCCAGGCCTGCTGGCCGGCGTCCACCCCTTCGTTCAGGGGGTTCGCCGGATAACCGCTCTGCGCGTTGACCCAGTCGTAGAACTCGTCCGCGAGGGCGGTGTCGCCGAAGATCTCCTCCATCGGTCGCAGCAGACCGTCCTCAGTCCTCAACTCCGGAGGCAGGGACGCGAGCGCCTCCGCGCCGACACCGTTGCGGACCAACCGCTCCGCGATCAGGTACCACTGCATGTGCTTGGCCTCTATGTTCTCTGCGACGACGCCCTCCTCCGTGTGCACGTCGTCGACCCAATTCCCCAGGAGCTTGCCGCCGATCAGCTGGAACAGCCAGTACGGCACGTGCAGTGCTGCGTTCGTCGGAATCAGGCCGGCGCCGCCGGTGTAGAAGTCGGTGAACGCCTGCCGGATGCCCCGTTCGGTGGCGTCCCAGTCGGCGGCGTGCCGCCGTCGTGCCTCGAAGTTCAACGAGGCCGTCGCGCCGAACAGCCTCAGGAGGTCCTGGGTGCGGGTGCCCGGCGGGTTGGTCGCCCAGTCGGCCTGCATCGCCGCGTCGAGTTGCTCGTCCATGAGCCGGCCCATGGCGTCGTCGAACGGTTTGGCCGTCTCGAGGGTGTCCTGGAAGCCGGCCATGAACCGGTAGACGACGTCCGGGCTGAGGTAGAACGACGGCGACAGGCCGGCGTCAGCGGGGAAGTCCGGCGGCGCCCCTGTCATGGACGGCTCGCGGCGCCCCGGCCGCTCACCGCCGTCGATGTACGAGCCGGCGACGATCTCGTCGACATACGCGGCACCGATCCGGGCGAGCGAGTTGCCGAGCGTCGGCGGCAGCTCCTTGTGCCGGCCGACGGCGGAGATGAACTGGAACGCGAGGAGGTTCTCCTCCGGCGAGTGCTCCGTACGGGGCGGATCGCCGTCCGCGCCGACACCGGCCTCGATGGCCAGACCGAACATCTCGGGCACGTCGTGCCGGTCCGGCGGCGACATACCGGTCAAGTCGACCTGGTCGACGAGCTGCTCCATGTCGTGGGTCTGGAACACCAAGCGGCTGAGCTCGGGGTCGCGGGACAGCGTGCGGAACGCCAACGCCGCGATGTCGGACGGGAGCCCGACGCTGGTCCGGTCAGACGTCAGCGATTGAGCGGCGATGTTGCCCGGCTCGTGCCCGCCGGCGACGAAGGCATCGAGTGCCGTGCCGTTCACCGTCCGCTCCGCGAAGGCCCGCGACCCGGAGAAGTCGCCATACTGCAGCAGCGCCAACCGGCCCCAGGCGACCTTCGGGTCGTCGGTCGCCTCGCCGAACTCGTTCTGGAAGGCGCCCAGCCCGTCAGGCGGCGTCGCGTCCATCAGGGCCGAGCCCAGGCCGATGCTCATCAGCTCGAGGTAGCGCTGCGCGTTCTCGCCGACGCCCGACTCCGGCATGCCCAGGGCCGCGGCGAACCTGGCCGCCATCTCCGGGCCGAGCTCGGCGTAGAACCCGGCCATCGCGTCCGGGTCGTAGGCGAGCGCCTCGAACTCCTGCATGAGCGCCGCGAAGTCGCCGTCCACGCCTCCGGCCTGTTCGAACCGGATCGCGAGGTCGCGGCCCTGACGCTCGGCCAGCGCCGGGTCGAGGTCGGTGACCTCGTTCTCCTCGATCCGCACCATCGGCGCGTTCGGATGCTGGCGCTGCATCGCCCGGGCCAGACCCAGCCGGCGCTGGGTCTCCTGCAGCGCCGAGTCGACCCACTCGTAGACGATCTCGAGATCCTGGAAGCCCGCCGACGTGACGTCGAGCCGGTTCATGTCCGCCCGGACCGAGCGCTCGGTCGTGAAACCGATGAAGTCGTCGATCTCCCGGAGCGCGATCTGCAGCTTGGCCACGAGGTCCTCGAGGCCGGTCACCGAGACGGAGGAGAACGTCATGCCGGCGGCTCCTCCGCGGGAGCCGCGGCCACGGCGGCCTCGATGTCGCCGTCGACGGCATCGGCGCCCTTCTGCAGCACGCTCTTGTGGATCTCCATCGACTGGCCGAAGCTGTCGGCCCGGCTGCCGGTCCACGCCTCCCCGGACGCCATGATCGACAACGGCGCGTCGAGCGCGGCCTTGAGGTCGCCGATGATCCGGCCGACCTGGATCTGCAGCCGCTCGAGGTCGGCCCGCGTGGTGTCGTTCACAACCACGCAGTGAACTCCGAGGTGGATTCACATCGGCTTCATGACTGTGTCATCGCAGCGCGGCGAGGCATCTAGGCTGTCCATCATGAGTGCGCACTTCGATGTCGTCGTCCTGGGCGCCGGCCCGGGCGGGTACACCGCGGCCGTCCGCGCGGCCCAGCTGGGCAAGTCCGTCGCCGTCGTGGAGTCCAAGTACTGGGGCGGCGTCTGCCTCAACGTGGGCTGCATCCCCAGCAAGGCGCTGCTGCGCAACGCCGAGCTCGCCCACATCGTCAAGAACGAGGCCGACACCTTCGGGCTGGTCTTCGAGGGCGAGGTCAAGGCCGACTACTCGAAGGCGTACGAGCGCAGCCGCACCGTGGCCGACGGCCGCGTCAAGGGCGTGCACTACCTCATGAAGAAGAACAAGATCACCGAGTTCGACGGGTGGGGCACGTTCACCGACGCCAACACCCTCGACGTCCGCCTGAACGACGGCGGCAACGAGACGGTGACGTTCGAGCACTGCATCATCGCCGCCGGCGCGACGACCCGGCTGCTGCCCGGCACCGAGCTGAGCGAGCGCGTCGTCACCTACGAAGAGCAGATCCTCGAGAGCGAGCTGCCGCAGAGCATCATCATCGCCGGCGCCGGCGCCATCGGCGTCGAGTTCGGCTACGTCATGGCCAACTACGGCGTCCAGGTCACCATCGTCGAGTTCCTCGAGCGCATGCTGCCGCTGGAGGACCCCGACGTCTCCAAGGAGCTCGCCCGCCAGTACAAGAAGCTCGGCGTCGACGTGCGCACCTCGACGCGGGTCGACAGCATCGACGACACCGGCGACAAGGTCCGCGTGACGGTGACCTCCGGCGACAAGCAGGAGGTTCTCGAGGCCGACAAGGTGCTGCAGGCCATCGGCTTCGCCCCGCGCGTCGACGGCTACGGCCTCGACAAGACCGGCGTGCGCCTGACCGAGCGCGGCGCCATCGAGGTCGACGAGTACCTGCGCACCAACGTGCCCAGCATCTTCGCCATCGGCGACGTCACCGGCAAGCTGCTGCTGGCGCACGCGGCCGAGGCCATGGCGATCATCGCGGCCGAGACCATCGCCGGCGCCGAGACCATGCCCGTCGACTACGACATGATCCCGCGCGCGACGTACTGCCAGCCGCAGGTGGCCAGCTTCGGCTACACCGAGGAGCAGGCGCGCAAGCTCGGCCACGAGGTCAAGGTCTCGAAGTTCCCCTTCATGGCCAACGGCAAGGCGCACGGCCTCGGCGACCCCGTCGGCTTCGTCAAGATCGTCGCCGACGCCGCCCACAACGAGCTCCTCGGCGCCCACATGATCGGCCCGGACGTGACGGAGCTGCTGCCCGAGCTCACCCTCGCCCAGCTCTGGGACCTGACGGCGGACGAGGTCGCCCGCAACGTCCACGCCCACCCGACGCTGTCTGAGGCCGTCAAGGAGGCGATCCACGGCATCTCCGGTCACATGATCAACATGTAGTGCGCTAGAGCTTTCCGGCGGCCAGGTGCACACTGTGCCGGGTGATCAACGGACTCCTCGTTGCCGCGAACGACGGCCAATCGGTGTGGGCAACGGCCGCACCGTATGTCGCAGCAGGCGTTGCGCTCGTGATCGGAATCGTGACCCCGGTAGTGAGTGCGAGGACCGCCGCCAGGACGGCACGTGAGACGCTGGCGGCTCAGCGGCGCATCGCGAATGAGGACCGGCTCTGGCATCAACGCGCCGAGACGTACGTCGCCCTGCTGAACTGGGCTGCTGAGCAGCGCGCTCGGATCACCGCCATCACGACGGACGCGCCGAGCCTGCGGGAATTCAGCGCGAAGCTGCATTTCCCGGCCGACCTCGACGCGCGGATGGTGGCGTACGCGTCGGGCACCGTCTATGCCGCAGCGAGGCGGTTCGTGGATGCCATGCGTGCTGACGCCTCGCTCAACGCAGACGCCCTGGGACGGATGGCTCAGAACGTCGAGCCAGAACCGATCCTCGCCAGCGTTCACGAGTCGGCGGCGCGTTCCGACGCATGCGCCAACCGGATGGCCCAGCTCATCAGCGATGATCTCCACGGGAGACTTCCCGACGACGACGGACGGGCCCAGGGCATCGCTGATCCGGCCGCCGAGGGCTGAGGTGGCCGCCGTGCTCTACGGCTGGCGCACGAGGTTTCGCTGATACCACGTGCCCGGCTCGCCGCCGAGGTGGGCGGGGTCGGCCGGGCCGACGGGGACGAACCCGGCCTTCGTCAGCACTCTCTGGGACGCGACGTTCTGACGGGAGGCCGCCGCGCGCAGGGTGCGCAGCCCGTGCTGGACCGGCGCCAGCCGGCACAGCTCCCGGACGTTCGCGGTCGCCACGCCACGGCCGGCCACCCGCTGCGCGACCCGGTAGCCGAGCTCCGCACCGCGGTTCTCGATGTCGACGAGATTGAACCGGCCCAGCACCGAGCCGTCCTCGTCGACGAGGACGTAGAAGGCGCAGATGCCGGCCTCCTGCTCGGCCAGCAAGGCGGCGAACCGGTCGATGAACTGGTCGAAGTAGTCGTCGCCGCGGTCAGAGATCGAGGCGGCGAAGTAGGCGCGGTTCGCCAGCTCGAAGGCCAGCACCGCCGGGGCATGACCGGCGTGCAACCGCTTCAGCTCGGGCATCGCCCGACCGTACCCACGATGGTTCGCCGAGGTCACCTGGTTTCCGCCGGCGCGAACGGGCCGGGCCGGCCGCCCCCCCGCACGAGTACCGTCGACTGCGCTGGACGTGCCGGCGAGGCACAAGCGGGTGACGTGAGGAGAGTACGTGGATCTGCAGCGACGCATCGTGGACCGCGAAGGCGAGTTCATGTTCTTCTCCCTGGTGCCGCCACGGCTGGCGACCTCACCCGACGAGGCGCAGCGGATCGCCGACGTCACGCTCCAGCGGCTGGAGCCCGTGGACCTCGACGGCCTGATCCTGTACGACATCGACGACGAGAGTGACCGCAATCCCGAGCAACGCCCGTTCCCCTTCCTCCCGACGATGGACCCGGCGGACTATGCGCGGAAGAACCTGGCGAAGTGGGAGCTGCCCGTTCTGGTCTACCGAGCCATCGGCAAGTACCCCGAGAACGAGCTTCGTTCGTGGCTGGGCGGCCTGGACTCCGACCGCCTGCTGTCCGTCTTCGTCGGAGCGTCGTCGCGCGACAAGACGGTCGCGACCTCCCTGCGGCGAGCCTACGCACTGCGAAGCGAGACCCGCCCCGACCTTCTCCTCGGAGGCGTCGCCATCCCCGAGCGTCATCGGCGGCGCGGCGACGAGCACGCGCGGCTCATCGACAAGCAGGACAACGGCTGCTCGTTCTTCGTCACCCAGGTGGTGTACGACGTGAACGCGGCGAAGGATGTCGTGTCGGACTACCACTACGCGTGCGTCGAGCGTGGGATCTCACCCGTACCGGTGATCTTCACGTTCTCGGTGTGCGGCTCGATGAAGACCATGCGGTTCCTGCAGTGGCTCGGGGTCGATGTCCCGCGCTGGGTCCAGAACGATCTGCGGAACGCCGACGACACCCTCGACGCCTCGTGCGAGCAGTCGCTGGCGACCGCCGTCGAGCTGGCCACCTTCTGCCGCCGGCTGGGGATGCCGTTCGGGTTCAACGTCGAGAGCGTGTCGATCCGCCGGGTCGAGATCGAGGCGTCCGTCCAGCTCGCCGCGAGGATGCGCGACGTGCTGGCAGTGGCCTCGCGGATCGAGTCGCAAGCGGGAGATGATCGGTGACGGACCAAGGCGTGCGGGTTCGGTGTGCCGGCCTTCTCGTCCGCGACGGCCATGTCCTCGTGGAGTCCCTCGTCGGTGCCGGGCGGTGGAGCCCGATCGGCGGCGGACTCCAGCCGGGCGAGACCGTGCCCGAGGCGATCGTCCGGGAGTTCCGTGAGGACCACCAGGAGCTCGCCTGGATACCTCTGTCCGGGCTCGCCGACGTGGTCCTGCTGCCGCACCACCTCAGCGAGGAGATCCCCACGGCGCTGGAGACGGGACGGATCGTCTTCCGCAGCGAGCGGCGAGTGCCGGTCATGAAGCAGGAATGAAGCCGCAGGCTCCTAGGCTGGCCCGGTCACGCGACGCCGAGGTCCGACGCCGCATCGCACCAACGGATCGCCAGGGGCGAGGAGGCAGGCATGGGCAAGGTGATCGGCGAGCTCTCCATCTCGGTGGACGGCTACTCGGCCGGGCTCGACCAGACCGAGGAACGCCCGTTCGGCACCGACGGCGGCGACGGCTGGGGCAGCAGGCTGCACGCCTGGATGTTCGACACGCCGGAGGAGAACCGGGCCGAGCGCGACCAGTTCGCGGCCGCCGGCGCGTACGTCATGGGGCGCAACATGTTCGGGCCGGTGCGCGGCGGGTGGGATCGGCCGTGGAACGGCTGGTGGGGCGACGACCCGCCGTTCCACGCTCCGGTCTTCGTGCTCACTCACCATGCGCGAGAACCGCAGCCGATGGAGGGCGGCACGACCTACCACTTCGTCACCGACGGCATCGAGTCGGCGCTGGCGCAGGCACGCGAGGCGGCCGGCGACGGCGACGTCACGCTCGCGGGCGGCGCGAGCACCATCAACCAGTACCTCGCCGCGGGCCTCGTCGACGAGCTGCGGCTGCACGTCGTGCCGTTCACGCTCGGCGCCGGTACGCGGCTGTTCGAGGGCGTCCCGTCGCTGCGGCTCGAGCAGGTGAAGTCGCGGGCCGCGAGCCTGGTGACGCACCTGACCTATCGCGTACTGACCTGACGGCCCCGCGCGGTCCGTGCCGGCCCGGGGGAGCCGCCTCAGTCCTCGGTCTTCTGCTGGATCTCGTCGGTGACCACGCCGTCGACGCAGCGGAGGCGGACCTCGACCTCGATGGCGTCGTTCTCGAACTTGATCTGGGGGTGGTCGTCGTCCTCGTCGTCGTCCGCGTCGACCTCGAAGCCCTGTGCGGGGGCCGCGTAGAGCACCTCGACAGTCACGCCGTCGGAGCCGCAGCGGGCGGTGACGGTGCCGGCGCCGTTGGCGTTGATGGTGCGCTCGGCGGCGACCGGGGGAGCGGTCGAGCTGGTCGAGCTGGGCGACGGCGACGGTGGCGGCGGGTCAGCCGGCGACGGGGAAGCCGACGGCGAGCCCGTGGGGTCGGTCGTCGCCGCGGGGGAGGCCAGGCGCTGCTCGACCTCGGCCTGGGTGAGCGGCTCCTGGGAGGACCCGAAGATGTCGCTGCCGATCATGCCGACCGCGGCCATGCCGACCGCCGTGGCGCCGGCCGCGGCGGCGAGCCACAGCAGCACCACGGTCCCGACACGCATGATCCGCGAACTGGTCACCGCTCCACTATGCCCGCCGGCCGGGTTAAGGGACGGCTAAGCCAACCTCAAGGGACGCCCGGCGAGCGGCGAACCCGCCGGCCCGCGAGCCGTCGTGCCCTAGTGTCGACCGCATGGCCCAGGTACTCGTCGTCGAGGACGATGCGACGATCCGGTCCGCGCTGATCCGCGGGCTGACCGAGCGCGGCCACGCGGTCCGGTCGGCGCCGACGGCGATGGCCGGTCTGGAGCAGGCGGTCGGCGACCGCCCGGACGTCGTGGTGCTCGATCTGGGGCTGCCCGATCTCGACGGCACCGCCATGCTGCGCATGCTCCGCGGCGTCAGCGACGTGCCGGTCATCGTCGCCACCGCGCGCGACGACGAGAGCGAGGTGGTCGCCGTCCTCGACGCCGGTGCGGACGACTACGTGACGAAGCCGTTCGGCGTCGCCCAGCTCGACGCCCGCATCCGCGCGGTCCTCAGGCGTGGCGGCGAGGAGCAGCGCGACCAGGCGGTCACCGTCGGCGGGCTGCGGGTCGATCCACGCTCGCGCGAGGCCACCCTCGACGACACCAGGCTCGAGTTGACGCCGCGCGAGTTCGACCTGCTGCACTACCTGGCCGCGCGCGCCGGCGAGGTCGTCAGCAAGCGCGAGCTGCTGACGGAGGTCTGGCAGCTCCCGTACGGCGGCGCGGACAAGACCGTCGACGTCCACCTGTCCTGGCTGCGACGCAAGCTCGGCGAGACCGCCCAGGAGCCGCGCTATGTGCACGCCGTCCGCGGCGTCGGCGTGCGGCTGGCCGCGCCGGAGGAGTGACGTGGTGAGGACGGCCGCGAGGCCCCCGAGGGAGAGGTGAAGAGGTGCGTCGCAGGCTTCTCGTCCTCGTCGCCGCCACCACGACGCTGGTCCTGGTGGCGTTCCTCGTGCCGCTGGCACTGCTGGTCCGCAACGTCGCCGCCGACCGCGCGGTGCAGGCGGCCACCGTCGAGGCTCAGGCGCTGACCGCACTGGTCGCGACGGCGGAGGGGGAGTCGCTGGCGCGTGCCGTTGACCAGGTCGACGCGACGTCCCGGTTCGACGTGACGGTGTTCCTGCCCGGCGGCGAGCGGCTCGGCGCCGAGGCGGACCGGTCGCCGCTGGTCGAACTGGCCGAGCGCGGCTCCAGCGCCTCGGCCGAGGCCGCCGGCGGCCGCGAGATCGTGTTCGCCGTCGGCGGGGCCGGTGGCAACGGCGTCATCCGCACGTTCGTCCCTGACGCGGAGCTGCGGCAGGGCGTCGCCCGCGCCTGGCTGGCGCTGACGGGGTTGGGCGTCGCGTTGCTGCTGGTCGGACTCCTCGTCGCCGACCGGCTCGGACGGCGGCTGGTGCGCGGCGCCACGGATCTCGCGGCGGTGTCGCACCGGCTCGGACGCGGTGAGCTGGACGCGCGCGCCGACCCGTCCGCGCCGGGCGAGCTGGGCGTCGTCGCGACGGCGCTGAACGGTCTGGCCGGCCGCATCACCGACCTGTTGCGCGAGGAGCGCGAGACCATCGCCGACCTCTCGCACCGCGTCCGCACCCCGCTGACGACGCTGCGGATGGACGCCGAGGCGCTGCCCGCCGGCGAGCAGTCCGACCGCATCGTGGCCGACGTCGACGCCGTCGACCGGGCGGTCACCGACGTCATCCAGCAGGCGCGCCGGCGCGGCACCGCACCGGGGGCGGTGACGACGGACGCGGCCGACGTGGTCCGCGAGCGGGCGGCGTTCTGGGCGGTGCTCGCCGAGGACACCGACCGCGAGCTGACGGTGGACGTCGCGCCCGGCCCGCTGCCCGTCCCGCTGGCCCGCGGCGACCTGGAGGCGTGCGTCGACGCGCTGCTCGGCAACGTCTTCGCCCACACCCCGAACGGGACGGCGTTCGCGGTGCGGCTGGAGCCCCGTGACGGCGGCGGCGCCCGGCTCGTCGTCGCCGACCAGGGGCCCGGACTCCCGTCCGGCCAGACCACCGGGGTCCTGCGCCGAGGCGTCAGCGGGTCCGGGTCGAGCGGCCTGGGCCTGGACATCGTCCGGCGGACGGCGGAACAGTCCGGCGGCGGCGTCCGGCTGGACAGCCCGCCCGGGCGCGGCCTCACCGTCGTCGTCGACCTCGGCCCCGGCCCCCGTTGATCTTGGAGTTGTTCGGGTATCTATCGGGCATTTCGCCCGGCAATTGCCGAACAACTCCAAGATCAACTTGGCGGGGCGGGGGCGGGGAGCGCGAGCGTGGGGCTTAGCCCGGCGTTAACCGCCGCTCAGCGCGGCGCTAGGGCGGACGGCGGGAACGTGGTGGCATCGCACCGATACGGAAGGACGCCATCATGAACCGCAACCGTCTGATCCCCGCCGCCGCTGCCGCGGCCGCCCTGCTCATCACCGGCGGCGTCGCCTACGCCGTCAGCACCGACGACGGCGACGACCGGCAGCGGACGTCGGTCACCACCGACGACAACCCGTCGCTCAGCGACCTCACGCCGGACGACTCGGCCACCACGGCGCCGACCCCGGACGACAGCCCGTCGTCCATGCCGTCGCCGGACGACTCGGCCACCAGCGCGCCCGCCGCGCCCAGCGGCGACGAGATGGGCAGCGGCGAGGCCGAGCAGATCGCGCTGGCGCACGTCGGCGGCGGCACGGTCACCGAGGTCGAGCGCGAGTGGGAGCACGGCCGGCTGGAGTGGAAGGTCGAGGTCCACCTCGACGGCGTCGAGCACGACGTGCGGGTGGACGCGGTCTCCGGCGAGATCACCCGGGTCGACGTCGACGACGACCGCGACGACCGCGACGACCGCGACGACGACCGCGACGACGACGACCGTCACGACGACGACCACGATGACGACAAGGACGACCACCGCGACTGACATAGTGGGCCCATGCTCGTGCGTCTGTGAGTGAGGAAGCGGCGCCGACGAGAGGGACGAGATGGATTCTCGAGCCGAGAGCGAGTTCCGGGAGTTCGTGGAGTCCCGCTCGTTGGCGCTGCGGCGTACCGCCTACGCGCTGACCGGTGACCTTCACCTGGCCGAGGACCTCGTCCAGGGCGCGCTGGTCAAGCTGGTCCGCCGCTGGCACAAGGTCGACAACCCGGAGGCGTACGTCCGGCGCACGATCTACCACGACCACGCCAGCCGCTGGCGTCGCCGGAAGATCGTCCGCGAGGACACGGTCGCCGACCTGCCCGACCGCTCGGTCGGCGACGGCGCCGGTCAGGTCGACGATCGCCTCGACCTACGCCAGGTGCTGCTCCGGCTGACCGCCCGGCAGCGGGCCGTCCTGGTGCTCAGGTTCTACGAGGACCTGCCCGAGCGGGAGGTGGCCGAGATCATGGGCTGCTCCGTCGGCACGGTCCGCAGCCAGACCGCCCGGGCGCTGGCCCGGGTACGCGTGCTCGCACCAGAGCTGGCCGCCGGTGCCGCTCTGCCCACTCCCGAGGAGGCATCAGCATGACGCTCGAAGACCAGGTGCGCGACGCGCTGGACGATCTCGCCGGGCGGGTCCCGCCGCGGGCCGGACTGGCCGACGCCGTCCTCCGGCAGGCGCGCCGGCGGCGGACGGTGGTCCGGCTGGCGGCCGCCGGCGGCACTGCCGTCGCGGTGGCGGCCGGGACGACGGCCGTCC
>NZ_QUAL01000092.1 GCF_003579925.1 Jiangella rhizosphaerae | reverse complement strand
ACCCCAGGGCGCCGGCCGGGACCGGGGCGTGCGCCATGCGGGCCAGCGCCCGGGCCAGCGGCACCGGGCCGCTGCGCCGGCGGGCGGCGTCGTCGGCGAGCATCTCGACCAGGCCGGCGGCCGACTCGAGCGCCACCGAGCTGCGTACCAGCCGCGGGAACGCGCTGTGCAGCACGCCGAAGCCTTCCAGTACGAGGTCGTGCCGGGCCCGGACGTGCGCCCGCTCGTGTGCCAGGACGGCGGCGGTCTCGTCGGCGCCCAGCTCGTCCAGCGTCGGTGCGGACACCACGACCCGCGACCGGACACCGGGAATGCAGTAGGCCAGCGGCCGCGCGACGTCGACCACGAGCGCACCCGGCGCCCGCCGGTCGGAGCGTCCCACGAGGTCGACGACGTGCCGCTGCCGGCGCCGCCGGGCCCGCAGTGCCATGCCGAGCGTGTGCGCCGACCACAGCAGCCGCGCCGTGACCACCAGCGTCAGCACCAGCGACACCCCGTGCAGGACCACCAGCCACCACGACGGCGACGGGTGCGTCATGACCAGCGTGCCCGCCGACGCGCCGGCGCCCAGCGCCGACAGCACCGCCGCCAGCGCGACCGCCTGCCACAGCACCAGCGCCGCCCGCGGCGTCCGCGCCGGCCACGAGGCGCGCGCCAGCAGCGCCGGCACCGGACCGGTCAGCAGCAGCGCGAGCGCCAGCAGGACGACAGGGGTGGTCTCGGTCATGAGGCGCTCCCGGCGGACCGCTCCACCGCCTCGAGCGCCTCGCGCAGCGCCCGTGCGTCGTCCTCGGATGCCGACCCGACGAACCGCAGCAGCGCCGCCGTCCGGTCCGAGCCGTCCACGGTGTCGAGCGCCTCGTGCATGAGCTCGGCGGTGAGCTCCTCGCGCGTCATGGCCGGCCGGTAGCGGTAGGCGCGGCCGTCGCGCAGCTGCTCGGCCGACCCCTTGCGGGCCAGCCGGTCGAGCACCGTCATGACCGTGGTGTACGCGATGTCGCGCGAGCCGGCCAACGCCTCGTGGACCTGGCGCACGGTGGCCGGCGACCCGAACGCCCACAGCTGCTCCATGACAGCGCGTTCGAGGTCACCCAGCTTCGCTCGTCCCGACATATCTCACAGTCTACCGACCGCACGTAGTACTACGGAACGTCGTAGAATCTACGACGACGCGTAGTACTAATCGAAGGATGCGAGACGATGGACGTGCTGGACCTCGCGCGCTGGCAGTTCGGCATCACGACGGTGGTGCACTTCTTCTTCGTCCCGTTCACCATCTCGATGGCGTTCCTCGTCGCGATCATGCAGAGCGTCTGGATGCGGACGAAGAGCGAGCGCTGGCTGCGGCTGACCAAGTTCTTCGGCAAGCTGCTGCTGATCAACCTGGCCGTCGGCGTCGTCACCGGGCTGGTCCAGGAGTTCCAGTTCGGCATGAACTGGAGCGACTTCAGCCGGTTCGTCGGCGACGTGTTCGGCGCGCCGCTGGCCATGGAGGCGCTGCTCGCGTTCTACCTCGAGTCGGTGTTCATCGGCGTCTGGATCTTCGGCTGGGGCCGCATCCCGCCGAAGATCCACCTGGCGACGATCTGGATCACCGCCGTCGGGACGCTGCTGTCGGCGTACTTCATCCTGGCCGCGAACTCGTTCATGCAGAACCCCGTCGGCTACGAGATCAACGAGGAGGCCGGACGGGCCGAGCTCACCGACATCTGGGCGGTGCTGACGAACAAGGTGCTGCTCGTCACGTTCCCGCACACGATCTTCGCGGCCTTCATGGTCGGCGGCGGCGTGGTCGCGGCGGTGGCGATGTGGCACCTGGTCCGCGGCGCCCGCAACCCGGAGGACGCGGCCCCCGGCGGGCCGAGCGACCGGGGCGCGTTCCGCACCGCGCTGCGGATCGGCGCCGTCACCGTTCTCGTCGGCGGCATCGGCGTCGCGATCACCGGCGACACCCAGGGCAAGATCATGACCGAGGTGCAGCCCATGAAGATGGCCGCCGCCGAGGCGCTCTACGAGACGCAGCAGCCGGCGCCGTTCTCGCTGTTCACCGTCGGCACGCTCGACGGCAGCGAGGCGCTGTACTCGATCGAGATCCCGCAACTGCTGTCGTTCCTGGGCACCGGGTCGTTCGACGGCGAGGTGCAGGGCATCGACAACCTGCAGGAGGAGTACGAGGAGCTCTACGGCCCCGGCGACTACAGCCCGAACATCCCGGTCACGTACTGGACGTTCCGCATGATGATCACGATGGGCGGCCTGGCCGGGCTGATCGCGCTGTGGCAGCTGTGGGCCACCAGGCGCGGACGGGTCCCGACGTCGCCCTGGGCGCTGCGCGCGGCCGCCGTCCTGCCGGTACTGCCGCTGGCCGGCAACGCCTTCGGCTGGATCTTCACCGAGATGGGCCGGCAGCCGTGGCTGGTGTTCGGCCTGATGCCGACGGCGTCCGGGATCAGCCCCAGCTCCACGGCCACGACGGTGTTCGTCTCGCTCGCCGCGTTCACCGTCCTCTACGCGGGCCTGACCTGGCTCTGGGTCCACCTGCTGCTCAAGCACGCCCGGCCCGGCCTGCCCGACGTCTCGCCGCCCGCCGACGGCCGCGGCGCCGAGGCCGAGGACGACGACGCCGACAAGCCGCTGAGCTTCGCGTACTGAGGGAGAGTCGTCATGGAGCTGAGCACGCTCTGGTTCCTGCTCATCGGGGTCCTGTGGACCGGTTACCTCGCGCTCGAGGGCTTCGACTTCGGCGTCGGCATGCTGACCCGCCGGTTCGCCCGCGACGACACCGAGCGCCGCGTCCTCATCAACACCATCGGCCCGGTCTGGGACGGCAACGAGGTCTGGGTCATCACCGCGGTCGGTGCGACGTTCGCCGCGTTCCCCGAGTGGTACGCGACGGCGTGGTCGGCGTACTACCTGCCGCTGGTGCTGATCCTGCTGACGCTGATCGGCCGCGGGCTGGCCTTCGAGTACCGCGCCAAGGGCGACACCGAGACCTGGCGGCGCCGCTGGGACCTGGTGATCTTCGGCGGCTCGGCGGTGCCCGCGTTCGTGTGGGGTGTCCTGCTGGCGGCGTTCGTGCAGGGCCTGCCGCTGGATGCCGGGCACGACTTCGTGGGCACCCTCGGCGACGTCGTGACGCCGTACACCCTGGTGGGCGGCGTGGTCACGCTGCTGCTGTCGTTGCTGCACGGCGCCCACTACGTCGCGCTGAAGACCGTCGGCGATATCCGCGAGCGGGCGCGGCGCCTGGCCGGCCGGCTCGCGGCGCCGGTCGCCGTCGTGCTGGCCGCGTTCCTGGCGTGGACACTGCTGCGCGACGACACCCCGTCCCGGCTGGCGGCGGCCGCGGCGCTGGTCGCGGTGGCGGCGATCGCGGCCGGTGCGACGGCGAACGCGCGCGGCCGCGAGGGCTGGGCGTTCGCCGCGACGTTCGCCACGGTGGCCGCCACCGCCGCGACGCTGTTCGCCGCGCTCTACCCCGACGTGCTGCCGTCGACGCTCGACGCCGCGAACGGCCTCACCGTCGCCAACGCGTCGTCGTCGGGCTACACGCTCACCGTGATGACCTGGGTGGCGGTGCCGTTCGTCCCGGCGGTCCTCGCCTATCAGAGCTGGGTCTACTGGATGTTCCGCAAGCGCATCGGGGTCCAGCACATCCCGTAGGCCGCGCCCGATCCCACCCCACCGAAGTTGATCTTGGAGCAAGGCGGCTATTGCTGGGTGAAATGCCCGATAGATACGCGCATTACTCCAAGATCAACTTCGGTGGGGTGAGGGGTGACGTGATGCCGGCCCGCTAGGGTGCGGACGGGGGTGGGGACGATCCAGCTGCTGCTCGTGGTGGTGGGCGCGATCGCGGTGACCGCGGTCGCCAACCGGCGCGGGCTGCAGCCGTCGATCGTGGTGGTGGTGCTGGCCTCGGCGGTGTCGTTCGTGCCGGGGCTGCCGCGGTTCGAGTTGGATCCGGAGCTGATCCTCAGCGTGGTGCTGCCTCCGCTGCTCTACTCCGCGGCGCTGGACTTCTCCGTCTACAGCCTGGCCCGCAACCTGCGCCCGATCCTGTCCCTCGGCGTCGGCATGGTCATCGTGTCGACACTGGTCACGGGTGCGGTGGCGAACTGGGTGGTGCCCGGGCTCGGCGTGGTGGCGGCGCTGGTGCTGGGCGCGGTCGTGGCGCCGCCCGACGCCGTCAGCGCCGTCGCGATCGGGCGGAAGCTGGGGCTGCCGAAGCGGCTGATGACGATCCTGACCGGCGAGAGCCTGGTCAACGACGCCACCGCGCTGACCATCTTCACGCTGGCCGTGGCGGCGGCGACCGGCAGCCACCCGTTCATCGACAACGCGATCCTGCTGTTCCTGTACGCGACGGTGGTGGGCTGCGGGGTCGGCCTGGCGCTGGCCGCCGGCGTGCACTGGGCGCGCCAGCGGCTGGGGGAGAGCGGCCTCGAGACCGTCCTCGGGCTGGTCGTGCCGTTCGCCGCGTACCTGTTCGCCGAGGAGCTGCACGGGTCGGGCGTACTCGCCGTCGTCACCGCCGGGTTCTGGCTCGGCCACCACGACGCCGACGCCGGCTTCGCCACCCGGCTGCAGGGCCGTCAGGTCTGGCGCAGCCTCGACACCCTGCTCGAGGCGTTCGTCTTCGCCTACATGGGCCTGCAGTGCAAGTTCGTCTTCGACGATCTCCCGATCCACGGCGACGAGTGGGGCCGGTTCGTCCTGTCCGCCGTCGTCGTGCTGCTCACCGTCCTGCTGATCCGGCCGTTCTGGGTGTTCCTCACCTACGGTCAGCGGGTGCTGCGGCGGCGCTACCTGTCCTTCCTCCCGCGCCGGCCGCGACGTCCCGACGCGACCCGGCCGCTGCCACGGGCGCAGCTGCTGGTCGTGTCGTGGTCCGGCATGCGCGGCGTCGTGACGATGGCCGCGGCCGCCGGCGTCCCGGCCATGACGGCGTCGGGCGAGCCGTTCCCGGGCCGCAGCATCATCCAGGCGCTGGCGTTCGTCGTCGCCGTCGGGAGCCTGCTCATCCAGGTGCCGACGCTGCCCATGCTGGTCCGCCGCCTCGGCATCTCCGCCGACGACGAGCGGGCCGCGGAGACGGCGGCCACCCGCAGGGCCCGCCACATCGCCCGGGCGGCGGCCGAGCGGGCCCTGCGCGACCTGCTCGCCGAGCCCCCGTCCGGCGTCGACCCCGCGGCGATGACGGCGATACGCGAGCGGATGGCGGCCGCGATGCGAGCCCGGCAGTCCGCCGACGACCGCGACGTCGAGGTCGAGGAGGCGGAGCGCTCACCCGCGGTGCGTCAGGCCATGCTCACCGTCCGCCGCGAGATGCTCGCCGCCCAGCGCCGCGCGCTGACCGCGGCCCGCGATGCCGGCGAACTCGACGACGAGGTCATGCGGCGCGAGCTGGAACGGCTGGACTACGAGGAGGCCGCGGCCGCGGCGGACTGACCGGGTCGCCGGCCGCTCACAGGTAGAACGGGTACGGCGGGTACGCGTAGCCGGCCGCCCAGAACGGCGGGTAGCCGTAGTAGCCGTACAGCTCCTCGTAGTACTCACGGGCCGGCACGAGATCCGGGTCGTAGGCGGGCGCGCCGGCCACGTGGCCGCGCTCCTGCGCGATGTGCACCTTCTCGTCGATCCGCACGATGGCGTCGACGGGGATCAGCTGCTTCTTCTCGCCGAGGCCGAGGAAACCGCCGGAGCCGACCTGCAGGAAGCGCACCTTCTTCTCGTCCGGGTCGATGACGAGGTCGTCGACGGTGCCGACCTCGTCGCCGTTGCGGTCGACGACCTCGCGCCCGCGGACGTCGTCGTCGGCCGTCACGGCCAGGCCGGAGTCGGAGATATGGACCAGCGCACGTGGGGTGTCGGTAGTCATCGGGAACTCCCTTCGATCACGTGGATCACCTGGTCCGTACCCCGTCGGGAGCAGGGCGCACGCGCTGTTTACGGCGTCCACGGCTGGGTAGCCGCCACGAGAGGGACCAGAGACTGGAGGTTCTCGTGACGAACTACACGCCCGTCGAGGTCGAGGAGATCTGGGACCGCTTCCACCAGGTGGTGAACATGACGTCGCGCGAGCTCACCGACTGGGTGGGCGTGCAGCCGGAGCTGGACGGGCCGCTGCCGGGCGACGAGCGGGCGGCGCCGCTGGGCACGGCGGTGATCGAGATCCTGGGCAAACGGCGGGTCGACCTCACCGACGACGACCTGGGCGCGATGGCGCGGGTCATCGAGGTGGTCGAGACGGAGACCGACGGTCTGACGCAGGCCGAGATCCTCGCCGACGAGCGGCGCCGGCACCGCCTGATGACGGTGGGCCATGATCCCTACCGGACGGGCTGACGATGACCCGCCGTGACACCGCCATGCGCAGCGAGCCGCGCCAGCCGGAGGAGGACTACGACCTGGTCGGCCAGTACCTGAAGCAGATCAGCGCGACGCCGCTGCTGTCGGCGGCCGAGGAGGTCGAGCTGGCGCGGCGCATCGAGGCCGGCGTCTACGCGGCGGAGCTGCTGGAGTCCGGCGGCGGCGCGGCGTCCAGGGCCGAGCTCGAGGCGTTGGTGCGCGACGGCCAGCGGGCGAAGGACCACATGATCCGGGCCAACCTGCGGCTGGTCGTGTCGGCGGCGCGGAGGTACTACCGCAATACCGGGCTGTCCTTCCTCGATGTGGTTCAGGAGGGCAATCTCGGCCTGATCCGCGCGGTCGACAAGTTCGACTACGCGAAGGGGTTCAAGTTCTCGACCTACGCGATGTGGTGGATCCGGCAGGCGATCGAGCGCGGCAAGGCCGAGCGCGCCCGCACCATCCGGCTGCCGGTGCACGTCCTGGAGAGCATCACCAAGCTGGGCCGGGTGGAGCGCAAGCTGCAGGTGGCGCTGGGCCGCACGCCGACCGCCGCCGAGGTGGCGGCCGAGTCGGAGCTGACGGAGGAGCGGGTGATCGAGCTGCGCCGCATCTCACGCGACACCGTCAGCCTGGACACCCCGGTCGGCGACGAGGGCAGCGCGAGCATCGGCGACCTCATCGAGGACACCGAGGTCCTGCAGGCCAGCGACGTCGCCGAGTACCACGCGCTGGCGCAGGAGATCCGGGCGCTGGTCGATACCCTGCCGCCGCGCGAGGCGCTGATCATCACGCTCCGGTACGGCCTGAACGACGGCCGTGAGCACACGTTGCAGGAGGTCGCGGAGCGGGTCGGCCTGACGAAGGAGCGGGTGCGGCAGCTGGAGAAGCAGTCGCTGGCCGAGCTGCGCGACCCGCAGCGGCGCGAACCACTGCTGGAGTGGGCCAGCTGAGACGTCAGCCGAACCGTTCGACGGTGCTCACCGTCCGCTCCACCGCGGGCGGCAGCGGCGAGTCGAGCATGCGGTCGCACAGCGGGTCCGGCCGCTCACCCGGGCCGACCAGGATCCGCGCCGCCACCAGCGCGACCTCCGGGTACGCGTCGAGCAGCGCCGCCGCCCGGGCCGTCGCGCCGGGCGCCCACCAGGAGTCGTCGTCGGCGAACGCGACGTAGGGGGTGCGGGCCAGCGCGACGCCGAGGTTGCGCGCCGTCGCGCCGCGATTCCCGGGCAGCCGGACCACCCGGACGCCGTCGCGGCCACGCACGGCGGCGCCGACGCTGCCGTCGCTGGACGCGTTGTCGACGACGATCACCGGCCCGCGGTGCCGCGACATCGTCCGCACGAGTGTGTCGCCGCCGTCGCGCGTGATCACTACCGTGGTGACCAGGTCGTCCAGTGGGGCGCTCATACCGGCCCCCGTACCCGCACGGGCGCGGCGCGCGCGGCCCGGCCGCCGGGCTGGACGGGGACGGAGGACACCGTGAGAGGTGACAGGGTCGAGATCGTCATCGACGCCGGCGACACCACGCGCACCTACGAGGTGGTGGCCACGAAGGCCGGCCGCCGGGTCGACGTCACCATCGGCCGCGGCGTGGTCGTGGTGGCCGAGGTGACGCGGTCGGGGACACCGGTGCGCACCGCCCGGTTCATGTCCAGCCGCGTGCTCGCGCTGGTGGAGCACCCGGTCGCCGAGGGCGCGCTGGCCCAGGAGGCCGCGCAGCCGCAGCCGGCGCCGTCGTCCGCGGCGTGACCGGCCGTTGTCACCGGGCCGCTCTATGGTGGGCTCATGTCGACGTCCAAGCTGGTGCTCGAGGTCGCCGGGCGTGAGGTGACGATCACCCATCCTGACAAGGTGGTCTTCCCCGACGGCGGCCACACCAAGCTGGACCTCGTCACCTACTACCTGGCCGTGGCCGAGGGCGCCCTGCGCGGCGTCGAGGGGCGGCCGATGATCCTCAAGCGGTTCGTCAAGGGCATCGACCAGGAGGCGTTCTTCCAGAAGCGCGCGCCCGACAAGCGGCCCGATTGGATCGAGGTCGCCACGCTGCGCTACCGGTCCGGCACGTCCGCCGACGAGGTCGTCGTGCGCGATGCCGCGGCGCTGGCCTGGGTGGTCAACCTCGGCTGCATCGACCTCAACCCGCACCCCGTCCGCGCCGAGGACCTCGACCGTCCCGACGAGCTGCGCATCGACCTCGACCCCAACCCGGGCATCGAGTGGCCGCAGATCCTCGATGTCGCGCAGGTCGCCCGCGAGGTGCTGCAGGATCACGGGCTCACCGCGTGGCCGAAGACGTCTGGGTCGCGCGGCTTCCATATCTACACCCGCATCGACCCGCTCTGGTCGTACCGGCAGGTGCGCCTGGCCGCCGAGAGCGTGGCCCGCGAGGTCGAGAACCGGGCGCCCGGCATCGCGACCGCCAGATGGTGGAAGGAAGAGCGCGAGGGCGTCTTCGTCGACTTCAACCAGAACGCCAAGGACCGCACCGTCGCCTCCGCCTACTCCGTCCGCGCCAAGGCCGACGCCCGGGTGTCCATGCCGCTGACCTGGGACGAGGTGCCCACCTGCCGGCCCGAGGACTTCACGCTGGCCACCGCGCCGCGGCGGTTCGCCGAGATCGGCGACCCGTGGGCCGGCATCGAGACCTCGGCCGGCTCGCTCGAGCCGCTGCTCGAGCTGGCCGAGCGGCTCGGCCCGGCCGAGAAGCCGCCGAAGGGCACCGGACGCCGCACGCAGACGATGCCGCTCATCGAGGTGGCCCGGGCCAAGACCAAGGACGAGGCCATGGCCGGGCTCGAGCGCTGGAAGAGCAAGCACGCCGACGTCGTGCCGTACCTGGAGCCGGCCGACGTCCTCGTCGACGGCATGCGCGGGCGCAGTTCGCTCTGGTACCGCATCCGCATCAACCTGCAGCATGTGCCCGAGGACCGCCGGCCCGAGCAGGAGCCGCTCGAGGTCGACTACGACCCCTGGGCGGGGACGCCGTGGGCCAACGCCGGCGCGGCCGTCCGCGAGGCCCGCGAGGCGGCGGCCCGCCAAGCCGGCCGCGACGGCTGACGCGGGCCGCCACGACAGGGCGGTACAGCCGCCGCGTCAGCCGGCCGGCTCGGTGGTCAGGTAGGCGTGCAGCCGGCCTGCGCCGTCGAGCATGGCCAGCGTCCGCGCGGTCAGCTGCTCGCGCCGCTGGGCGAGGACGGCGCGCAGTGCCTCGGTGCTGCCGGTGCGGCGCAGCTCGCCGAGCACCAGGCGGACCTGCTCCAGCCCGTACCGGCTCTGCCGGAGCAGGTTGACCAGCTGCGCGTCGCGGACGTCGTCGGCGGTGTAGGTGCGGTAGGACGTGCCCGGCTCGCGCGCCGGGGCGAGCAGGCCCGCCGCCTCCCACGTCCGCAGCGCCGACGGCCGCACCCCGAGCCGCCGGGCCACGTCGCCGACCCGCAGCCCCCGCGGCGACGCCGTCGGCGCCGGCCCCGACGCGACGGCTTCCAGTGCCTCCGCGGTCTCGTGCAGCTGCCGGCGGTGGTCGTGCAGCTCGGCGTGGACGGCGTCGACCAGCGCGAGCGCCCCGGCGACGTCGCCGTCGTGCACCGTCCGCATGATCGAGCGCGCTGCCACGACACCGTAGCCCGGCACCAGCGCCCGGAACGTCCGCAGCGCCCGCAGGTGCCGCTCGGAGAACTGCCGGTAGCCCGAGTCGGACCGCGGCACGAGGGGCAGCACGCCGGCGTCCTCGTAGTTGCGGATCTGCTGCGCCGAGACGCCGACCGCTCGCGCGAGATCCACCGGCCGCAGCGCCGCCATCGCCGTCACCACCCTCCTTCACGCCGGGAGTTGAAGCTTATCGCTTTCGGATCGGCACCAAGCCGAGGCCAACCCTCAACGCGGGCTTGAATGAGAGAATTGAAGGTATGGATTTCGGCGAGATCAGGGTGACGAACGCCCGGCTGCACAACCTGAAGAACCTCAGCGTCGGCATCCCGCGCAACCGGCTGGTCGTGCTGACCGGCCGGTCCGGGTCCGGCAAGTCCACCCTCGCCTTCGACCTGCTGCACCGGGAGGGGCAGCGGCAGTACCTCGAGTCGCTGGGCTTGGTCACCGCCTTCGTGAGCAAGGCCCCGGTCGACTCCATCACCGGCCTGTCGCCGTCCATCAGCATCGACCAGTACCTGACCAACCGCAGCCCCCGGTCCACCGTCGGCACGGCCACCGAGGTGTTCACCTACCTGCGGCTCCTGTGGGCCCGCATCGGCCACCGTCCGTGCCCGGCCTGCGGTTCCCCGCTGCCGCCCAGCTACCACGCCGGCGACGACGACTCGTGGGACGACGAGCCCGCCGAGCCGCGCGACGCCGAGACCGTGGGCTGCCCGCACTGCGGCACCGAGGTCCCCGACCTCGTCATGGGCGACTTCTCCTTCAACAAGCCGTCCGGCGCCTGCCCCGCCTGCACCGGCCTCGGCGTCGTCCTGCGGCCCGACGTGTCCAAGCTGATCGACGACGGCCTCAGCGTCGCCGGTGGCGCCGTGCTGGGCTGGCACCCGGTGCTGACCGACCGCAGCATCTCGGTGCTGCAGGCCGCCGGCCGGCACTACGGGTTCGAGTTCGACGCGTACGTGCCGGTCCGCGAGCTCGGCGACATGCAGCGCGACCTGCTGCTGTACGGCGTCGAGAGCCCGGAGTTCCGCCGTCACCTCGGCGCCGGCCTCGCGGCGGCCGAGCCGCCGCGCACCGTCACCGCCGGCCGGTTCGAGGGCGTCGCGACCGCCGTGCTGCGGCGGTACGCCGACCGCATCGAGGACGCCGGCTACCGCGAGAAGACCGAGCGCCTGCTGCACCAGCAGACCTGCCCCGACTGCGACGGCACCCGGCTGCGGCCGGAGAGCCGGCGGGTCACCGTCGCCGGCCTGACAGTGGTCGACGCCGCCCGGCTGCCCCTGGACGAGCTGGCGGCCTGGATCGACGCCTTGCACGGCCGCATCGACGGCGACGAGTGGCGGTTCGCCGAGCCGGTCGTCGCCGACCTGCACGAACGGGTACGCCGGCTGGTCGACGTCGGCGTCGAGTACCTGACGCTCGAGCGGTCGACGCCCAGCCTGTCCGCCGGCGAGGCGCAGCGGCTGCGGCTGGCGGCGCTGCTGGGGTCGGGGCTCACCGGCGTGCTGTACGTGCTGGACGAGCCGACCATCGGCCTGCATCCCGCCGACGTCGCCCGGCTGGTCGCCGTGCTGCGCCGGCTGCGCGACCTCGGCAACACCGTCCTGGTCATCGAGCACGACCTCGAAGTGCTCCGGGCCGCCGACCACGTCATCGACATCGGTCCCGGCGCGGGTCGCGACGGCGGACGGGTGGTCGCCGCGGGGACGCCGGACGAGGTCGCCGCGACGGAGGGGTCGGTCACCGGGGCGTACCTGTCGGGCCGGTCGCGGGTGCCCGGTCCGGAGCCACGTGCGGCCGACGGCGAGGGCCCGGCGCTCGTCGTTCGCGGCGCCCGCGCGCACAACCTGAAGGACGTCACCGTCGCGCTGCCGCTGGGCCGGCTGGTCGCCGTCACCGGGCCGTCCGGGTCGGGGAAGTCGTCGCTGGTGCTCGACATCGTCGACAAGGCCGGCCGGCAGCGGTTCCACGGCGCCGGCGACCCGCCCGGCGACCACGACGGCATCGACGGGTGGACCCACCTGGACAAGGTCGTGACGATCGACCAGCAGGCCGCCGGGCGGATGCCGCGGTCCAACGCCGCCACGTACTCCGACGCGTTCACCCCGATCCGCGAGGCGTTCGCCGCCACGGACGGCGCCCGTGAACTGGGCCTCACCGCCGGGCACTTCTCCTTCAACGTCCCGGGCGGACGGTGCGAGCGGTGCACCGGCGCCGGCGTGCTGAACGTGTCGATGCATTTCCTGCCCGACGTCCAGGTGCGCTGCCCGGTCTGCCACGGCCGCCGCTTTACCCGCGACGTCCTGCGAGCGAAGTACCGCGGGCACGACATCGCCGAGGCGCTGAACCTGACGGTCGCCGAGGCGGTCGAGCTGTTCGCCGACGTGCCCGCGGCGGTGGCGCGGTTGCGGCTGCTCGACGACGTCGGCCTCGGCTACCTGCAGCTGGGGCAACCGACGACGACCCTGTCAGGCGGCGAGGCGCAGCGGATCAAGCTGGCGAAGGAGCTGGCCCGCCGCTCCACCGGCCGCACGCTCTACCTCCTCGACGAGCCCACCACCGGCCTGCACGTCGACGACGTCGCGCGGCTGCTCGGCGTGCTGCGGCGGCTGGTCGACGCCGGGAACACCGTCATCGCGATCGAGCACGACCTCGACGTCATCCGGACCGCGGACTGGGTGGTCGACCTCGGCCCCGGCGGGGGAGCGGCCGGCGGGCGCGTCGTCGCCACCGGCACGCCGTCGGACATCGCGTCGGCGCCCGGGTCGCGGACCGGCGAGTTCCTCCGCGCCCGCCTCGTCCCCGCCTGAGCCCAACTCGGGCGGCGGGGTTGGGAGAAGGGTTGACCTCAACCGCGCTTGAGGTTGTTCGGTGGGAGGCATGACGATCACGTACGGCGCGGCGCTCCCGGCGTCGGCGCACCGGCTCCCGGAACTGCTCGAGGCGACCACCATCGCCGAGGAGCTCGGCGCCGACCTCGTCACCGTCGCCGACCATCCGTACCTGCCGTCCGAACAGGACGCGTGGACGCTGATCCCGCTGCTGCTCGCCCGGACCTCACGCGTCCGCGTCGCGCCGAACGTGACGGCGCTGCCGTTCCGGTCGCCGACGGTGATCGCGAAGGGCGCGGCCACGCTGCAGCACACCAGCGGCGGCCGGTTCGTGCTCGGCCTCGGCGCCGGCGGCCCGTACGACGGGCTGCCGGGCTGGGGTGCGCAGTGGCCGACGCTGGGCCAGGCGATCGGCGCGCTGGACGAGTCGATCCCGCTGCTGCGCCGGCTGTGGTCCGGCCGGCCGGTGACGCACGACGGCGAGTTCTACCGGCTGCGCGACGCCGTCGCCGTCGCCGGGGCGCCGCCCGACCCCGTCCCGCCCGTCTGGGTCGGCGCGTTCAAGCCGCGGATGCTCGCGCTGACCGGCCGGCACGCCGACGGCTGGCTGCCGACCAACGCGTACCTGTCGCTGGAGGAGGTCCCGGCGATGCAGCGCGCCATCGACCAGGCCGCCGTCGCCGCCGGGCGCGAGCCGTCCGCCGTCCGCCGGGTCTTCAACGTCATGGGCGTCATCGACGACGGCCGGCCGCCGCGCAACGACCAGCTGCTGGTGGGCTCGGCCGGGCACTGGGCCGACGCGCTGACGGACTACCGCGAGCGGCTGGGCTTCGAGGCGTTCGTGTTCTGGCCGGTGCACGGCGACACCCGGCGTCAGGTCGAGCTGTTCTTCCAGACCGTCGTGCCCAAGCTCTGAGGTCCCATGATCATCAACCGATGGCGACGCCATCATGTCGCCACCGGTTGATGATCACGGGGATAAGAGCAGCGTTGTCCACAGATCGCGTTCGGGGCCTGGTGCCCGGCGCGGCCGTCGACGAGGCTCGGCGGCGTGGACCTGCCTTCCGACGTCGCCGTGGCCGCAGCGCCGCAGCACGGCGTGATCGGCCTCGAACAGGCGGTCGCGGGCGGGCTCACGCAGCGGCGCATCGGCTGGCTCGTACGTTCGGGGCGATGGCAGCGCGTGCACGCCCGGGTGTACGCGACGTTCACCGGCCCGCTCTCGTACGAGGCTGTCGTCTGGGCGGCGATCCTGCGGGCCGGCCGCGGTGCCGTGGCCAGTCACCGGACGGCGGCGTACCTCGACGGACTCTGCGACGATCCCGGGCCCGTCGTGCACGTGACCCTGCCGGCCGACCGGCACGTGCGCAGCCGCATCGCGGGCGTCCGTGTTCACTACGCGCACCGGCTGGACCGAACCCGTCACCCGGCGCGCAATCCACCACGGACCCGCACGGAGGAGACGGTGCTGGACCTCGTCGACGTCACCCGGCGCCCGCAGGAGGTGGAGGCATGGGTGACGTCGGCCTGCCAGCGCCGCTTGACCACTCCGGACCGCCTCGCCGACGCGCTCGGCCTGCGCAAGAAGATCCGCTGGCGGGCGATGCTGGAGAGCATGCTCAGCGACGTGTCGGAGGGTGCGCAGTCGCCGCTGGAACTGAGACACCTCCGCGCCGTCGAACGCGCGCACGCGCTGCCGCGCGGCCATCGGCAGCGGCGGGTCGCCGGCGACCGGGTCATCTGGGTGGACGTGGACTACGACCGGTACGCGCTGCGCGTCGAGCTCGACGGGCGGGTCGGACACGCCGACGAGGGCCGGTTCCGCGACCGCCGTCGCGACAATCGCGCCACCGCCCACGGCTACGCCACACTCCGGTATGGGCACGCCGACCTCTTCGGCGATCCGTGCGGCGTCGCGGCCGAGCAAGGCCGCGTGCTCAGCGACGAGGGTGGACCGGAGTGCCTCGCCCGTGCGGTTCCGCCTGCCGCGTTCCCATGATCATCGACCGCTGGCGACACCATGACGTCGGCAACCGTTGATGATCATGGGAGCGCGGGGACTACCATCGGGCGCATGCCCAAGGCGTTCTACGTCACCACGCCGATCTACTACGTCAACGACGCACCGCACATCGGCCACGCGTACACCACGGTCGCCACCGACTTCATCGCCCGCTGGCACCGTCAGCGCCAGGAGGACGTCTGGTTCCTCACCGGCACCGACGAGCACGGCGAGAAGGTGCTGCGGACGGCGCAGGCGAACGGCGTCACTCCGCAGGAGTGGGCCGACCGGCTGGTCGAGAGCGCCTGGAAACCGGTGCTGCAGACCATCGACGCGTCGAACGACGACTTCATCCGCACCACCGAGGCCCGCCACGTCGAGCGGGTGAAGGAGTTCATCCAGCACCTGTACGACAAGGGCGAGATCTTCGAGGGCACCTACGAGGGCTACTACTGCGTCGCCTGCGAGGAGTACAAGCAGCCCGGCGACCTCGTCGAGGGCACCGGCGAGTACGAGGGGCAGCTGGTCTGCTCGATCCACGGCCGGCCGGTCGAGAAGCTGTCGGAGACGAACTACTTCTTCCGCATGTCCGCCTACACCGAGCGGCTGCTGGAGTTCTACGAGCAGAACCCCGACTTCGTGCAGCCCGAGAGCGCCCGCAACGAGGTGCTGGCGTTCGTCAAGCAGGGCCTGCAGGACCTCTCGATCTCCCGGTCGACGTTCGACTGGGGCATCACGGTGCCGTGGGACGAGTCGCACGTCATCTACGTGTGGGTCGACGCGCTGCTCAACTACGCGACGGCGGCCGGCTACGGCGCCGACGACGAGAAGTTCGCCCGCACCTGGCCGGCCGACATCCACTTCGTCGGCAAGGACATCCTGCGCTTCCACGCGGTCATCTGGCCGGCCATGCTCATGGCCGCCGAGGTGCCGCTGCCGAAGAAGGTGTTCGCGCACGGCTGGCTGCTGGTCGGCGGCGAGAAGATGAGCAAGTCCAAGCTCACCGGCATCGCGCCGGCGCAGATCACCGACACGTTCGGCTCCGACGCGTTCCGCTACTACTTCCTGCGCGCCATCGCCTTCGGCAACGACGGCTCGTTCTCGTGGGAGGACATCGCGGCGCGCTACCAGGCCGAGCTGGCCAACGGGCTGGGCAACCTGGCCTCGCGGGTGGCGGCGATGATCGGCCGCTACTTCGACGGCGCGCTGCCGGCCCCCGGACCGCAGACCGACGCCGAGACCGCGCTGGCCGCCGTCGCCGCCAAGGCGGCCGCCGACGCCGACGCCGCCGTCGACCGCGTCGCGCCGCACGAGGCGCTGGCCGCCGTCTGGACGCTGGTCGACGCCGCCAACGGCTACATCACCGAGCAGCAGCCGTGGGCGGTCGCCAAGGACGAGGCGCAGCGCGAGCGGCTGGCCACCATCCTGTACTCCTCCGCCGAGGCGCTGCGGGCGCTGGCCGTGCTACTGAACCCGGTCATGCCGAAGGCGTCGGCGAAGCTGTGGGAGTCGCTGGGCGCCGAGAAGGCACTCGGCGCGCTGCCGGCTCAGCCGATCGCCGACGCCGGCCGCTGGGGCCAGCTGGTCGCCGGCGCCGAGGTGACCAAGGGCGACGCGCTGTTCCCGCGGCTGGACCTCGCCACCGACGACCAGTGACGGACGCGCCCCGCGAACGGCGGTCGGCCACCGACGAGTCCGGCCGCAAGCGCGACCGGTCCCGGCCCCCGCTGCCCGAGCCGCTCCCGCTGCCGGTCACCGACACGCACTGCCACATGGACATCGCCGACGGCGAGGACGGCGACGCGTTCGGCGTCACGGAGGCGCTGGACGCCGCGGCGAAGGTGAACGTGACCCGCGTCGTGCAGGTCGGCTGCGACCTGCCCGGCGCGGCCTGGGCCGTCGAGGTCGCCGAGCGGTACCCGTCGGTCGTCGCGACGGTCGCGCTGCACCCGAACGAGGCGCCGAAGCTGGCCGCGTCCGGCGAGCTCGACGACGCGCTGGCCGAGATCGACCGGCTGGCCGGCTCGAGCCCGCGGGTGCGCGGCATCGGCGAGACCGGTCTGGACCACTTCCGCACCGGCCCCGAGGGACGGGCCGCCCAGGAGTACTCGCTGCGGGCGCACATCGAGATCGCCCGGCGGCGCGGACTGGTCCTGACCATCCATGACCGGGACGCCCACGACGACGTCCTGCGGGTCCTCGACGACGCCGAGACGCCCGATTGTGTCGTATTTCACTGTTTCTCGGGGAACGAGACCTTCGCCCGCCACGTCGCAGAGCGAGGCTGGTTCCTGTCCTTCGCCGGTCCGGTCACGTTCAAGAACGCGGCCGGCCTGCGGGCCGCTCTCTCCGTCACGCCGCCTGAGAACCTGCTCGTCGAGACCGACGCGCCGTTCCTCACGCCGCACCCGTATCGCGGCCGCCCGAACGCGTCGTACCTGGTCCCGGTGACCGTCCGGTTGATCGCCGAGACGCTCGGGCAGGACCTCGAGACCGTGTGTCACACGCTCCAGGCGAACACCGACCGCGCTTTCGGGTCATGGTGACAGGACGTCATTTCCGCTGGTCACATGGGTGCGGACGCAGGGCGTCGCGCGCGGGCGCGCGGGTGCGTCCCGCGTGGGAGCGTCACAGTGTCACAACTGCGCCCCGGGCGGCGAAATGTCCGGTTCGAGGGTTCGCCACAGTTGTCCGGCCGCCCGCCATGCGTTACCGTCCCGAGATTGTTAGCCGGGGTCGGGGAAGCTTCGGGTGGCACACGAACGGCCAGTCACACCGGCCGGCGAGCGGTGCGCGCGTCACGTGCACGGACGCTCGGCGGATCGGATGACCGGCCCAGCCGCCCGGTCCCGTGCCCGGAGGGTACGACCAAGGAGCACAGTGCGCCTGTCCGCGAAGACGTTGGCGATCAATGCCACCGTCGTCACTGCTCTGGTAGGCGGCGGTGTCGCCTACATCACGCTCGACAACGCCGTCGCCCTCACCGTCGACGGCAAGACCGAGACCGTGCACACCTTCGGCGGCAGTGTCGAGGACGTCCTCGACGAGCGGAACATCGAAGTGGGCGCCCGGGACGAGGTCATCCCCTCGCTGGACAGCGAGATCGAGGACGGCACCGAGATCACCGTCCGCTACGCGCGGCAGGTCACCGTCACCGTCGACGGCGAGGAACGGGAGATCTGGACCACCGCGCTGTCGGTCGACGAGGCGCTCGGCGACCTCAACATCCGCGCCGAGGGCGCCGACCTCTCCGTCGACCGCTCGCAGGCCATCGGCCGCGGCGGCATCGACTTCGAGGTCCGCACCCCGAAGGAGATCACCGTCACCGCCGACGGCGCGACCAACCCGGTCACGACGACCGCCCTGACCGTCAGCGAGGCGCTCACCGACGCCGGCATCACGGTCGGCGACCTCGACCTCGTCGAACCCGCGCTCGACACCGCGCTGGCCGACTCCCTCGCCGTCACCGTCCGGCGGGTCACCGTCGAGACCGCGACCGTCACCGAGGCGGTGCCGTTCGAGGTGACCGAGCAGGAGGACGACTCCCTCGAGAAGGGCACCGAGTCGGTCGAGACCGAGGGCAAGGAGGGCACGGTCGAGCGGGTGGTGCAGAACACCTACATCGACGGCGAGCTGTCCTCGCAGGAGGTCCTGTCGGAGACCATCGTCGCGGCCCCGGTCGACCAGGTCGTGCTCATCGGCACGAAGGAGCCCCCGCCCCCACCGGCGGAGGACGAGTCCAGCGGCGGCGACAGCGGCGACGACGTCGACGGCGGCGTGTGGGACCGCCTGGCGCAGTGCGAGTCCGGTGGCAACTGGTCCATCAACACCGGCAACGGCTACTACGGCGGCCTGCAGTTCTCGCTGAGCACCTGGCGCGCGTTCGGCGGCTCCGGCTACCCGCACGAGAACAGCAAGGCCGAGCAGATCCGCATCGCCGAGAAGGTCCGCGACAACCGCGGCGGGTACGGCGACTGGCCGGCCTGCGCCCGGTCGCTCGGCCTGCCGCTCGGCTGACGCCGGTTCGGCCCTCGGCCCCGCCCGGGCCGATAGGCTCGGGCAGTGCAGAACGACGAGACGTCCGCCGGTCCCAGACTCCTGGGGCCGGCGGACGTTCGCCGTCTGGCGGCCGAGCTGGACCTGCGGCCGACCAAGACGCTGGGCCAGAACTTCGTCATCGACCCCAACACCGTGCGCCGGATCGTCCGGGTGTCCGGTGTCGGCGCCGGCGACGTCGTCGTCGAGGTCGGACCCGGGCTGGGCTCGCTGACGCTGGCGCTGCTGCCCGTCGTCTCCCGGGTGGTGGCCGTCGAGGTCGACCCCGTGCTGGCGGCGCGGCTGCCGTCGACGGTGGGCGAGTACGCGCCGGGCCTGGCGGACCGCCTCGAGGTGGTGCCGGCCGACGCGCTGCGCGTGTCCGGGCTGCCGGGGCCGGCGCCGACGGCGCTGGTCGCCAACCTGCCCTACAACGTGTCCGTGCCGGTGCTGCTGCACCTGCTCGAGACGTTCCCGAGCCTGTCGCGAGCCCTGGTGATGGTGCAGAAGGAGGTCGCCGACCGGCTGGCCGCGCCGCCCGGCTCGCGCACGTACGGCGTCCCCTCGGTGAAGGCGGCCTGGTACGCGACGGTGTCGCCGGCCGGGTCCGTGGGTCGCAGCGTGTTCTGGCCGGTGCCCAACGTCGACTCCGGGCTGGTGCTGCTGGAGCGTCGTGCCGACGTCGAGGCCGGCCGAGAGCCGGCCGAGCGGGCCGCCGTCTTCGCCGTCGTCGACGCCGCGTTCGCCCAGCGGCGCAAGACGCTGCGGGCGGCGCTGAGCGGCTGGGCCGGGTCACCCGCGGCCGCGGAGGCGGTGCTCACCGCGGCCGGCGTCGATCCCCGGGCGCGCGGGGAACAGCTCACCGTCGACGACTTCACCCGAATCGCGGCGGCGCGTCCCGCAATGAACGCCTCCGGCCACTCTTGAGCAGGTATATCCGGTAAGGTCACGCTGGTGCTGAAGGTGATCGCCCGCGTCCCGGCGAAGATCAATCTGATGCTGTCCGTCGGCCCCGTCCGCTCCGACGGTTTCCACGAGCTCGCCACCGTCTTCCACGCCGTCTCGCTCTACGACGAGGTCTCGGCCGTCCACGCCGACGCCGTCAGCGTCAGCGTGAGCGGGCCGTACGCGGAGCACACGCCCGCGGACGAGTCCAACCTCGCCGTCCGCGCCGCCCGGGCGCTGGCCCGCCGCGCCCGGCTGCGCAGCGGTGCGCTCCTGCGCGTGCACAAGGCGATCCCGGTCGCCGCCGGTCTGGCCGGCGGCAGCGCCGATGCCGCGGGCGCCCTGCTGGCCTGCGACCGCCTCTGGGGGCTGCGGATGCCGGAGTCGCGGCTCAGCGCCCTCGCCGCCGGGCTCGGCAGCGACGTGCCGTTCGCGCTCAGTGGCGGGACGGCCGTCGGGACGGGACGCGGCGAGCGGCTGCGCCCGGTGCCGGTCGGCGGGTCGCTGCACTGGGTCCTGGCCTTCGCCGACGGCGGCCTCTCGACGCCCGAGGTCTACCGCCGGCTCGACGATCTCCGTTCCGACCGCAAGGTGCCGGCGCCCGCGGTGCCCGGCGAGCTGCTGGCGGCCCTGTCGTCGGCCGATGTGGACGCCCTGGCCGGGCTGCTGCACAACGACCTGCAGGAGGCGGCGCTGGCGCTCCGGCCGGCGCTGGGCGACACCCTGCGGGCCGGGCGCGAGCTCGGCGCGCTGGCCGGCATCGTGTCCGGCTCCGGGCCGACGTGCGTCTTCCTGGCCCGCGACGGTGTGTCCGCGGGCGCGCTGGCCGTCGGCCTCGCCTCGTCGGGCACCTGTGCCAGTGCCGTCGCGGTCACCGGCCCGGCGACCATCGGGACGTGAGCGCCCACCCGCCGCTGGGCCGCTGGGCGCCGCTGGCCCCGTCCGCCGTGGGGTCGCTGTTCGCGGGATGGCCGCGGCCGTGGTGGATCGCCGGCGGGTACGCGTTCGAGCTGGCCGTGGGCCGCTCGTGGCGGGCGCACGGCGACATCGACGTGCTGGTGCTGCGGCCGGCCGCGGGCGAGCTGCACGCCGTCCTGACCGGCTGGGAGCTGTGGGCGGCCGATCCGCCCGGGACGCTGCGGCGCTGGCCGTCGGACGAGCCGCTGCCGGACCACGTGCACGACGTGTGGTGCCGCCGCCCGTCGTCGGCGGCGTGGGAGCTGCAGCTCATGGTCGACGAGGCGGACGGTGCGCAGTGGCGGTCGCGGCGCGACGGGCGGATCCGGGCCCCGGCCGCGTCGATCGGCGGGCGGTCGGCGGACGGGCTGCCGTACCTGCGGCCGGAGATCCAGCTCTTCTACAAGGCCAAGAGCACGCGACCGAAGGACGAGGCCGACTTCGCCGCCGTGCGCCCGATGCTGGACGCGGCGGCGCTGGCCTGGCTGGACCACGCGCTCGCGTTGACGATCCCCGACCACCCGTGGCGGGCGTCGCTCACCGGCGGCGAACCGCACACCCCCGCCGGTTGATCGTGGAGTTGTTCGGCAATCACGGCCCGAAATGTCCGATGAATACCCGAACTACTCCACGATCAACAACGGTGGGGGCGGCGATCGGTGCTCAGGGGCGGCGGGCGAGGGTGACCGTGCGGGTGCCGCGCACCCGAAAGTCGTCGCGGCGGTGGAGGGTGCCGGGGCCGTCGCCGTCCAGCAGGCCGGCCAGGGCCGCGGCGTCCGCGGGGTCCAGATCGTCCAGCCGGTCGCGCATGCGGCCGAACCAGAGCGCGGCGTAGTCGGCGGCCTCCGACGGTGCGGGAGCGAGGTCGATGTCGAACGTCCGCTCGTCGAGCAGCGCGAAGCCGGCCGCCGTGAGCCGGGCCGCCCAGTCCGATCCGAGCTCCGGCAGCCGCTCGGCCTGATAGCGGCCGATCCGCTCCAGCAGCCGCGACTCCAGCGCGGCGCCGGCGCCGTCGGGCAGGAAGCGCAGCTGGACGGGGAACTCCGCGACGGCGATCAGCCCGCCCGGGCGGGTGGCGGCGTGGACGTCGCGCAGCACGCGGTCGGGGTCGGCCAGGTGATGCAGCGACAGCGACGCCCAGGTGAGGTCCACCGGGCCGGGGACCGGCCAGCGTTCGTCGAGGTCGGCGTGGACCGTGGTGATGCGGTCGGCCAGCCCCTGATCCTGGGCCTTCGCGCGGACGCGGTGCAGCATCTCGGCGGACGCGTCGACGGCGATCACCTCGGCGTGGTCGAACCGGTGCGCCAGCAGCAACGTGCCGGTGCCGGTCCCGGCGCCGAGGTCGACGATGCGCTGCCCGTCACCGCCGGCCGCACGCCGTACCCAGTCCAGTGCGCCGGTCCAGTACTCGTGCAGCACGACGGCGTCGAGGTCGAGCAGGTCGGCGAGCGACGAGTCGTCGTGGTGGTGGTCATGATCGTGGTCGTGATGGCCCATACCGGCGACGGTAGGCGACCGGTGCGCTGATCGCATAGAGTCTTGCCGATGACGCAAGACGAGATCGACGTCGACGCCGTGATCCGTGCCCGGATCCGCGGACTTCGGCAGGCCAAGGGCTGGTCGCTGGACGCCCTGGCCGCCCGCTGCCACCTGAGCCCGTCCACGCTGAGCCGCATCGAGACCGGCGCGCGGCGCATCTCGATCGACCAGCTGGTGCCCATCGCCCGCGCCCTCGACACCACCCTCGACCAGCTGGTCGAGCCGGTCGAGGACGCCGACGTCGTCATCCGGCCGCGGCACGACCGCCACCACGGCGCGACGATCTGGCAGCTGTCGCGCGACGACGGGCCGCACGGACTCACCGTCGCCAAGATGCGGATCACCCGGCTGACGCGGCCGGCGCGGCTGCGCGTACACCCGGGCCACGACTGGTTCACCGTGCTGTCCGGGACGATCCGGCTGTACCTCGGTGAGCGGGTGATCCTGGTCGCGGCCGGTCAGGCGGCGCAGTTCTCGACCATGGCGCCGCACGCCATCGTCGCCCACGAAGGGCCGGCGGAGATCCTCACCATCCTCGACCGCGAGGGGCAGCGGGCGCACCTGGACGCCGTCGACCTCACCCCTGAGACGTCGCCGCGGTGATGACCCGGGTGAGCGAGGCGTGCAGATCCTCGAGCTCGGAGACCGGCATGGCCAGCCGCTCGACGATGGCGTAGGGGATCTTCTCGGCCTCGTCGCGCAGCGCGCGGCCGGCGTCGGTCAGCTCGACCACCAGCAGCCGCTCGTCGTCGGCGCTGCGCCGCCGCGTGACGTAGCGGGCCGCCTCCAGCCGCTTGAGCAGCGGGGACAGCGTCGCCGACTCCAGCTGCAGCGTGGTGCTGAGGTCCTTGACCGAGCGCGGCTCGCGCTCCCACAGCGCGAGCATGACGAGGTACTGCGGGTGCGTGAGGCCCATCGGCTCGAGCAGCGGCCGGTACAGGCCGATGACGCTGCGGGCGGCGACGGCCAGCGCGAAACAGACCTGCCGGTCGAGGGCCAGCGGGTCGTCGCCGAGGTCTGTCGTCATGGTCACACTCTATCGCACACTATTGATTAGTGTGCTAACTATTAAGGCATGAAGAGGAAGCTGCCGTGGTACGGCCGGCTCACCGAGGTGCTGATGCCGTTGCTCGGCCCGGCCGACCTGGGCCGTCAGGACGACGCGCCGCCGCCGCGGCCGGCCCGGGTGGTCGAGTGCCCGCTGTGCCATCACCCGATGTCCGAGCACCGGCTCGAGCAGGTGGGCGGCAAGAACCGGCACTACTGCCCGGTGTGAGGACTCGGCCGATGCCGACCGGCGAGGTCCCAGGCTGCGGTGAGTCCCACGAGGGAAAGTAAGCTCGGTCCCAATGGCGCCCCGCAACCTCATCAACCTCGAGTCGGCCTCGCTGGCCTACGGCACCCGGTTCATCCTCGACGGCGTCTCGCTCGGTGTCGCCGACGGTGACCGCGTCGGCATCGTGGGGCGCAACGGCAGCGGCAAGTCGACGCTGCTGCGCGTGCTCGCCGGGCTCGAGCAGGTCGACTCCGGGCGGGTCAGCCGCACCGGCGGGCTGCGCGTCGGGCGGCTCGGCCAGGGCGACGAGCTCGATCCCGGCCAGACGGTCGGCGAGGCGGTCATCGGCGACCGCGCGACGCACGAGTGGGCCGGCGACGCGCGCATCCGCGACGTGCTGGCGCACCTGCTGCCGGGGTTGTCGATGGAGGCCCCGATCGGCCCGCTGTCCGGTGGCGAGCGCCGCCGGGTCGCGCTGGCGCGCCTGCTGATCGGCGACGACGACCTCGTCCTGCTCGACGAGCCGACCAACCATCTGGACGTCGAGGCGATCGACTGGCTGTCGACACACCTCGCCGCGGGAAACCGGTCTCTCGTCATGGTGACGCACGACCGGTGGCTGCTCGACACCGTCGCGACCACCACGTGGGAGGTCGTCGACGGCGCCGTCCACTCCTACGAGGGCGGCTACGCCGAGTACGTCCTGGCCCGCGCCGAGCGGGTCCGTTTGGCCGCCGCCGACGAAGCGCGCCGGCAGAACCTGCTGCGCAAAGAGCTGGCCTGGCTGCGCCGCGGGCCGCCCGCGCGGACGTCCAAGCCGCGCTTCCGCATCGCCGCCGCCAACGCCCTGATCGAGAACGAACCCCCAGCTCGCGACCGGTACGAGCTGGCGAAGATGGCGACGACGCGGCTGGGCAAGAGCGTGTTCGACGCCGAGGACGTCACCGTCACGCTCGGCGGCCGGACGCTGCTCGACCACGTCACGTGGCGGCTCGGGCCCGGCGACCGCGCCGGCATCGTCGGCGTCAACGGCGCCGGCAAGACGACGCTGCTGCGGCTGCTCGACGGCTCGCTCGCGCCCGACGCCGGCCTGGTGAAGATCGGCCGCACGGTCGCCGTCGCGCACCTCCACCAAGAGGTCGCCGGCCTCGATCCGGGAAAGCGGGTTCTGCCGACCGTCGAAGAGGTGCGCCGCGACATCCAGCTGGGCGGCGGCGACACCGTCACGGCCGGGCAGCTGCTGGAGCGGTTCGGCTTCGCCGGGCAGCGCCAGTGGACGCTCGTCGGCGACCTGTCCGGTGGCGAGCGGCGCCGGCTGCAGTTGCTGCGGCTGCTGATGGGCGAGCCCAACGTGCTGCTGCTCGACGAGCCGACCAACGATCTCGACGTCGAGACGCTGAACGTCCTGGAGGACGTCCTGGACGGCTGGCCGGGGTCGCTGGTCGTCGTCAGCCACGACCGCTGGTTCCTCGAGCGCGTCACCGACGCCGTCTGGGCGCTCATGGGCGACGGGCGGATCGTGCAACTGCCGCGCGGGGTCGACCAGTACCTGGAGCTGCGGCGCGAGGCGACGGCCGCGGCCGCGGAGGCCGCGCCCGCTGCGGCTCGTACGCGGACAGGCGACACGCGGGCGGCGCGCAAGGAGATCGCCCGCATCGAGCGAGAGCTGGAGAAGCTGGAGCGGCGCGAGAAGACGCTGCACGAGCAGATCGCCGACAACGCCACCGACCACGAGAAGGTGCTGACCCTCGACACCGAGCTGCGGTCGGTGCACGGGGAGCGCGAGGCGCTGGAGGAGCGCTGGCTGGAGCTGGCCGACGAACTCGGCTGAGGTCGCCCGCGATCATGTCGAGCGGCGATGCCGGTCGTCGGGCTCTTCGCGCCGTACCGCCCCGCCCGGCTCGCGGGCTCGCGCACCAGCGCTGCGCCGGGGCCGGTCATGATCGCAGGGGGTGACATGAGCGCCGACTGTTGACGTGGGTGTCAACACGCCCGGGACGTACCGGCCAGCCCTTGCTCTGGTGTGTGCGCGCCGACCGCGTCGGGCATCGGCCCGATTCCGGCGGAACGCGCATACTGCCGCGCGGGCCGGGTAGTAGAGAGAGCGTCAGACGTCGACGCCGTGGTCCTCGAGCCAGGAGCGCGGGTTGACCGGGTCGCCGCCGTCGGGGTGGACCTCGAGATGGAGGTGCGGGCCGGTGGAGTTGCCGGTGGAACCCACCCGGCCGATGACCTCGCCGGGCGCGACCTCGCCGGAACGGAGGACGAAGCGAGAGAGGTGGCAATACCAGGTTTCGGTGCCGTCCCAGTGGCGGATGACGATCTTGTTGCCGTAGGGACCGTCGTAACCGGCGAAGATGATCTCGCCGGACGAGAGTGACCGTACTTCGGTGCCGGTGGGGGCGGCGAAGTCGAGGCCGGTGTGGCGGTTGGACCACATGGAGCCGCCGGCGCCGAAGCCGGCGGTGATGCGGTAGTTGTCGACCGGCAGGAGCCAGCGCTTGGCCTCGCGCTCGGCGCGGGCGGCCGCCTCGGCGGCCTCGATGCGCTGCTGCTCGACGATGCGGGTGTGCGCCTCCTGGGCGACCTCGCCGGTCTCGGCCGCGAGCGACTGCTCCGCGGCGACCAGGGTGTCGAGTGCGCCGGCCTCGGTGGGCTGCCCCGACTGCTGGGGGCGCTGCGCGATGGCGTTGAGTCCGTCCGAGTCGGTCGAGCCGACCGCATGTGGCATGGCCAGAGCCCCGGAGGCCGCTGCTGCTACCGCTACGGAGCCGACCACCGACGGGACACTGACGTGTCTGCGGCGGCTACGGTGACGCCCGCTGCCGGAGCGTTGCGACACGCCAGAACCTTTCGCCGGGGACAAGGACTCGGAGGACATTAACCGCCCCCTAGGGGTCCTGCCAAACCCCTCCTCCCCAGCGTTTCGCCACGTGGTCACGGACTGTGACACCGGAAGCAACGCTGGGTAGCCCGTAATCGGGTCGTGACCTCGATCGACGGTGAAACCTTGATCAACCTTGCGTGCGCAACGTTCGTGACGCTCTGTGACATGTGATCTGCGTCACACTGAGCAGCCCTCAGTCACTCTACGGAGTCCACTCCGCCGAACGGAGGGCGGGCCTCGTCTGCAGGTACTGTCGTCAACATCCGTCGGATCAGCGTTGTTCCCTGGAGGTAGTCATGGCGGAGGGACGTCCCCTGCGCGTGGTGGTCGCGAAGCCCGGACTCGACGGGCACGACCGAGGCGCCAAGGTGGTCGCGCGCGCCCTGCGTGACGCCGGGGTCGAGGTCGTCTACACCGGGCTGCACCAGACGCCGGAACAGATCGTCGAGGCGGCCATCCAGGAGGACGCCGACGCCATCGGGCTGTCCATTCTCTCCGGCGCCCACATGACGCTGTTCAAGCGTGTGCTCGAGCTGCTGGCCGAGCGCGACGCGCGCGACATCGTGGTGTTCGGCGGCGGCATCATCCCCGACGCGGACATCCCGCTGCTGACGGAGCTCGGCGTCGCCCGGGTGTTCACGCCCGGCGCCTCGACGCAGGAGATCGTCGCGTGGGTCGACACCCTGCGCGACCGCGCCCAGGCGTCCTGAGTCACCGATTCCGCTGAAAATCCTTTCCGCCGATAGCACAGGTATGCCCTGACTCGGTAAGGTTTGCCGGAAATTCACCGAGTTGCGGCCCGGCGCTCGATGACGGGTCGTCCGGCATCGATGGGGTGAACTCCGTGCTGAATCGACGTGATCGCGCGCGCTCCGCCGCCCTCTCCATTTCCGCACTCCTCCTCGGCGGCCTGCTCGTCGTTCCGGCGGCTGCCGCCGTCGAACCGGACGACCTCACCCGCCCCGGCGAATCGGTCCTGGTCGACACCGACCGGCAGGCCATCGCCCCGGGGATGGAGCTGACGACGTTCTCCCGCCTCGAGGACGGCGGCTGGAACGCCGGCAGCATCCTCGAGGTCGACCTCGACTCCGGCGTCACGCTGGACTACCAGTACTCCGGCGAGGTGACGACGACCGCCACCGTCCGGTCGCTGGCCGAGGCGAGCGGCGCGACCGCCGCGATCAACGGTGACTTCTACGACATCAACAACTCCAACGCCCCGCTCGGCGCCGGGGTGAGCCGCGACGAGGGCATGGTCACCGCGCCCACCGCCGGGCACGAGAACGCGCTCGCGGTGTCCAGCAACGGCGCCGCCGCGCTCGCGCAGGTCTTCCTGGAAGGCACCGCGGTCACCGGCGACGGAGTGAGCCTGCGGCTCGCGGGCGTGAACACGTTCAGCCTCCCGGCCGGCGGCATCGGCGTCTTCACCTCGCAGTGGGGCAGCTACACCCGCGCGAACACCGTCCCGGCCGCGAGCGCCAAGGCCGAGGTCACCGTCACCGACGGCGTCGTCACCGCCGTGGGCGCGACGCTCGGGTCCGGCACGATCGCGGCGGACACCGTCGTGCTGGTCGGCCGCGACGCCGGCGCCGCCGCGCTGCTCGAACTGCAGCCGGGCGACACCGTCGACGTGTCGTACGCGCCGCGCTCGGACCTCGAGGACGTGGTGGTCGCGGTCGGCGGCAACCACCTGCTGGTCGACGACGGCGTACAGCGGACCTTCACCGACACCGAGCCGGCCGCCCGCACGTCCATCGGCCTGTCCGAGGACGGCCGCACCATGTATCTGGTGTCCGTCGACGGCAAGCAGGCGCACTCCCGCGGCATGACGCTCACCGAGTTCGCCGAGCTGATGGACGACCTCGGCGCCTACGACGCACTGAACATCGACGGCGGCGGCTCGTCCACGCTCGTCGTCCGCGACCCCGGCACCGACGACCGCACCGTCGTCAACAGCCCGTCCGACGGCACGGAGCGGTCGGTCGCCAACGGCCTGGCGCTGTTCGCCGCCGAGGGCTCCGGCGAACTGGACGGCTTCCGTGTCCTGGCCGGCGACGGCGACGCCGAGAACGCCGACCGCGTCTTCCCCGGCCTCACCCGCACCGTTGAGGCGCGCGGCCACGACGAGACGTTCGCCCCGGTCGAGGCCCGGCCGCGCTGGACGACGTCGGACCGCCGGGTCGCCTCCGTGCTCCGCGGCACCACCCCGGACACCGCCGTCGTCACCGGCATCGCGCCGGGCGACGCCGACATCCGGGCCGCGGTGCTCGGCGCCGAGGGCGAGCTGGGCATCACGGTGCTCGGCGAGCTGCGGCGACTGGAGCCGACGGCCACGCTGATCCCGCTGGGCGGCGCCGACGACACCGGCAGCCTGGCGCTCACCGGCTACGACATCGACGGCTACCGCGCGCCCATCGAGCCCGCCGACGTCACCGTCACCGGCGGCGACGGCGTGGTCGAGCTGGTTCCCGACGGCGACGGGTTCACCGTCCGCCCGCTGGTCGGCACCGGGTCCGCGCTGCTGACGCTGACCGCCGCCGGTGTCAGCACCAGCGTCGCCGTCACGGTGGGCCTCACCGAGGTCCCGGTGGCGACGTTCGACGACGCCGCCCGCTGGACGATCAGCTTCGCCCGGGCCACCGGCGCCATCGCGCCCACCGAAGGCCCGGACGGGCGCGACGGCATCCGGCTGACCTACGACTTCACCGGGCCGAACACCCGGGCCGCGTACGCCGCGCCGCCAACGCAGTTCACCCTGCCGGGGCAGCCGCAGACCATCAAGGCGTGGGTGAAGGGCGACGGCCAGGGCACCTGGATCCGGATGCGCGTCTACGACCCCAACGGCACGCTGCTCACGCTGAACGGCGGCTACACGACGTTCACCGGCTGGCAGCAGCTGACGTTCCCGGTCCCGGCCGGCACCGAGTACCCGCTGCGGTTCCGCGACATCTACGCCGTCGAGGCCTCCGGCGCCCGCAGCTACCACGGCGAGACGTCGTTCAGCGACATCACGGTCGAGATCGCCCCCGAGGTCGAGCTGCCGGCCGCCGAACGCTTCGCCGACCCGGTCATCGTCACGAACGGCACCGCCGACGAGGCCGGCCAGCGGATCGCCGTCATGAGCGACTCGCAGTTCGTCGGGCGCAACCCGGACAGCGACATCGTCGCCGCCGCCCGCCGGACGCTGCGCGAGATCGTCGCCGAGGACCCGGACGCGCTGGTCATCAACGGCGACCTGGTCGACGAGGCGGCGCCGATCGACTTCGACCTCGCCCGCCGGGTGCTGGACGAGGAGCTGGCCGGCGTCGACTTCCCCTGGTACTACGTGCCGGGCAACCACGAGGTGCAGGGCGGCCCGATCGGCAACTTCATCGAGGAGTTCGGCGCCACCCAGCACACCGTCGACCTGCCGACGGACGACGGCGCCACCCGGATCATCACGCTGAACTCCGCGTTCGGCTCGCTGCGCGGCGGCGGGTTCGCGCAGATCGCCGAGCTGCGCAGAGCTCTCGACGAGGCGGCGGCCGACCCGGAGGTCACCGGGGTACTGGTGTTCGCCCACCACCCGCCCAACGACCCGCTGCCGACCGCGAACAGCCAGCTCGCCGACCGGCGCGAGGCGGCGATGCTGGAGACCTGGCTCGCCGGCTTCGAGGCCGCGAGCGGGAAGTCCGCGGCGTTCGTCGGCGCGCACGCGGGTGTCTTCGACGCCGGCTCGGTCGACGGCGTGCCGTTCCTCGTCAACGGCAACTCCGGCAAGGGCCCGGCCTCGACCCCGGACAACGGCGGCTTCACCGGCTGGACCCTGCTCGGCCTCGAGCCGTCGCGCGGCGACCAGGGCGACGACGACCTGTGGCTGCGGGCCGAGGTGCGGGCCCGGGTCGACGCCATCGCGTTGCAGGCCCCGGCGACCCTGGTCGCCGGCGCGACCGGCGAGGTCTCGGCCAGCGTCGCCCAGGACGGCGCACGGACGGTTCCGGTGCGGTGGCCCGTGTCGGCGCAGTGGGGCGGCACCGGCGTCCACGTCGGCCCGGCCGCCGAGGCGCCGCGCTGGGCCGTCGTCGCCGTCGACCCCGTGGCCGGCACGATCCAGGGGCTGCGGGCCGGCACCGCCACCGTCACGATCACGGTCAACGGGGAGACCGCGATCCGGGAGATCGTCGTCGGCGGATAGGCTGCCCTCGAATCGCGGCCGACACAAGGGATGGATTCGCGTGGACCTGATGGAGTACCAGGCGAAGGAGCTCTTCGCCAAGCACGAGGTCCCGGTGCTGCCGGGGTCCGTGGTCGAGACGGCCGACGCCGCACGTGCCGCGGCGGCCGAGATCGGCGGCCAGGTGGTCGTCAAGGCGCAGGTGAAGACGGGCGGCCGCGGCAAGGCCGGTGGCGTCAAGCTGGCCGAGAACCCCGACGAGGCCGCCGAGAAGGCCGGGGCGATCCTCGGCATGGACATCAAGGGCCACACGGTCCACCGGGTGCTCGTCACCCAGGCCAGCGACATCGACCAGGAGTACTACGTCTCCTACCTGCTCGACCGCGCCAACCGCACGTACTTGGCCATGGCCAGCGTCGAGGGCGGCATGGAGATCGAGCAGCTGGCGGTCGAGCGGCCCGAGGCGCTGGCCCGCATCCCGGTCGACGCCATCGCCGGTGTCGACGCCGCGAAGGCCGCCGAGATCGCCGACGCCGCGGGCTTCCCCGCCGACGTCCGCGACCAGGTCGTCGACATCCTGCAGAAGCTGTGGACGGTGTTCACCAGCGAGGACGCCACGCTGGTCGAGGTCAACCCGCTGGTGAAGACGCCCGACGGCAAGGTCGTCGCGCTCGACGGCAAGGTCAGCCTCGACGACAACGCCGAGTTCCGCCACGAGGAGCACGCGCAGTTCGAGGACAAGGCCGCCGCCGACCCGCTGGAGGCGCGGGCCAAGGAGAAGGACCTCAACTACGTCAAGCTGTCCGGTGAGGTCGGCATCATCGGCAACGGCGCCGGCCTGGTCATGTCGACGCTCGACGTGGTCGCCTACGCCGGCGAGGAGTTCGCCGTCGATGGGCACAGTGTGAAGCCGGCGAATTTCCTGGACATCGGCGGCGGTGCGTCGGCCGAGGTCATGGCCAACGGCCTCGAGATCATCCTGTCCGACGCCGAGGTCAAGAGCGTCTTCGTCAACGTGTTCGGCGGCATCACCGCCTGCGACGCCGTCGCCAACGGCATCGTGCACGCGTTCGAGCTGCTCGAGAGCCGCGGCGACCAGGTCACCAAGCCGCTGGTCGTCCGTCTCGACGGCAACAACGCCGAGGAGGGCCGGCGCATCCTGTCGGAGTTCGCCGCCAAGGCGCCCGAGGGCCTCATCGAGCAGGTCGACACCATGGACGGTGCCGCGCGACGCGCGGCCGAGCTCGCGGCAGCGAAGTAGGGGCGACGAGAGTCATGGCAATCTTCCTCGACGAGAACAGCAGGATCATCGTCCAGGGCATCACCGGCGCCGAGGGCACCAAGCACACGCAGCGGATGCTCAAGGCCGGCGCCAAGATCGTCGGCGGGGTCAACGCCCGCAAGGCCGGCCAGGAGCTCGACTTCACCGAGTTCAGCCCCGAGGCCGTCCTCACGGTGTTCGGCACCGTGGCCGAGGCGATGGACAAGACCGGCGCCAACGTGTCGGTCGCGTTCGTGCCGCCGAAGTTCACCAAGGACGCCGTCATCGAGGCCGTCGACGCCGGCATCGAGCTGCTGGTCGTCATCACCGAGGGCATCCCGGTGCACGACACCGCGGAGTTCTGGGCCTACGCGCAGTCCAAGGGCAACAAGACCCGCATCGTCGGCCCGAACTGCCCCGGCGTCATCAGCCCCGGCAAGTCCAACGCCGGCATCATCCCGGCCGACATCACCGGCCCCGGCCCGATCGGCCTGGTCAGCAAGTCCGGCACGCTGACCTACCAGATGATGTACGAGCTGCGCGACATCGGCTTCTCCACCGCCGTCGGCATCGGCGGCGACCCGGTCATCGGCACCACGCACATCGACGCGCTCGAGGCGTTCGAGGCCGACCCCGAGACCAAGGCGATCGTCATGATCGGCGAGATCGGCGGCGACGCCGAGGAGCGGGCGGCCGCCTACATCAAGGAGCACGTCACGAAGCCGGTCGTCGGCTACGTCGCGGGCTTCACCGCGCCCGAGGGGAAGACCATGGGCCACGCCGGCGCCATCGTGTCCGGCTCGTCGGGCACGGCGCAGGCCAAGAAGGAGGCGCTCGAGGCCGCCGGGGTCGCCGTCGGCAAGACCCCGAGCGAGACCGCGCGGCTGATGCGCGAGATCTACCAGAAGCTCTGAGCCACGAAGGATCGGGAGAGACTCGGCCGGGCCGTCCCCTGGGCGGCCCGGCCGATTCGCGTCCCGGGGGAGTCAGGGCTGCTGCGCCGGCTCAGCGCCGGCCGTAGGCGGCGAGGAAGACCCGCACGCCCTCGTCGGCGTAGCGACGCAGCTCCGCGGCCGGCGGCGGAGCGTCGTCGCCGGTGAGCATGGCCCGGTTCAACGGGACGGACATCACCAGCCAGTTGAAGTGCGCGGCGGCGAGCTCGGCGTCGTCGGCGGCGAGCAGGCCGCGCTCGGTCAGGCCGCGGAACGCCGCCGCGAGGTCGGCCATCGTCCGGGCCGGGCCGCGCTCGGCGAACAGCCGGCCCAGCTCGGGGAAGCGGCCGGCCTCGCCGATCACCAGCCGGCGCAGCTGCAGCAGCCGCGGCCGCATCACCATGGCCAGCTGCCGGCGGGCGAGGTCGCGCAGGTCGGCCGCGACGTCACCGGTGTCGCGCAGGCTCGCGACCTCGGCGTGCACCGGTTCTGCCGCCTCGTCGACAGTGCGCGTCACGATCTCGGTGAACAGCGCCTGCTTGTCGGAGAAGTGCTTGTAGACGGTCGGCTTGGACACGGCGGCCTCGGCCGCGATCTGGTCGATGGTGGTGCCGGCGTAGCCCTGCGCCAGGAACACCCGGGTGGCGGCCTCGAGGATCGCCCGGTGCTTGCGGGCCGACCTGCTCTCGGTCTTGTCATCGGGTGGGCTCATGGGCGTAGAGTTTACTACACCGTTTAGTTTAGATCTGGCAGGAGGAGCGTCATGGGCAGGATCGTCGTCATCGAGAACATCAGCCTCGACGGCGTCATGCAGGCGCCGGCCGGGCCGGAGGAGGACACCCGCGGCGGCTTCCGGCACGGCGGATGGGCCGCGCCCTACAGCGACGAGGTCGCCATGCGCGAGATGGGCGAGGGGATGGCGAAGGGCGAGCAGGGCGGGCCGCTGCTGTTAGGCCGGGTCACGTACCAGCAGTTCGAGGCGTTCTGGCCGAAGCAGACCGACGGCAACCCGTTCACGCCGGTGCTCGACGCCGCCCGCAAGTACGTCGTCTCGACCACCCTGACCGAGCCGCTGACCTGGGAGAACTCCGTCCTCATCGGCGGGGACGAGATCGCCGCCGTCAAGGAGCGCGAGCCCGGCGACATCGGCGTGCTGGGCAGCGGCGAGCTGGTGCAGACGCTGCTGCGGCACGACCTCGTCGACCAGTTCGTGCTGTCGATCCATCCGCTGGTGCTCGGCGAGGGCGCCCGGCTGTTCCGCGACGGCGCGCAGCTGGCGGCGTTCCGGCTGGTGAAGTCCGTCCCGACCACCACCGGCGTGATCATCGCCACCTACGACCGCGACCGCTGAGGCGCGTCAGGTGACGGCGGCGCGGACGACGTTCTCGGGGCGGCGGTGTTCGCCGGCGGCGAGGACGGCGGCCATGTGCTCGACCGCGTCGTACACGTCGGTGAAGCGGGTGTAGAGCGGCGCGACGCCGAAGCGGGCGAGGTCGGGCTCGCGGAAGTCGCCGACGACGCGGCGGGCGATCAGCGCCTGCACGAACCCGTACGCCTCGGGCAGCCGCAGGCACAGCTGCGAGCCGCGGGCGGCGTGGTCACGCGGCACCTCGGCCTCGACGCCGTGCACGCCGAGCCGCTCGGACGCCAGCGCCAGGAACAGGTCGGTGAGCGCCAGCGACTTGCGCCGCACGTCGGCCATGGACACGCCGTCGAACGCGTCCAGGGCGGCGTCCAGCACCGCCGTCCCGACGACCGGCGTGGTGCCGCTGAGCAGCCGCCGTACGCCGTCGGCCGGCCGGTAGTCGCGCTCCAGCGCGAACGGCGTCGCGTGCCCGAACCAGCCGGTGATCGGCTGGTCGACGACGCCCAGCCAGCGCGGCGCGACGTAACCGAACGCCGGCGCGCCGGGGCCGCCGTTGAGGTACTTGTAACCGCAGCCCACGGCGAGGTCGGCGTCCCAGCCCGCGAGGTCGACGGCGACGGCGCCGGCGGAGTGGCACAGGTCCCAGAGCACGACGGCGCCGGTGTCGTGCACCGCGCGGGTGACGGCGGCGCCGTCGTGCATGCGCCCGAGCCGGTAGTCGACGTGGCACAGCGACACCACCGCGACGTCGTCGTCCAGGACGTCGGCCAGCGGCTGCGACGAGGCGTCCCACCAGCGCACGGACAGGCCGAGCAGCCGCGCGACCCCGTCGATCACGTAGGAGTCGGTGGGGAAGTTGCCCGGCTCGGTGACGACGACCCGCCGGTCCGGGCGCAGCCGTGCGCCGGCCACCAGGAGCTTGAACAGCTGCACGCTGGTGGAGTCGCCGACGGTGACGGTGCCCGGCTCGGCGCCCAGCAGCGGCTCCAGCTTCGCGCCGACCGTCGCCGGCAGGTCGTACCAGCCGTGCGCGTTCCACGACGTGATGAGGTCGTCGCGCCACTCGCTGCCGACCAGCCGCGCGACCCGCTCCGCCACGCCGCGCGGCAGCGGGCCGAGCGAGTTGCCGTCCAGGTAGATCAGCCCGTCCGGCAGGTCGAACCGGTCGCGCAGGTGCGCCAGCGGGTCGGCGCGGTCGAGGGCCTCGGCGTCGGTGCGCTCCATGACCGGCAGCGTACGACGGCCTCAGCCCACGGCCCGCTCCAGCGCCGTCGCCAGCAGCGGGGTCACGACGCCGGGCCAGTCGCCGCCGGACGGGTCGTCCATGGCACGGAACTCCACCGCGACGACGAGGTTGGCGACGTGGGCGATCCCGACGCCGGAGAACGAGGTCGACGAGCCGGGGTTGTCCGCGGTCGGCGCGCTCGAGACGGTCCAGACGACGGCGGCGTCGGCGCCCTCGACGTCGACGGCGACCGGCTCGCCCACCGTCTGCTCGCGGTCCTCGCCCACCTCGCCGCAGACGTCCGGCAGGGAGGTGTGGGCCTCGACCAGCTGGGCCGCCGAGCCGGCGTCCGGCAGCTGTGCCACCCACTCGACGAGGGTCGCGTCGAGGTCGTGGTTGTAACCGAGGCCGAGGGTGGTGATCGCGCCGGCGCTCATGGGGTCCTGGAGACACGGCGCCGTGACCCCGTCGAGGTCCATCTCCGGCTGGCGCACGAACCCGGTGGCCGTCCCGACCTCGGCGACGTCCGCCTCGGTGAGGAACGGGTCGTCGGCGAGCTCGAGCAGCTCGTCCGCCGGCGTCGTCGGGTCGCCGGCCGGCGCCTCCTCGGCGTCGATCGTCGGCGTGTCCGTGGGGGGATCCGCGGCGACGTCGGACCCGGTGATGTCCTCGGTGCCCGGGTCGCTCACGCAGGACTCGCCGAACAGCACGTCGCACATCCGCCGGGCCGCCGCGACCGGCACCGCGAGGTCCAGCTCGCGCTCGCCGACGGTGCCCGCGGTCGGCTCGGTCTGGACGGTGACGCTGACGACGTCGCGGCTGCGGACGATGGCGACGACGGCGGCCGTGGCCTCCGGGTCCTCCGGATCCATGTAGTAGCGGGTCATCCAGCCCTCGTCGCCGACACCGGTGAGTCGCACCCTGTCGACGACCGCGGGCAGCCCGTCGGCGCCCTCCTCGTCGAGGCACCCGATCAGCTCCTCGGCCAGCCCGGCGGCGCTGCCGCCGTCGGCGAACCGGGCGAGATCCTGGCGGACCTCGCCCGCCGCGGAGCCGAAGCCGGCCCGCGCCTGGTCCAGGACCGAACTCATCGCCTCGACGGTGCGGCCGGGGTCGCAGGCGACCTCCGGGCCGGGCTCGCCGGTCGCGGCCCACGCGACTCCCGTGTCGCCGGCGACGTCCTCGGGGGTGAGCAGCGCGGCGCTGAGGTCGGCCGCCGCCGTCGTGGGGTCGGGCGCGAGGGTGGACTGGCTGGCCGGCGGCGCCGGCTCGGGCGTCGTCGACAGATCGGACGGCGTGACCATGAAGACGCCGCCCGCGACCACCGCCACACCGGCCAGCACGCCGCCGGTCACCTGGTGCCGGGTCCGCCGCGCGGCGCGCTCCCGGGCCGCCGACGGTCCCGGCAGCGCGATGCCGTCGAGGTCGGCCGAGAGGCCCGCGAGCCGGTGGCTCAGCTCGTCGTCGAACCGGTCCGTCACGACAGCTCACCTCCCGCGGCCGGGAGCCCGGCGGTGTCGCCGGTGTCGGTGAGCAGCTGCGCCAGCGCCGCCCGCCCCCGCGACAGGCGCGCCTTGATGGTGCCGGTCGGCGCCCCCGTCTCCCGGGCGATGTCGTCGACGCTCATCCCGACCAGGTGGTGCAGGACGATCGCCTGCCGCTGGCTCTCGGGGATCTGCTTGAGCGCGGTGACCAGCGCGACGTGGTCGGGGTCCGGCGACGGTGAGTGGTCGGGCACACCGTGCTTGACCAGCGCGGTGACGCCGTTCTTGGCCTTGCGCCAGCGGCTGGCGGCGATGCGCCAGGCGACGGTGCGGATCCAGGCCTCCGGGCTGCTGGCCTGGCTGACCGTCTTCCAGCGCTGCCAGGCGCGGGCGTACGCCTCCTGCGTGCACTCCTGCGCGTCGGCGAGGTTGCCGGTCATCGCGTACATCTGGTGCAGCACGCGGCGGTGGGTGGCGTTGTAGAACTCGTCGAAGTCGGCGGTGTTCGCGGCCATCGTCGTCACCCCCCGATCCGCTGCGCGGCCCGCTCGAGCAGCTGCTGCATCTGCTCGGGCGGGACGTCGACCTGATCGACCCCGTAGTAGACGACGGTGACGACGTTCTCGCTGACCGCGGCGCCGTAGACGAACACCGACGCGAACTCGCCGCTGCCCTCCGCGCGCCACGTGGCGGCCTCGTACCCGGGGACGGAGACGTCTCCGGTGCTCTCGATCACGTCGCCGGGCTGGCTGAACTGGTTCGCCTCGAACACCAGCTCCGCGTAGTGCGCCCGTGCGCCCTCCGCGTCGGCGAACGTCGCCCGTTCCTGGATGAGGATCGGTCCCCCCGGGTCCATCGGGTCGCCGTACTGACGCTGCTCCAGGAGCTCGGCCCCGTCGGCGAGCGGGTCGCGGGTGAAGGCGACGTAGCCGTAGCCGGTGGGCCCGCCTTCGTCGCCGCTGTCGAGGACCTGGCCGCCGTCGGTGAGGGCCTCCAGCCCGGCTTCGGCGAGGTCATCGGTGGTGAGCCAGCCGTCGAGGTCGCCGGTCGGTTCCGGGAAGAGCCGTTCCTGCTCCGGCGTGGTCGGGCACTCGGTGCCGAGCGCGCCGCAGAGCCGCTCGATCGCCAGCACGGCCAGCCGCGGCTGCGCCGGGGCGTTGTAGTCCTGGCCGGGACCGCCGTGGAAGACGGCGGAGACGAAGTCACCGGTGCGCACCAGGCTGGCGGTGACGTACGTCTGGGTGTCCGGCGTCGTGGGCGGACCGTTCCACACCAGCAGATAGCCGGCGTCGCCGACGCCGGACAGCGACCACACCTGGATGAGGTGGAAGTCGCCGCCGGACTCCGCGCAGCCGGTCAGCTCGTCGCGCAGCTCCTCCAGCCGGGCCTCGGCGGCGCCGTCGGCCGGGTCGACGAACTGCTCGATGTGCGAGTCGTACGGGGACTCGTACGCGACGGCCGCGGCGTCGCCGGGGATGTCGGGCACGCAGGGCAGACCGCTGGCGCCGGCGTCCACCTCGGCCCACGCCTCGCTGGTGTCGTTCTCGACGTCGTCGACCGTCAGCAGGGCGCCCGCGGGAACCGTCGGCGAGTCGCTGCCGCCGTCCTCGCCTCCGCCGGGGCTCTCGCCGCTGGACGGGTCGGGGCTGGGCTCGACCGGGGGTGTCGAGGGCGACGGCGACTGCGTCGGCGTCGTGGGAACGGCGGTCGGGGTGGGGGAGTCGGACGGTGAGCCGGCCGGGTCGGGCGACGCGACGAAGTCGGGCGGGCTGACGGCGAACACGCCCAGGGCGACCGCCGCCACGCCGGCCAGCACCCCGCCGGTGAGCTGGTGCCGGGTCCGCTGCGCGGCGCGGCGCCGGGCGGCGGCCGGACCGGGCAGCGAGATGCCCGCAACGTCCGATTCGAGCGACGACAAGCGCCGGGAAAGGCTGTCGTCGAGGTTGTCAGACACGGTGGCCTCCGGTGAGGACGGCGATGTCGCCGGGAAGAATGCGAGCCAGGGTGGCACACGCCTTCGCGAGGCGGTTCTCGACGGTCGCGGCCGACGTTCCCGTCTCCGCCGCGATCTCCGCGACGGCCGCACCCGCGAGATACCGGACGACGACCGCGTACCGCTGCCGCTCCGGCAGTCGCAGCAGCGCCGCGACGAGATCCGCGGACCCGGTGCCGGGCGGAGCGGTCGACCACCGCGCCCGTCCGCCCGGCCCGCCGCGCCACCGGCGCGATGCCAGCCGCCAGGCGGTGCCGCGGACCCACGCTTCCGGGCTGGTGGCGGCGCTGACGGCGGCCCACTGACGCCAGGCTCGCGCGTACGCCTCCTGGGTGCAGTCGCGGGCCCGGCCGAGGTCTCCGGTCAGCGCGTACAGCTGGTGCAGCACTCGCCGGCTCGTGGCGTCGTAGAACGCGTCGAAGTCCGCGGGTTCGCGCATGCCGAAACCTCCCCTGTGCCCATCGCTTCCGCTGTCACCCAGAAGGACCCGTGAGTGCGGTCCACGGTTGCACGGCGTATTCGGCGAACGGGCGCGTTTCCGCGTATTCCGATCACGGAAATGCCAGCTGATCAGGGCATGCCCGGCGTGGTGCCGCCGATTATCGCGCCTTCTGCGGTGACGATGGAGACGTGGCCGACCTGCTGACCCGACCGCTGCTCCGGCGCGAAGAGCCGGCGTGGGGGTCGCGGGTCCCGTGGCTGGCGGCCATCGTGGCGACCGCGTGGGCACTGCTGGCCGGGTTCGCGCTGTGCGTGCTGCCGGGGGTGGCGGTGTGGATCGCCGAGGGCGCGGTCGGCCCGCTGGGCGACCCGCTGCGGTTCGCCTCCCGGGTCTGGCTCGCCGCGCACCGGGCCGGTCTCGAGCTCGGCGAGGGGTCGTTCACGCTCGCCCCGCTGGGCCTCACGCTGCTGTTCGTGCTGCTGCTGCACCGGTCGGCCCGGTGGGCGGCGCACTCGGCCGGGGTGGCGACGACGCGCGGCGCGGTCGCCGTCGTCGTGCCGGCCGTGGTCACGTACGTCGCGGGCGCCGGGATCGTCGCGGCGCTCTCGGCCACTCCGGGCGTCGCGGGCGATCCGCTCGAGGCGATGCTGTGGGCGGCGCTGTGGTCCGGCGCCGCGGTGACGACCGGGGTGGCGCACGAGTCCGGACTGCTGGCCGACTGGTGGTGGCGGGTGCCACCTCTCCTGCGCGCGGCACTGGCCGGCGCGGCCGCGGCGGTGGCGGGGCTGGTCTGCGTGGGCGCGGTGCTGATGGGGGTCAGCCTCGTCGCCCACGCGGGCCGCACCGGGGACCTCGCCACCGCCCTGGACGCCGGTCTGCTCGGCACGACGTTGCTCGTGGTGGGCTGCGCGCTGATCGTTCCGAACCTGATCGTCTGGTCCGCCGCGTTCGCGCTCGGACCCGGCTTCGCGGTCGGGACGGCGACCTCGGTGGCGCCCGACGGGGTCACGCTCGGCCTGGTGCCCGCGGTCCCGGTGTTCGGCGCGCTGCCCGAGCGCCTGCCCGGCTCACTCACGTGGCTGGTGGTGGCCGGCCCGGTGCTGGCCGGCCTGCTCGCCGGGCTGATGGTGCACCGGCGGCTCGGCCCGGTTCCCGCGCCCGGCGACGACGAGATCGACGAACCCGACGAGGAGGGTGGCGACGGGGTGCCGCTGGGGCCGGCGCTCGGCGTGGCGGCCGGCGCCGGAGCGATCGCGGCGGTCGCGATGGCCGTGCTGGCCCTGCTGTCCGGCGGCTCGGCCGGCGCGGAGCGGCTGACGGTGCTCGGCCCGGTGCCGTGGGAGGTCGCCGCGGCGACGTTCGGCCTGGTGACGGTGCCCGCCACGGTGGTCGTCCTGATCCTGCGCTTCCGCCGCAGGCCGGCCACCGACCCCGAGCCCGACGACGACGCGGCGGACGACGACCCCGCCGCCGACGCCGTCGACTCCGGCACCGACCCGGCCGCCGACGCACCGCCCCCGCCCCCGCCCACCACGAGTTGATCTTGGAGTTCTTCGGCCATCTATCGGGCGAATCGGACCGGGATCGCCGAACAACTCCAAGATCAACGCGGGTTGGAGGTGGGGCACGGGCCGACCGGGCGGCGGGCCGACGGTATTGTCGCCGGGTGACCTGCCGGATCGTGGTGCTGGTGTCGGGTACCGGCAGCAACCTCGCCGTCCTGCTCGACGCCTGCGCCGACCCCTCCTACGGCGCGACGGTGGTGGCCGTCGGCGCCGACCGCGACGGCATCCGCGCGCTCGAGCTGGCCGCCGAGGCCGGGGTGCCGACGTTCGTCGAGCGGGTGAAGGACCACCCCGACCGCGCCGACTGGGACCGCGCGCTGGCCGAGAGGACCGCCGAGCACGCGCCCGACCTCGTCGTCTCGGCGGGATTCCTCAAGCTCGTCGGCCCCGCCTTCCTCAGCCGGTTCGGCGACCGCTACCTCAACACCCACAACGCGCTGCTGCCGTCGTTCCCGGGCATCCACGGCCCCCGCGACGCGCTCGCCTACGGCGTCAAGGTCACCGGCGCCACGCTGTTCTTCGTCGACGAGGGCGTCGACACCGGCCCGATCGTCGCCCAGGTCGCCGTCCCGGTGCTCGACGACGACACCGAGGACACCCTCACCGAGCGGATCAAGGTCGCCGAACGCGCCCAGCTGGTGGAGTACGTCGGCCGGCTGGCCCGCGAGGGCTGGACCATCACCGAGAGAAAGGTCACCATCCCGTGAGCGAGGCCCGTACGCCGATCCGGCGCGCGCTGATCAGCGTCTACGACAAGACGGGGCTGGAAGAGCTGGCTCGCGGCCTGCACGCGGCCGGCGTCGCCATCGTCTCGACGGGGTCGACGGCGGCCCGCATCGCCGACGCCGGGGTGCCGGTGACGGCGGTCGAGGAGCTCACCGGCTTCCCCGAGTGCCTCGACGGCCGGGTCAAGACGCTGCACCCCAACGTGCACGCGGGCCTGCTCGCCGACGTCCGCCACGAGAGCCACCGCACGCAGCTCGCGGAGCTCGGCATCGAACCGTTCCAGCTGCTGGTCAGCAACCTCTACCCGTTCGCCCAGACGGTCGCGTCGGGCGCCGGGCCGGACGAGGTGATCGAGCAGATCGACATCGGCGGGCCGTCGATGGTCCGCGGCGCGGCGAAGAACCACGCCAACGTCGCCGTCGTCGTCGACCCCGCCCGCTACGGCGAGGTGCTGGCCGCCGTCGAGGCCGGCGGATTCACCCTGGGCGAGCGGCAGCGGCTGGCGCTGCAGGCGTTCACCCACACCGCCACCTACGACGTGCATGTCGCGTCCTGGCTGGGCAGCGCCGTCGCGCCGCCGGCCGACGGCACCGTCTTCCCCGAGTGGGTCGGCGGCACCTGGGACCGCAGCGCCGTCCTGCGCTACGGCGAGAACCCGCACCAGGCCGCGGCGCTCTATCGCAGCGGCTTCGGCGCGCCCGGGCTGGCCGGAGCGGAGCAGCTGCACGGCAAGGAGATGTCGTACAACAACTACGTCGACGCCGACGCGGCCTGGCGCTCGGCGCACGACTTCGACGAGCCGGCCGTCGCCATCATCAAGCACGCGAACCCGTGCGGCATCGCCGTCGGCACCGACATCGCCGACGCCCACCGCAAGGCCAACGCGACCGACCCGGTGTCGGCGTACGGCGGCGTCATCGCGGCGAACCGGCCGGTGACGGCCGAGGCGGCGGAGCTGATCGCGACCATCTTCACCGAGGTCGTCGTCGCGCCCGACTTCGAGCCCGGCGCGCTGGACCTGCTGACGCAGAAGAAGAACGTGCGGCTGCTGCGGGTCGCCGGCACCGACACCCGTCCGGTCGAGACCCGGGCGATCTCCGGCGGCCTGCTCATGCAGCAGGTCGACCGCGTCGACGCCCCCGGCGACGATCCCGCGACGTGGACGCTGGCCGCCGGCTCGCCGGTCGACGACGCGACGCTGGCCGACCTCGCGTTCGCCTGGCGGGCGGTGCGGTCGGTGAAGAGCAACGCGATCCTGCTGGCCAGTGGCGGTGCCGCGGTCGGCGTCGGCATGGGCCAGGTGAACCGCGTCGACTCCGCGCGACTGGCGGTCACCCGCGCCGGCGACCGCGCCGCCGGCTCCGTCGGCGCCTCCGACGCGTTCTTCCCGTTCCCCGACGGCCTCCAGGTGCTCGCCGAGGCCGGCGTCCGCGCCGTCGTCCAGCCGGGCGGCTCGGTGCGCGACGAGGAGGTCGTGGCCGCTGCTCGCGAGGCCGGCATGACGATGTACTTCACCGGCACGCGGCACTTCTTCCACTGACGTTCGTCGGCGCCGGGTGTGTGGGGGCTCCCCGTCCCCCTGCTGCCCATTTTCGGCCAAGAACGGGCAGCTATCAGGGGGACGGGGAGGATGTGGGCACGCCTCGGCGTCGGCGTGCCCGTTTCGCGCGCTTTGTCGGGCTNGTCGGCGTGCCCGTTTCGCGCGCTTTGTCGGGCTGTGGACAGCGATGATCATCGGCGATCGCCTACATCACGAGGATTGTCTGAGCATCAACACCCCTACAGCCGTGGTGATGCTGGGGTAATCCTCGTGATGGCCCGCGAATCGCGGCGAAATCTCACCACGTGGACGCTCCACGACACCAAACTCACACCGAAACGGGCGCAGAGGCCTGGCGCCGTCGCCACACTCCCCCCGTCCCCCTGATAGCTGCCCGTTCTGAGCCGCGGGCGCGCGGGTCAAGCGGTCCGCATCAGCGCGAAGCGCCTCCATCGGTCCGCTTGAGGCGCGCGGACGCGGCCAAGACAATCGGGCAGCAGGGGGGACGGGCCCACGTCACGACGCGGGCCAACGCCGCACCCCCCCGGCGGCCGGGAAACGATGATGACCAGCCGGGAGGTGAGGGTAGGGTGACGACCATGGCAGCCAAGAAGTCCGGGGGCAACGACGATCTCAAGGCCAAGTTCCGGGAGGCCCTGGAGCGGAAGAAGTCCGCCGACCACGACCACCCGCACGACGAGGCGGCCGGCACCGGCCCCTCGCACGAGGACGCGGCGAAGACCCAGCGGATGTTCCGCCGCAAGAGCGGCTGAGCACCGGTCGGCCGCGGGTTCGGGCCATGCGAGAATCAGGTACGTGAGCGCGAAGATTCTCGACGGCAAGAACACCGCGGCCACCATCCGTTCCGAGCTCACCGCCCGGGTGAAGGCCCTGGGCGAGCGGGGTGTGGTCCCGGGGCTGGGCACGGTGCTGGTCGGCGACGACCCCGGCAGTCACGCGTACGTCGCCGGGAAGCATCGCGACTGCGCCGAGGTCGGCATCGAGTCGTTGCAGGTCGAGCTGCCCGCCACGGCCACGCAGGCCGAGGTCGAGGCCGCTGTCGCCCGGCTCAACGAGAACCCCGCCTGTCACGGCTTCATCGTCCAGCTGCCGTTGCCGAAGGGCCTGGACGAGGAGCGGGTGCTGTCAGCCATCGACCCAGACAAGGACGCCGACGGCCTGCATCCGCAGAACCTCGGCAAGCTGGTGCTCATGCAGCCGGCGCCGCTGCCGTGCACGCCGCGCGGCTGTCTCGAACTGTTGCGCCGCTACGACGTCCCCACCGACGGCGCCGAGCTGGTGGTCGTCGGGCGTGGAGTCACCGCGGGCCGCCCCATGGGCCTGCTGTTCTCGCGCCGCAGCGAGAACGCCACCGTCACGATCTGCCACACCGGCACCCGCGACCTCGCCGGCACGGTGCGGCGCGCCGACATCGTCATCGCCGCGGCCGGTGTGCCGGGGCTCGTCACCGCCGACATGATCAAGCCGGGGGCGGCCGTCCTCGACGTCGGCATCACCCGGGTCGTCGGGGCCGACGGCAAGGGCCGCTACACCGGCGATGTCGCGCCCGAGGTGCGCGAGGTCGCCGGCTATCTCGCACCGATGCCCGGCGGCATCGGCCCCATGACTCGTGCAATGCTGTTGGCCAACGTCGTGGAGGCGGCCGAGGCCGCCGTCACCGCGTAGGCCGGACCCACGCCTGGCGAGCGGATCGGCGGCCTCACGCCGGTTCGTTCTTCCCCTTGAGGAGGACTCATTTCATGGCCGAGAAGTCTCCGCGCGGCCTCGCCGACGTCGTGGCCGCGTCCACGTCGATCTCCGACATCGACGGGCGAGCGGGTCGGCTCTCCTACCGCGGCTACGACATCCACGACATCGCCGGGCGCATCTCCTTCGAGGAGTGCGTCCATCTGCTGCAGCGAGGCACGCTGCCCACCCAGGCCGAGCTCGACGGCCTGACGGCCGAACTGGCCGACGGCCGCCGCTACGGCTCGGTGGCCACCACGCTGCTGCCGTACGTCGTGCAGAGCGGCACCCCGATGGAGGCCCTGCGCACGCTGGTGTCGTCGCTGGCCATCGACGACCCCGACGCCGCCGACGCGTCGATCGAGGCCGACCGCCGCAAGGCGACGCGGCTGGTCGCGCAGATGCCGGTGCTGGTGGCGTCGTACGAGGCGCAGCGGTCCGGCCGCGAGCTTCCCGAGGCCGACCCCGAGCTGGGCATCGCCGGCAACTTCCTGCTGCAGATCACCGGTGAGCGGCCGGCGCCGCGGGCCGCGGAGATCTTCGACGAGTGCCTGGTGCTGCACGCCGACCACACGATGAACGCGTCGACGTTCACCGCGCGCGTCATCGCCGCCACGCTGTCCGACATGCACTCGGCCATCACCGGCGCCATGGGCGCGCTGCGCGGCCCGCTGCACGGCGGCGCCAACGAGGCGGTCATGAAGACCCTCACCTCCATCGACGGCGACGCCGACGCCGTCGACCAGTTCGTCCGCGACGAGCTCGCCGCCGGCCGCAAGATCATGGGGTTCGGCCACCGCGTCTACAAGACCGAGGACCCGCGCGCCACGCACCTGCGCAAGATGAGCGAGGAGCTGGCCGACCTCACCGGCAACCGCCGCTACTACGAGTTCTCCCGCCGCATGGAGCAGGTGGTGCTCGACGAGAAGGGCCTGTACCCGAACGTCGACTTCTTCGCCGCCAGCGTCTACCACGCGCTGGGCATCCCGACCGACCTGTTCACGCCGGTGTTCGCCATCTCGCGGATGAGCGGCTGGACGGCGCACGTCATCGAGCAGCACGAGGACAATCGACTCATCCGGCCCGACAGCGACTACACCGGGCCGCACGACCAGCAGTGGGTGGAGATCTCGAAGCGGTGACCACACGCGCCGGTACCCATCGCGCGGCGGCCAGGAGCCGCTGGGCACAGGCCGCCGAGCGGCGGCTCATGCCCGCGAGCTGGGTGCGCGCGGTGTTCCGGCAGTGGCCGCTGCTGCTGGTGCTCGCCGTCGTCGCCGTCGGCACGTTCATCGTCGCGGACAACCACTTCCGCCGCGGCACGTTCATCATCGCCGGCGGCGTGTGCCTGGCGGCGGTCCTGCGGGCGGTGCTGCCCAGCGGCGTCGCCGGCCTGCTGAAGGTGCGCTCGCGCGCGCTCGACCTGCTGACGCTGGGGTTCCTGGGGGCGGGGACCCTGATCGCGTCGCTCATCGTCCCGCCCCCGTCCTGACCCCCTGTTTCCGTCGCAGCTCACCGAGGAGAGATTCACCATGGCCCAGGCGCCCGTCAACGTCACCGTCACCGGTGCGGCCGGTCAGATCGGCTACGCCCTGCTGTTCCGGGTGGCGTCCGGCCAGCTGCTGGGCGCCGACACCCCGGTGCGGCTGAAGCTGCTGGAGATCCCGCAGGCCGTGAAGGCGGCCGAGGGCACCGCCATGGAGCTGGACGACTGCGCGTTCCCGCTGCTCAGCGGCATCGACATCTACGACGACCCGCGTCAGGCGTTCGACGGCGTCAACGTCGCCCTGCTGGTCGGGGCGCGGCCGCGGACGAAGGGCATGGAGCGCGGCGACCTGCTCGAGGCCAACGGCGGCATCTTCAAGCCGCAGGGCGGGGCCATCAACGCCGGGGCCGCCGACGACGTGCGCGTGCTGGTCGTGGGCAACCCGGCCAACACCAACGCGCTGATCGCGCAGTCGCACGCGCCGGACGTCCCGGCCGAGCGGTTCACCGCGATGACCCGCCTCGACCACAACCGCGCGCTGTCGCAGCTGTCGGCGAAGCTGGGCGTCGGCGTCTCCGACATCAGCAAGCTGACCATCTGGGGCAACCACTCCGCCACCCAGTACCCCGACATCTTCCACGCCGAGGTCGCCGGGAAGCCGGCGTCGGAGCTGGTCGACGAGGCGTGGCTGACCGACGACTTCATCCCGACGGTGGCCAAGCGCGGCGCCGCGATCATCGAGGCCCGCGGCGCGTCGTCCGCGGCGTCGGCGGCCAACGCGGCCATCGACCACGTCTACGACTGGGTCAACGGCACGCCGGAGGGCGACTGGACGTCGGCCGCCATCGTGTCCGACGGCTCGTACGGGGTTCCGGAGGGGCTGATCTCGTCGTTCCCGGTGGTCTCGCGCGGTGGCGCCTGGGAGATCGTCCAGGGCCTGGAGATCAGCGATTTCTCGCGGCAGCGCATCGACGCGTCGGTGCGGGAGCTGACCGAGGAGCGCGACGCGGTGGGGGCGCTGGGGCTCATCTGAGCGTCTGTTATCTTGACGTCGAGACAAACATTCTCATCCGGGAGTTGCTGACATCATGGCGAAGATCAAGGTAGCCGGGCCCGTCGTCGAGCTCGACGGCGACGAGATGACGCGGATCATCTGGGCGTTCATCAAGGACCGCCTCATCCATCCGTACCTCGACATCGACCTGCGCTACTACGACCTGTCGATCCAGAACCGCGACGCCACCGACGACCAGGTGACCGTCGACGCCGCCCACGCCATCAAGGAGCACGGCGTCGGCGTCAAGTGCGCCACCATCACCCCCGACGAGGCCCGGGTCGAGGAGTTCGGCCTGAAGAAGATGTGGCGCTCGCCCAACGGCACCATCCGCAACATCCTCGGCGGCGTGATCTTCCGAGAGCCGATCGTCATCAGCAACATCCCGCGACTGGTGCCGGGCTGGACCAAGCCGATCATCGTCGGCCGCCACGCCCACGGCGACCAGTACAAGGCGACGGACTTCAAGGTGCCGGGCGCGGGCACCGTCACCATCACCTACACCCCGGCCGACGGCTCCGAGCCGATCCAGCACGAGATCGCCCAGCTGCCCGAGGACGGCGGCGTCGTCATGGGCATGTACAACTTCAACAAGTCCATCGAGGACTTCGCCCGGGCGTCGATGTCGTACGGCCTGCAGCGCGGCTACCCGGTGTACCTGTCGACGAAGAACACCATCCTCAAGGCCTACGACGGCGCCTTCAAGGACATCTTCGCCGACGTCTACGAGCGTGAGTTCAAGGCCGAGTTCGAGAAGGCCGGGCTCACCTACGAGCACCGCCTCATCGACGACATGGTCGCCGCGTCCCTGAAGTGGGAGGGCGGCTACGTCTGGGCCTGCAAGAACTACGACGGCGACGTCCAGTCCGACACCGTGGCGCAGGGCTTCGGCTCGCTGGGCCTCATGACGTCGGTGCTCATGACGCCCGACGGCAAGACCGTCGAGGCCGAGGCCGCACACGGCACGGTCACCCGGCACTACCGCCAGCACCAGGCCGGCAAGCCGACCTCCACCAACCCGATCGCCTCGATCTTCGCGTGGACCGGCGGCCTCAAGCACCGCGGCAAGCTCGACAACACGCCCGAGGTCACCGGCTTCGCCGAGACGCTCGAGGACGTCATCGTCAAGACCGTCGAGTCCGGCGTCATGACGAAGGACCTCGCCCTGCTGGTCGGCCCCGACCAGGAGTGGAAGACCACCGAGGACTTCCTCGGCGCGCTCGACGAGAACCTCGCCAAGCGGCTGGTCTGAGTTCCGGCCCCGACGTCCGCCGTGCGGCCGGGCTGCGCCTAGGCTCGGCCGCATGGTGGACGACGAGACCTTCCGGGCGCTGGCGCGCTCGTCGCCATGGCGGTGGCGCTCGGTGGAGCTGACCCGCACGCTGGTGGGCGATGCGATCACGGCCGACCACGCCGTGCGGGCGTGGATCGACCGGCCCGGCCGCATGCGGGTGGTCGAGCCCGACGGCACCGAGCACCTGGTCGACGAGACCCCCGCCGAGCGCGGACTGGTAGTCGTCGCGAGCTCGGACGGGTCCCCGGTCGAGCCGCCGGTCGTCACCGTCCCGCTCGACCCCGCCGCCCCGCGGCCGGTGCTGCGGCCCGACGGGCTGGTCGCCCAGCGGCCGTCCGACGTCACCGTCGCCTACGACGACCCGATGTACGAGAACTACCTGTGGGTCGCCATGCTCGACCCGGTGGAGCTGTCCGGCGGCGTCGACGTGCTGTCGGTGCGCGCGACGGTCCTCGAGGGCCGCGACACCGTCGAGGCGGTCGTCCGGCCCACGGCCGGCTACGACCCGCGCTGCACCTGCTGCGCGCTGTTGTTCGGCGAGGTCGCGGCCGAGCTGCTGCACGCCGAGGGCGGACCCGAGCCCGAGGACCGCGCGTTCGCCGACGAGTTCGCCGTCGCCCTCGACGTCGAGACCGGCATCTGCGTCCGTCTGCGCGAGATCGGCGGCGACGACGACGGCGCCGGCTTCGACGTCAGCATCGCCGCGGTCACTCCCGTGTGAGCGCGGCCGGCGGCTGAGGGCGTACGGTGTGCCGGTGGCCGCGCGAGCATACGAACAGACCGCCTCCGAGTTCGTCTCCTGGGCACGCGCCAACCATCCGAGCGTGGACGTCGAGCCCGATGTCGTCGAGACGATCCTCGAGTTCAAGGCGAACTACTTCGACTCCGCCGACCCGGCATCGTGGCGGGCGGGCGAGCTGACGGAGATCCTGACCGACATCGTCCCGCGCAAGGTCGTCGCCGATCAGGAGTGGAACGACGCGCTGATCCGCACGGTCCCGCTGTTCATCGAGTTCTTGGCCGACCAGAAGCGGCCCTACGCGATTCGCCGGCTCCGGGCGGAGGCCGAGGCCGCGCTGCCGGCCTTCGCCGCGGCCGTGAACGACTCCGAGCGGTGGGGCGTCGGCAAGCGGCTGCTGTCCGCCATGGGCGCGGAAGGCATACCGGATCAGGCCGCGCTGGACGAGCTGATGGCGCAGTTCAACGCGCTGCCGTTCGAGGAGCGCGACCGCATCCTCGGCGCCATGCCGTCCGCGGGTCCGCCGGCCGAGCCGCCGGTACCGTTGCCGGCCGTGCGGTTGGCGCCCGTCGACGAGCTGGCCGCAGCCGCGCGGTCGGCGCCGCTGGTCGCGGACGTTCTCGCGCTGGTGCACTGGCTCGGCAACAGACGCGAGGTCACCACGACCGGTGCGCTTCGGGTCAAGGACGGCAAGGAGGCCGCCGTCGCGCTCGGGCTCGTCGATCCCGAGGAGCTCGCGCGGCGCGAGGCGTTCTTCGGCATTCGCAGCAGCGCGGACCTCGCCGGTCTGGACGAGCTGTGGCTCACCGCGGTCGGGTCGGGCGTCGTCCGCCTCACCGCCAGCCGGGCCTATCCGGGCGAGGCCATGGACGACTGGCGCAGCGGCGACGCCGATGCCGTGCTGTCGGCGTGGGGCCGGCTGTTCGACGCCGTCCTCACCGCCGTGGTCGAGGGCGACTACGCCATCACGGCATACCAGGCCGACGTGCACGCCGACCTGCCCCCGGTGTTGTTCTCCGCCTACGTCGACGGCGAGATCTCGCGGGACCGCGTGGTCGAGAGCCATGCCGAAGAGATCGCCGGTCACCGGATGTTCGCCCTGCCGAGCTTCGACCCGAAGACCGAGGTGAGGAAGGCCCTCGACAACGGCCTGAGCCGGCTGGAGCGACTGGGCGCGGTGACGATCGACGGCGACGCGATCCGTCTCACGCCGCTCGGGGTGTGGAAGCTCAACACCTTGTACACGTCGTTCGGCTGGGACGCGCCGAGCGTGGGCGACCTCTCCGGCGCCGACACCGTCACCCGGCTCGCCGGGCTGTCGTCGCTGTCCGACGCCGACGCGGCCGAGGAGATCGCGGCGTGGCTCGGCACTGCCGACCACGCGACGCTGGCCGGCGACCTCGCCGAGGCGATCGGCACGGTGGAGCCGTGGCTCCGGCCGGCGCTGTTCGACCTGCTGACGCGCCTCGGCGAGGCCGCCGGTCCGGCCGTCGCCAGACTCGTCGACACCCCGTGGTGGCGCTACGCCGCGGCCTGGTACGAGCAGCGGGGACAGGACGGCCCGCGGCCGCTGTCCGGGGCCGATCGCGCCTGGCTGCTGGCCGACCAGCTCGCGCCGACGGTCGAGGAGCTGGGCGACGACGTCGAGCCGCTGCGGGCGGTGCTGCCGGCCATGCCGGACGTCGACGCGATCCGGCTGTACGACGATCTGGTCCGCAGCGGCCATCCACGCGCCGGCGACGTCCTCGAGGCGTTGTCGCGGCTGGCCACCGACAAGCAGACGGCGAAGGCGGCACGGAAGGCCGCGTTCAAGGCGCGCAGCCGGTGAGCGCCGCGGTCATTCCCGTGTGAGCGTCGAGCGCATCAGCGTCACGTTGTACGGGCCCCACTGGGTCAGCGCGAAGTAGAGGTCCGGTCCGCAGGACCACGGGTGCAGGAACCCGCCGTACAGCGCCGGATACTCCGCGCCGTCGACGATGACCTGCTCGTCGCCCCACGGGCCGGTCGGGCCGGGCGCGTCGCGCAGCACGATCTGCGCCCGCGACTCGTCCAGGTAGGTCATCAGCCAGCGGCCGGTGTACTCGTTGTACTGCACGGACAGCTCGCCAATCGGGCCGTCGGCGACGGGCACGGCGGCGGCCTCGGACGGCGACCAGTCGGAGCCGTCCCAGTACCGGTAGGCGTCCTTGTCGAGTACCTTGCCGGCCGGGACGCGGGCCAGGTGCGCGTCGCCCCAGCGGCCGTTGGGGGTGCCGAACAGGTAGACGTGGCCGCGGTGCCGGACGAACGCGGTCATCTGGAACTTCGAGTCCCATTCCGGCGTGTTCGGCCAGACGGCGTCCGGGTCCTTCGTCCACGTCTCGCCGTCGTCGTCGGACCACGCGATGCCGGAGTGGTTGGTGAACCACTGCCCGGGCGGACCCCAGTGGTTCACCGACATGTAGTGGATGAAGCTGCGGCCGCCGACCGCGATGCCGGCGGTCGGGATGACCGTCTCCTCGACGCCGTTCTGCTGCAGGCAGTCCAGGAGCTGGCCGGCGTGGCCGGGGCGGTCCTGCACCATGGTGTCGAACGTCATGCCGTCGGCGAGGTCGCGGTCGGAGGACTTCGCCAGCACGTTGCACCGCCAGTCGGCCTCGCGCGGCCCGGCGCCGTTGCCGCCCCAGCCCTCGCCGTAGGTGTCGCCGAAGGCCATCAGCACCTCGCCGGCGCCGTTGTCCCACATGATCCCGAGGTCGGTGCCGTGCACCTGGTAGCGCACGTCGGTCGCGTTGATCGAGCCCGCGCCCGTCAGCAGCGCCACCGGCTCGCCGCGGGTGACGGTCACTCCGTCTGACGGTGCCGGCGAAGGCTCGCCCGCGGAGGCGACGAGGGCGCTGGCGAGCAGCAGGCCCGCGCCGGTCAGGGTGGGCAGAAGCGGTCGCACGAGATCTCCTTCGACGTCGGCGGCAGCGGAGAAATCGATTTCTACCCTACGGAACGCCGACCTCGACGGTCAAGGCCGACGCCACTTCGTGAAAGGGGTGGGGTGGGGTGGGCTGAGGTGATGGGGGCCGGGCCCGAGAGGTCAGGCCTGCCGGATCGAGCTGGCGCGCACCTGCAGCTCGGTGGGCAGGACGATGCGGGTGACGTCGGCGTCGGGCTTGGCGAGCCGCCGGGTCAGCAGCTGGCCCGCCTGCCGGCCCACCTCGTAGGCGGGCTGCGCCACGGTCGTGAGCGTGGGCCGGATGAGGTCGGCCCACGGGATGGAGTCGAAGCCCACGACGGCGATGTCGGACGGGATGGTGCGCTCGCGCTGGACCAGGCACTCCAGCGCGCCGACCGTCATGAGGTTGTTCGCCGCGAACAGCGCGTCGGGTTCCGCGCCGTCGTCGAGCAGCGACGCCATGGCCTCGAACCCGCCGCGCTCGCGGAAGTCGGCGTAGCGCACCAGCGCGGGATCGAGCGGCAGGCCGGCCGTCGACAGCGCCCGGCGGTAGCCCTCGTAGCGCGACGTGGCGGTGCTGAGCCAGCGCGGCCCGCCGATGCAGGCGATGCGGCGGTAGCCCTGCTCGACCAGGTGCGTGGTGGCCAGCTCGGCGCCGTGCTCGTTGTCGACGAGGACGGTGTCGGTGCGGGGCCCCTGCAGCTCGCGGTCGATGACGACGACGGGGCAGCCGGCGTCGAGCAGCAGCTTGACGTCGTCGACGCGGTTGGACGACGGCGAGATGATGACGCCGGCCATCTGCTCGGTGAGCGCCGCGGCGATGTAGTTCGACTCCTTCTCCGGGTTCTCGTCGCTGTTGCAGAGCACGACGGAGTAGCCGGCGGTCAGCGCGATGTCCTCGACACCACGGACCATGGCGGTGAAGAACGGGTTCTCGACGTCGGAGATGATGACCGCCCACAGCGTGGTGCGGCTGCGCCGCAGGTTGCGGGCCACGGCGTTGCGGCGGTAGCCCAGCTCGGCGACGGAGGACGTGACCCGCTCCGCGAGCGCGGGATCGACCTGCGTGTGCCCGTTGAGCACCCGCGAGACCGTCGCCGCCGAGACGCCGGCATGGCGTGCGACGTCGTAGATCGTGACCACCCCGAGCCTCCCTCGCCGAACGACCAGCGTCCTCAGATCCTAGTCCAGGGTGGAATCGATTTCCGACCCGTTTTATCCGTAGTACACCTCCAGCTCGGCCACGGACGTGAACCGCGCCGAGCCGCCTGGCCGCCCGATCAGCCGGACGCCGTCGCCCCAGGTGTCGTCGAACGAGAACGTGAACGTCCGGAACGGGCCGGCGGTGTCGTCGTGCGGATAGGGCGGGTCGACGGCGAGGCCGGTGACATCGTGCCACGTGTGCTCGCGGCGCACCTGGACGCGCGGGCCGCCGCCGGCGGCGTCGAACCAGCCGCCGTCCGGGAACATCTGCCCGGTGGTGTAGACGAGCCGGTTGAGGTGGACGGCGTGCGGCCAGGTGTAGCCCCACCGGTCGACGTCCTTGGCCGCGCCGTTCCAGCTGTCCTCGCTCAGGTCGGTGCGGCCGTCGGCCAGGTAGTGGTCGTGCCCGTAGTGCGATGTCGTGTCGGTGACGACGGCGCCCGGCTCGGCGCGGGCGAGGTTGCGCCCGGGGTCACGCGGGTTGGCCGGCTCGGTCGGCGTGTACGGCTCGAGGCGGAGCCGGCGCAGCGAGAACTGGTACGTGTTGGGCGGGTGGCCGACGCCGACGAACCAGTTGGCCTGCACCCACAGCTCCCGGCCGTCGGCGCTCATGAACTTCGACGGCGCGACGGTGGCGTATCCGCCGCTCTTCGGGCCGGGCGAGCCGGGGTCCTCGCCCCACCACGGGTAGGGGCCGAAGTCCTTGTGCAGGAACAGCCTCCACGGCCCCCACGGCGCCGGGGCCTCGTAGAACTCGAAGGTGTGCTCGGTCCAGGACAGGTACAGATAGCGCGCCAGCGCCGGGTTGTACACGACGCAGCCCTGCGACAGGACCGAGTTGCCGTCCGGCGTGACGACGCCGGGATACACGCGTCGCTCGTCGTGCAGCACCGCGACCCGGGCGTCGAGGTCGTCGCTCCACACCGGCCGGTCGCCGTCGAGGCCGGCGAAGAACCTCCAGGCCGAGCGGTCGGTGACCGCGCTGACCGGCACCCGGGCCAGCCAGAGGTCCAGCGGGTCGGCGACGACGCCGCTGAACGAGTCGCGCCAGTTGCGGTCCAGCGCGTACGCGTAGACGTACCCGGCGTTCTCCGGCCCCAGCACCGCGGCGCCGCTGTTGCTCTGACCGAAGTCGAGGAAGAACACCGTCGTGAACACGTGGCCGGTGAACATCGGCGCGGCGCCCCACTGCCAGGTGCGGCCGTAGTCGGTGGAGCGCACGATGGTCGCCGCCGGCGCTTCGTCGAACGCTCCTTCGCCGTGGCGGAGGTCCTGGACGGCGAGGTACAGCTCGTCGCGGCCGTCGCCGTCGCCGTCGACGGCCACCATGCCGGTGGGCTTGCGGTTGAACCGCGCGGGGTCGCCCCAGATCGGCGCGACCTGGTCGCCCGCGGCCAGCCGGACGCCGGTGATGCCGGTGGCGGGGGTCCCGTCGACGCGGTTGACGACGATGTCGGACCACGGCTGGTCGGAGAAGCCGCGGCCGTCGCCGTTGGCGGCGTAGAGCGCGCCGTCGTCGGCCCACGCCGCCGGCCACAGGTCGCCGTCGCTGGCGGTGGCCACCTCGCGGTGGTAGGGGATCGCCGCGGTGGCGAAGAACGTGCTGGTGAGCGGCGGCAGCGCCCGCCCCGGCCAGCCCCGCCCCGGCGGCGCCGGCCGCGGGACCGCGGCC
>NZ_QUAL01000079.1 GCF_003579925.1 Jiangella rhizosphaerae | reverse complement strand
GCCTGCCCCCGGGTGGCTCCCGGGGGCAGGCGCGGTTCAGCGGACGAGACGGACGATCAGGCGGTCTTCTTGCGGCGTGCGCCGCGGTCGGCCAGGTGGGCGGCGCCGGGGATGAGGCCGGAGCGCAGCAGTTCGAGCCGCTCGTCGAGCAGCGCCTCGAGGTCCTCGATGGACCGGCGCTCGAGCAGCATGTCCCAGTGGGTGCGGGCCGGCTTGGCCGGTGCCTCCTCGGGGCGGTCGGTGGCGACGCGCAGCGACTCGGAGCCGCAGCGGGGGCAGTCCCACAGGGCAGGCACCTCGGCCTCGGTCGAGAAGGTCATCTCGAAGCGGTGGCCGGCGGTGCAGCTGTAGGCCACCGTCTGGCGCTCGGCGAACTCGACGCCGCGCTCGTCCTCGTAGCTCGTCGCGCCGAGGCGGGAGCCGCGCAGGGTGGAACGCTCAGACATGTGTGAAACCCTTCCGGGGCGGTGGCCCCTGGGACGAGACGTCGGTCCTTTACCTCTGCCGCCGTGATCACGTCGTACCCGATCACAACGACATGATGACAACGGACGGCCGGGGAGTAATGTTCCGCGTTCCCTGTGATAATGCAATCTGAGCGACGTGATGTTCCTCACCGGTAACGTTCGACCGACCGCGGCACCCGGTTGCCGGCCGCGACGATGCCCGCCTTCAGATCGACCCTCGACAGCAGCACGAGGCCGGCGACGAAGAACGTCACCAGCACCAACACCGACCATCGATAGCTGTCGGTGAGCTGGAACGCCAGCCCGAACGCCAGTGTTCCGAACCAGCTCGTGCCGCGCTCGGCGGCCTGGTAGAGGCTGAAGTACTCCGCCTCCTTGCCCTTGGGGACGAGCAGGCTGAACAGCGAGCGCGACAGCGCCTGGCTGCCGCCGAGCACGAAGCCGATGGCCACCGCCAGGATCAGGAACGGCACGACCTGCTCGACCGGCAGGAAGAACGCGGCCCCGACGACCACCGTCCACAGCACGAGGCTGGCCATGACGACGTTCTTGGCGCCGAACCGGTTGGCCAGCCGGCCGAGCGCCAGCGCGCCGCCGAACGCGACGAACTGCACGATGAGGATGGCGATGATGAGGACGTCCTCGCCGAGGCCGAGCTCGCGGTTGCCGTAGATCGACGACGCGGAGATCACCGTCTGGACGCCGTCGTTGTAGAGCATGTACGCGATGAGGAACAGCAAGGTCTGCGGGTAGCCGCGGGCGTGCCGGAGCGTCTCGCGCAGCTGGCCGAACGCCTGCCGCGTGGCGCTGCCGCCGACCCGTTCGACGCCGGTGGGCGGCCGGTCGTGGATGCGGCGGTAGGGGATGATCGTCCACGCCGCCCACCACAGCCCGGCCGACAGCAGGCTGATCCGGACGGTGTCGGAGCGGCTCAGCCCGAACGGCTCCAGCGTCACCAGGGCGAGGTTCGCCGCCAGCAGCAGGCCGCCGCCGAGGTACCCGAACGCCCAGCCGCGCGACGACACGCGGTCGCGGTCGTCCTCGTGCGCGATCTGCACGAGGATCGCGTCGTACACCACCATCGACGAGCCCAGGCAGATCGCCGCGACCACCAGCAGGACGGCGCCGAGCTGCCAGTTCGCCCCGGCGACGAAGAACATGGACGCGGCCGCCGCGGACCCCGTCCACGCGAACCCGGCCATCAGGTGCCGCTTCTTCGCCGTCCGGTCGGCGATCGCGCCGACGATCGGCAGCAGGATGGCGGACAGGATGGTCGCGAACGTGACGGTGTAGGCGGCGACCGACCCGGCGGCGATCGGGACGCCCAGCACGGACAGGTCGCCGCGACACGGATCGTCGGTGGTGCCGGCCTCGCCGCATGCCGCGGTCTCGGCGACCGCCGTCAGGTACGGACCGAAGAGCACGGTGGCCGTGGTGGTGACGAAGGCCGAGTTCGCCCAGTCGTAGAAGTACCATGCTCGGTGCTCCCTGGCCCGCTCGACGGGGTCGGCCAGCGGGCCGGGCGGGGCGAGAACACGGGTCACGCGCGGACGGTATCGGGTACGGGGCAGTCGTGGCCAGACGACACGATGTCGCGGCCGCGAACGAGTGATGAGGAGACGACGACGGTGACGGTGCGGGAGATCCGGCTCTACGGCGACCCGGTGTTGCGGACGGTGGCCGACCCGGTGACGGAGTTCGGCGAGGCGAGCCGCGCGCTCGCCCAGGACCTGCTGGACACCCTCGACCTGCCCGGGCGGGCCGGCGTCGCTGCGCCGCAGATCGGGGTGCCGCTGCGGGCCTTCTCGTACGGGCTCGAGGGCAAGCGCGGCGTCGTCTTCAACCCCGTCCTCGTCGCGACCGAGGGGGAGCAGAACGGCGAGGAGGGGTGCCTGTCGGTGCCGAACCTCTGGTTCCCGACCCCGCGCGCCGCCTGGGCCGCCGTCGAGGGCTTCGACGCCGACGGCGAGCCGATCCGCGTCGAGGGCGACGGCGAACTGGCCCGCTGCCTGCAGCACGAGACCGACCACGTGAACGGCATCGTCTACATCCAGCGGCTGGAGCCGTCGACGCGTCGCGGCGCCATGCGCGAGATCCGGCGCAGCGCCTGGTTCAACGCCTGATCACGACGCCGGGCGCCACTGGCCGCGCGACTCGAGCACGTCGCGCAGCAGGTCGGCGCGGTCGGTGATGAGGCCGTCGGCGCCGAGGTCGAGCAGGCGGCGCATCTGTGCCGGCTCGTTGATGGTCCACACGTGCACCTGCTTGCCCGCGGCGTGTGCGGCCGCCACCGTCGCCGGCGTCACGACGGCCCGGCCGCGGAACGTCGCCGGCACTTGCAGGCAGTCGACGCCGCGCAGGGCGGTGGCGGCGAACCGGCGCGCGCCCGGCGTGGATGCCGCCGCGACGAACGCCGCGATCAGCGTCTGCCCGGCCGACGTCGCGACCGGCGCGGCGACCCGGCGCAGCACGGCCCGCCGGCGGGCGTCGGAGAACGAGGCGACGCAGACGCGGTCGTGGGCATGGGTGCGATCGAGCACGCGGGCCAGCGGCGCGACGGCGCCGGGGGACTTCACGTCGATGTTCACCCGCAGCTCCGGCCAGCTGCCCAGCAGGTCCTCGAGCGCCGGCACCGGCTCGACCCCGCCGATCAGTGCCCGCCTCACCTCGGACCAGGGGAGGGCGGCGACGGCGCCGGTGCGGTCGGTGACGCGGTCGAGTGTCGCGTCGTGCAGGGCGACGACGACCCCGTCGGCCGTCGCGTGCACGTCGGTCTCGACGTACTCGTAGCCGAGCTCCACCGCCGCGGCGAAGGCCGCCATGCTGTTCTCGAGCCCGTCGAGGGAGAATCCCCGATGGGCCAGCGCGAGCGGGCCGGGACGGTCGAGGTACGGATGGATGCCGGCCACGTGGCCAGGCTAGCGGCCGCCTCGAGGCCGACCGCGAGGTCCCCGGCGGCGGCGAGCGCCACGAGGGAAAAGAGAGACGGGAGGCGACGTGAGCAACGACGGGGACCTGCGTGACGTGCTGCTGCGCTGGCACGCGGGCTGGGTGACGGCGCGCGATTACCGCAGCAGCGTCGACGGCGACGTCGTCACCGTCCGCATCGGGCTGCCCGACCGAATCACCGAGACGATCCTGCTGACACCCGAGCCGCAGCTCTACGCCGAGGTGGCCGGCCGGGTCGCCGGGCCGAGCCGCTGGCTCACCGCGCCCACCACCGACCGCGCGCGCACCGAGGCCACCGCCGTCGCCGCCGGGTTCGAGGTCCACGCGCCCGAGTGGCTGATGTCACGCCCGCTCGGCGACGAGCCCGGGTCCGGCGCGCCGGACGGGTACGAGGTGTGGCTCAGCGGCCGGCCGCCGGTCCTGGTCGCCGAGGTCGTGACGGCCGACGGGGACCCGCGGGCGCTGGCGGCGAAGGGTCACCTGGCGCTCAGCGGCGCGGGCGACGTCGACGCCGTCGCCGACCGTATCTTCACCGTCCCCGCGCACCGGCGGCGCGGGCTCGGCTCCGTCGTCATGGGCGCGCTGACGGCGGCGGCCCGCGAGCGCGGCGCCCGGAACGGACTGCTGGTCGCGTCGCAGGAGGGCCGCAAGCTGTACGAGCGCCTGGGCTGGCGGGTCGAGGCGGAGATGGCGACGGCCCGCTGGTCCGGTCACGGGTCGCCCGCGGCGAGCGTCGACCCGTTAGAGTGATGCCCGTCGCGACTGGCGCAGCTGCCCGGGCCACCGGGCACGGGGTGGAACCGACCACCGGGGAGCGGACGGCCGTGGCACCGCGCGCCTGGGTGCCTCGGGAGACACCGACACATCGAGAGGATGTGGCTCTCGCCATGACCACGAACGCCCGCGCCGCGCTGCAGGCCGCCGACCCCGAGGTGGCCGCGCTCATCACCGCCGAAGAGGAGCGGCAGCGGCAGACGCTGAAGCTGATCCCGTCCGAGAACTACGTGTCCGCGGCGGTCCTCGAGGCCACCGGCACCGTGCTGACGAACAAGTACTCCGAGGGCTACCCCGGCCGCCGCTACTACGAGGGCCAGCAGGTCATCGACCAGCTCGAGACCCTCGCCGTCGAGCGGGCCAAGGCGCTGTTCGGCGCCGACCACGCCAACGTGCAGCCGTACTCCGGCTCGCCGGCCAACCTCGCCGCCTACCTCGCGGTGGCCAGTGCCGGCGACACCGTCATGGGCATGTCGCTGCCCATGGGCGGGCACCTCACCCACGGCTGGAAGGTGTCGGCGACGGGCACCTGGTTCCGCGCGGTCCAGTACGACGTCCGCCGCGACACCGGCCGCATCGACCTCGACCAGGTCCGCGAGCTGGCGCTGGCCGAGCGGCCGAAGCTGATCTTCTGCGGCGGCACCGCCATTCCGCGCACCATCGACTTCGCCGGGTTCGCGGCCATCGCCCAGGAGGTCGGCGCCGTCCTCGTCGCCGACATCGCCCACATCGCCGGTCTGGTCGTCGGTGGAGCGCACCCGACGCCGGTCGGCCACGCCGACATCGTCACCACGACGACGCACAAGACCCTGCGCGGCCCGCGCGGCGCCATGATCCTCACCACCGAGGAGTGGGCCAAGCCCGTCGACAAGGCCGTCTTCCCCGGCCTGCAGGGCGGCCCGCACAACCACACGACCGCCGGCATCGCGGTGGCGCTCGGCGAGGCCGCCCAGCCGGAGTTCAAGGACTACGCGCACCAGGTGGTCGCGAACGCGGCGGTGCTGGCCGACGAACTGCTGGCCCGCGGGTTCGACCTGGTGTCGGGCGGCACGGACAACCACCTGATCCTCATCGACCTCACGTCGAAGGGCGTCGCCGGCAAGCCGGCCGCCCAGGCCCTCGACCTCGCCGGGCTGGAGACCAACTACAACACCGTCCCGTACGACCCCCGCAAGCCGTTCGACCCCTCCGGTCTGCGCATCGGCACCCCGGCCCTGACCAGCCGCGGCATGGGGGAGCCCGAGATGCGCGAGGTCGGCCGCTGGCTCGACGAGGTCGTCACCGCGGCCGCGGGCGGCGACGAGGACGCGCTCGCCGCGGCGGTCGCCCGTGTCCGTGGCGAGGTCACCGAGCTCACCGGCCGCTTCCCGACGCCCGGCCTGGACGGCTGACGCACCGCTCGACGCACTGATCAGGTGCGGTCGCGGCGTGTCAGCGACCGCGACCGCACCCGATCATGGCGGTGCACGACGGGAAGGACCCGGGCACGCCTCACGCTTGTCGTGCCCGTGTCGCCCTACTTTGTCGTGCGGCGGCGCGCGATGATCATCCAGGATCGTCTGCATCACGAGGATTACGTGAGCTTCAACATGGCTGTAGGGGTGTTGACGCTGGGGTAATCCTCGTGATGGCCCGCGAATCACGGTGAAATCTCACCAGGTGGACGCTCGACGACACCAAACTCACACCGAAACGGGCGCAGAGGCCTGGTGCCGTCGCCACATTGCCCCCGTCCCCCTGATAGCTGCCCGTTCTGAGCCGCGTGCGCGCGGGTCAAGCGGTCCGCATCGGCGCGAAGCGCCTCCTCGGTCCGCTTGAGGCGCGCGTGCGCGGCCAAGACAATCGGGCAGCGCCGGCGCACGTGCTGTACCGCAGCGGCAGCACGTGCGGGCTGAACCGCGTCGGCGGCAGCGACCGCACCGGCTTCTTCCCGGTCACCACGGCCGACCAGCTGCCCACCTATGGCGACTACCGCCCGGCCGACGTGCCGTGGCTGACGGTCGACGGCGGCGCCGCGGTGCTCGATCCGGGGGAGTCGTCGCAGGTCACGCTGCGCCTCGCCGCCGACGTCGCACAGCCGGGCACGTACGAGGGCGGGGTCTGGGTCCGCGAGGACACGCCGTACGCCGTCGCCCCGGTCGACGTGTCGATGACGGTCGACCCGCCGCGTCGCTGGGGCGCCCTCGTCGGCACCGTGACCGGCCCCGCCTGCGACGACGGCGACGGCGGCGACGACGACGGTGCCGGCGGGGTGGCGGTCGCCGGGGCGAACGTGCGGATCGACGGCCGCGGTGCGGACGCCATCGTCCGCACCGACCGCGACGGCCGGTTCCTGCGCTGGATCGACCGCGCCGACATGCCGCTGACCCTCACCACCACGGCGGACGGCTACGCCGTCGACAGCCGCCGCGTCAGGCCGCCCGCCACCGGCCCGTCGATCGTGGAGGTGGAACTGGCCTGCACGGATAGGGACGGCGCCGGAGCCGGGGGTCAGGGCGCCGCGGGCGCGCCGAACAGCGCCTCGTGCAGCCCGGCCGCGCCGCCGGGGTCGAGGGAGCGGGCGGCCAGCCATGCGGCACCGGCGGCGCCGTCCAGGGCCG
>NZ_QUAL01000076.1 GCF_003579925.1 Jiangella rhizosphaerae | reverse complement strand
GCCGCAGCGGTGGCGGCGCCGTGCTGGCGGGCGCCTCGCAGCAGGTCCCGCTCGGCGGCGCGCCGCGCGCGGCGCTGCGCCATCGTCTCGCGCTGCGGGATCATCAGCGACGACGTGGTGACCTTCCGGTGGGTGCTCATCGAAGCCCCCGCCCCAGCGGCAGCGCCCCGCAGGTGAACGCCTCTGCCTGTTCCCCATACAGCACCCGCAGCTCACAGTGCGCCTTGGCCGCGGCGGTGGTGATCTGCTGGACCGAGGCCCGCAACTCGTCCAGCGTCCACGCCGACACCACGACCAGCCCGGCGTAGTCCATGTCCCCGGCCCCGGAGGCGAGCTCGACCTCCCGGCGGCGGGTGTCGTTCCACTCGCGCCGGTCCGATTCGGTCTCCAGGATGTCGCGGCGGGCCCGCTGCCGGGCGTTGGACTCGTGGTCGACCAGTTCGGCCCGCACCGCGCGCAGCGCCTTCCCGGTCGGGACCGGCCGGAAGATCGTCGACACCGCCCTCCGCACACCGGAGGTGAGCAGCAGCGGCCACAGGAAGTTCACCGCGACCTGGATGCGCGGCCACTCGGCCACCCACAGCACGCAGTGATAGGCAGAGTCGGCCTTGAGGTGGTCCCACTCTTCCTCGATCGCGAGCGGGCCGGCGTGCTCGGTGGCACGGCCGACGTCATGCTTGGCCAGCCCGGCCAGGGCGGCCGGGTCGTAGGCGCCGCGCAGCACGACGGCCAGGTCAGCGCTGGACAGGCACCCGTCCGGGCGGACGTCCATGCCCGACAGCCGCGAGGTGAGCATGCCGATCTGCTGAGCGAGCACCTCCGCGGCGCCGGTCACGCCGCCCCCGGCGTCGCGGATGGCGCGTCCGGCCTTGCGCATGTCCAGCACCAGCGTCAGGGTCGTCTCGTGCCGCTCCGACGCCGGTGTCGCGGCCGCGAGCAGCTGCTTGTAGGAGGCGACCTCCCACGAGTCGTCGTCGCGGCCGTGCTTGCGCCAGTACGCCTCGGCGGCCACCCCGGACTCGGGCAGGGTGCGCTCGACGACCTGGATGCGGGCGATGCCGGTGTCGGCCGTGCAGAACTCGGCCAGGATCGACCCCCACGCGTCGGCACGGCGGTCCTGCTCGGCCGGCTCGGCCAACGTCCAAGCTCCGGGCACGACCCGCAATGTGGCGGCCAAAGTGCGGGCGTGCGGGTCGTGCACCATCACCGCGCCGGTCGCCTCATGCACGACCCGCCGCAGCGCGGCCGCAGCCCCGGGCAGTGCCAGCGTCCCGTCCGGTCGCGGCTTCGAGGTCTGCTTGCGGAACGAGGTCTGCCGGGCCAGGCGGCGCCGGTGAAACGACACCACCAGCGGCAGCCAGTCGCCCAGCTTTCGACCCTTGATGCTGACGAAGGCCAGCACCAGCGGCGGTGCCCACGCCGGCGACGTGAGCAGCGCCAGCTGGAACTGCCCGACGTACAGGCTGGGGATGAATACCAGCAGGGCCAGCCCGACGTAGATCAGCTGCGGCAGATACAGGCCCAGCAGGATCCCGCGCTGAGGGCGGCGCCCGAACTGCACCCGCCGGTCAGCGGTTTCGACAGTCACTGATCGTCACCTCCTCGAACTCGTAGATGTAGTGAGTGCTGACGACGGGTCAGATGCCCGTGCCGGCGTTGGCGAAGAACGCGATGATCGCGTTGGCGCCGCCGATGACCACGGCCGCCGCCGCAGACCACATGACGCCGGACTTCGCGGTGTCGGCGAAGCCGCCGCGGCCGGTGACCTTGGAGAAGCCCAGCGCGACGGCCGAGACGACCAGTGCCGCGACGCACAGGACCAGGGCCCAGAACACAACCGCGCCGACACCGGTCTGCAGCACGCTCAGACCGGGCAAGCCGGTGGTGTTGGGGCTGATCCCCGGGTTGGTGTTGGCCTGGATGGTGCTCGCCAGGACGGTGAGAGTGGACATGTCGCTCTTCCCTTCGTGACCCAGTGCCGGCGGGTGTCGGCACCTCTCGCACATAGGGGTGGCCCCTGCCGCGCACACTTCGCAGCGGGCCACCGGATCGTGGTGCCAGAACGCCTCCCGCCGACGGGCGCGAACAAGCCGGTGACCAGGGACTTCTCGGCACCGGCCGCCGACTCGGAGATGGGCGCGGCGAGCGGGGCTATGTCTCTAGGCCACGGTGAGCACGACGGCGATGAACAGATCGCGCCAGGGCCGGGCCGTCAAGGTCCTCAGCGAGTTCGGAACCCGCTACTCCATTCCGGTGCGCGGGGTGGTCGCCCGCGATCACCAGCGGCGTGTTTCCGCCTCCTTCGAGGGTTTCGACCCGATTCGATGACGAGCAGATCGATAGGCCCCTCGAGACTGGATGCTCATTGGCTGGTGAGATGCGGCTCATCCTTTGTCTGCATGTGCTGCGCTTGGTGGTTGAGAGCGCTTTCGGCCGTTGTGGCTATCGCCTGGGCCATGTCTGCGGCCGCACCCGGCACTAGAGCTAAGGACGTGAGTGGCGCTCGAGTCGACGTGATCTCGACCAGGAAGGTAGCGTCCGGGCGATCGTCTTGGATGAGGTTGACGCCGATCATGTTGGCTCGCCGGCCCCCGGCGTTGATGGACGCCACGTACTGGCGGTGGGTTTGGTGGATGCCTGCTTCCTGGCACCACCGAAGGACGCAGTGGTCGCCGTCGGTGTTCATCGCTCCCACCGCGCCTTCAGGACGGCGTCGGCGACGGGGGTGAGCGTGCCGTCTGGCTGCAGAAGTGTGGGGGCGTCGAGGAAGTCGGCGAGCTTGTCCAGCTCCTTGACGACGTCGTCGTCGTACCAGCCGTGGAGGTAGGTGTCGTTCACGTGCTGGATGACATCCGGAGTCCACTCGGCACGGCGACCGGCACGGGCCATGGCGGTGATCTGCTCAGCGGCGCGGAAGGCGTCAGAGACGGTCATGGAGAAGTCGAACACCTGCTCCTGACCGTCGTTCTTCAGGTGTACGCGGATGACGGGCATCTCTCCGGGCTCAGCGTGCACTGTCATGTGGCCGGTGGTGTCTTCGACAAACCACGACCAAGTGATCACGCCGGGTGCGCGGGTCGGTAGGTTTCGCATGGGTCTTCCTCCTGCTGGTTCAGGTGGGGGATCAAGTCCTCGTGCCGGTGTTGGCGCACCGGCACGAGGGCGCCGGCTCGACAGGTGCCGACGTCGGATTCGCGGGCCTCCTCGGAGTGGGGTCAGTAGATTGGTGGCGCCCAGCCCGCATACGGGAGGTTCCAGGCGCCGGCGGTGAGTTCGGTCGTGGGGACGATGTAGACGCCGCCACGACGCCCGGTTTGGGCGTCCAGGACGTCGTTGCTGACCACGAGGCCGTCGCCGAGGTACACCGCGACGTGTCCCCAAGGCTGGTTGGTGTAGAACAGCAGCGCGCCCGGTGGTGGGGGTGATCCGTCGGTGACTGCCGTGCCGGCGGCGAGGTGGCTGCGCCACTGCTCGAGGGCGGAAATGAACCCGGAGTGGGCGTGCCCATGGACCCGAGCAGCCAGCCGCGCGCACATGCGGTAGTAGCCCAGCGCACCGTAGAAGGGGTCAGGCAGGCCCGCGGCGCTGGCGTCGGCGAAGGCCTGGGCTCGCGCCATCAGTGCGGCGGGATCGGCGACCAGCGGCGGCGGGTCCTCGCCGTCCCATTCCGAATCGCAGCTGCCGCCGCCAAGCTGCTGGTCGGGGGTGAGGCCACCGCGGATTTCGGCCAGCCAGGCCCAGGCGTCGTCCTCCCATTTCGCGTACGCGTCGGGGTAGGCGCTGACTTGTACGGCTTGTGCCGCTTCGGTGAGCGGCATGTCTTGCCAGCCTGGGATGTCGAGCAGGCCGGGTTGCCCGCCGGCGCCGCCGGTGTAGAAGTACCGTGACGACGTCGGCGGATGGGTGCGCTCCTCGAAGGTGCCCCACGGAGCGCGCTGCTGGAACAGGCCGACGGAGTCGCGGTCACCGTGGTCGAGATTGCGCAGCATGGACTCCTGCGCGGCAGTCGCCAGCGCGACCGCGAGACCGAAATCGGGCACCCCGAGCTGTTCGCCCACGGCGACGATCGTGTGCGCGTTGCTGGACTGATCCTCGTCGAGGTCGGTGATCGGTGCGCCTTCACTGGGCGCGCACCATTGACTGTCCCCGCCGCCCCCCTCACCGGCACCGGCCACGCCGAGGGCACCTGCAGCGGTAATCACCACCACCATCGGGAAGACAATGAGCTTCTTCACGGCCCTATCCCTCAGCTCGGCCGGGTCAAGTCCGGCCCGGTGCGCTCGGCTGCCGCAGGTCCAGGGCCGGGCTCGGGCGCCGGTCGCTGCACGTACGGCGTGGAGGACGGGGCCCCGGAGTTGGGCGGTGCGGAAGTCGGCCGCGTAGTGACGGTCGACGCGGCAGGCCGAGCTGCGGACGTTGCAGCGACCCCACCAGGGGCTGCGGCCACGTTTCCCCCTGCCGAACGGCCAGCGCCACGCCCAGCGGGCACCGGCGCGGCCGTGGAGGATCCGCCATCAGCCCTGGTGCCGCTCCTCGGCGTGTGCCGGTCTGTGCCGGTCGGCGGCGTCTCCGGTGGTCGGGTGTCCTCTGCCCCGTTGGCTGCGGCGGCGCCGGTTCCGGGCGCGGGCTGACCGGCCTGCGACGCCGGCGTGGACCGGGTGCCACCGCCAGTCGGCGAGCCAACATTGCCGCCGACACCCGCAGCCGAGCGGGTGTGCATGATCTGCGCCGGGTTGGCTCGTCCGGCCACCTGCGCACCGCGGGCGGCTGCGGCTGTGCCGGCACCGTGCAAGTGTCCTGCCTCGATCTCGTCGCCGATGAAGCTCATGAACTTGAAGCAGGCCACAGGGACGAGCGCGGCAAGCATCAGCATCAGGGTGGAGGTGAGCAGCACACCCACCACACCTGCGCCGTCATTGCTGAAGCTGAGGCTCTCCAGCCCGGACACCCCCAGCCCGAACACGATCATGACGGCAAGCTTGGTGAAGATCAGCGCGATCACCAGGCTGATCCACTTGCGGAACCAGCCATGGGTCTTGTCCCAGGCCAGGCCCATGATGGCCAACGGACCGAGGACGACGGCGATATCCAGGAGCATGGTGCGCACCAGCAGCGCGGCGAACACGGCCAGCGCCCCGAACACGAGGAAGACGCCGAAGACGATGAACCCGAACGCTCCTGCCACGACCGAGCCGCCACCGAGAACGGCGTAGTCGGCGCCATCCTGCCCGGGCATCGCGCCCGCGCTGTCCAAGACGGTGGACAAGATCTCGGTGAAGCGGTCCCCCACCGAGTCCAGGTCACCGAAGGTGATCGCGGTCAAATCATGGGAGATGCCATCGACGGCGGTGGTGAACAGGTGGATGATCGGGACGGACGCGGCCGTGCAGAGCACCGCGACGCCGGCCAGCACGACTGACTTCACGATCCCGGCTCCACTGCGGTTACGTAGAAGGAGGGTCACGATCTGGATGACCAGGAAACCCACCGTGATCGGCAGGGCGATACCGAACACACGCCCGGCCCACTCGTACACGAACGAGGCGTCCGTGTGCGGTGTCGTGGTGGTGGTGATGAGGTTCCAGATCCACGACATCAGCGACATCGCGAATCCGAACACGGCACCGGCGGCCGAGGTGATCATGTCCTCGAACCAGCCCCCTGGTCCTTCGAGGATGGTGCAGCCGCCGCCGATGATCGGGACTTCGCAGACGTCGAACGCGGGCGTCATCGCAGGACCTCCTGGGGGATGCTGACCAGCGAGCAGGTGCCGTCGGATGGGCAGAAGGTGAAGACCGTGAGCAACCGGGGCGTGGACGAGCTGGCGCGGTCGCCGTTCTCGTCGGTGAACCGGGTGGTCTGCGTGCCGGCGACGGTGCGCACGGCGTAGCCCTCTGGGATCCGGTCGCGAACGTCGTCGACGACCTCGGGCTCCCATACGTGCTCGACCTCGAAGGTGTTCACCTGGCCGTAGTCGCGCTGGCGCAGCCACTGGTAGTCATCGGGAAGCGCCGCCGCGATCACCGGTTCGATCCGCTCGCGGGACTCGCCGACCGCCTCGTCGGAGACCTCGCCGAGCAGCAGAGTCAGGTAGTCGTCGCGCGCGTGGTCCCGTGGGTTCGTTCCGAGCACGATCTCGGCGACTCTGGCGGCGTACTCGTCGGGCGAATCGGTGGCGGCGACCCCTTCGAGCGGTGAGGTGGGCTGCGCCGTCGGCTCGCCCGGTGTCCTCGAGGGTGTCGGCGCTGCGGTGCCGGTGGCCGACGTATCCGTCGCGGCCGGTGGGTTGTCGCCGCTCGGGTCGTCAGGTGGCGTACCGCCGCTGAGGAGGCCCAGCACGAGGACTACCAGCAACAGCAGGGTCACTGTGCCTGTCCCCCACCGGGCGGTGGCGGGCAACGCCGACCACTTCTGCCGAATGACCTGCATGGTGCTGCCTCACTTCCGACGAGATGTTCCTGTCAGAAGTAGGGGTGGCCCCTGCCGCGCACATTTGAGGCCTCACGCACGAGAGCCGCCCTCCCAGTTCGCCGATTGGCGGGTCGGGAGGGCGGCTCGTGTCGTCGCCGACGGTGAGCTACTCCGGTGCAGCGGACGCGGGGTGCCAGTCCGGGAGCTCGTCAGGATCGCGCGGATACAGCTCGTGGTCGCGCTGAATCGACTCCCACTCGCGCGGGCCCCAGAAGCCGGCGAAAGGTGGCGCCTCGTAGTCGTACCAGTGCTTGATGTGCAGCCGCGGTCGTTCGATCGTGATGATGGCCCGGTACCAGGCGCCGGTGCTGGGGTCGTACATCGACCGGCGTAGCTCCAGGCACGCCTCCTCGAGGCCGGGCAGGTAGAGGTACCGCTCGTACGGCGCGTCGTCCTCCTGAAAGGTCGCGACCACACACGTCCGGACGGTGTCAGCGGCCGCGGTGATCTGCAGCGTGATCCGGGACCACCAGTGATCGTCGACGGGCATCCGGTCCACCACCGCGTAGCCCAGCCTCAGCAACGGGTCGTCGGTTTCCGGACGCGGCCCATCGAATTGCAGCACCGGCGGCGGGTCGATGTTCTCCGGGTGCCACTCGGGCAGGTGTTCCCGGTCCCGCGGGAACATCTGCTGGTCGTCACGCAGGTGCGTGTTCAGCACCGAGGGATACTCGACATTGATCGGTGGGTTGTCGTAGTCGTACTCCGCCTGCAGTTCGCCGTCGCTGTGATCGATGACGAAGGTTGCGTTGTACCAGGCGCCCCGTCCCGGCCTCGCGGTATTGCGCCGGACCTCGACCAGCCGCTCGGCCAGCCCGCGGTGGTACTCGACGACGCGGGGTGAGTCCACCGTTCCATCGGGTCGCAGCACCGTCGCTTTCATTTCGACATTCCGGCCGGCGGCCGAGGCGACCATGGTGACCTTGCTCCACGGCGAACGAATGTGCAGTTGATTGCTCGAGTCGCTCTTGGTCGCCAGCCTGAGCATGAACTGCTTGATCCAGTTGTACGGACTGTGGTCGAGCGGCTCCTCGGGCTGACTGGACAGATCCGGCTGCGGCATCGGCTGTCGTTGCTCGCCTCGCGCCGGGTGCCATGCCGGCAACCGCTCGTCGTCGCGAGGAAACTGCTTGTGATCATCCAGGAGCAGCTCGTCCACCGGCCACACCCCGCCGGTGCTGTCCCAGGTGCTGTCGAACGGCGGGTTATCGTAATCCAGCTCCGCACGCGGGTTCTGGGTCTCGCTGTCCAGGGTGAAGGTGGCGTTGTACCAGGTGCCCTTGCCGTATCGAGCCATGTCCTGCCGCACCTTACGGACGGTGTCAGCGTCGCCGGACTCGACCCGAATCGGCGTCCACTGGCGGCTCCAGGTGCCGTCGGCGTGCTCGACGGTGAGCCTCATCGCCAACGCATCGCCGGCGCCGGTCACCGCCAACACCAGCCGTGTCCAGTCCAGATCCTCGGCAGGTTTGGTCATGACGTCCGCGATCCGACTGAGCTGATGGGTCGTCGGCTGGTCCGGGTCCGGTGGCGGCTCCGGCAGCCGCCACCCCCGCCAGCGACGCTGGTTGCTCGCCAGGTGCCACGCCGGCAGATGATCCGCATCCCGAGGGAACATCTCGTGATCGGCGTTCAGGTCATACTCGTCGACCACCCCGTCGAACGGCGGGTTGTCGTAGTCGAACTCGCTGGTGAGCTCGCCCTCGGCGGTCAGCGTGAACACCGCGCTGTACCAGGTGCCAGTGCCCGGTCGATGCATCGCCGCTCGCAGGTCGTGGATGGCCCGCCGAAGACGAACATCACGTTCCCGATCATCCAGCTCGATCCGAATGCTGCTGGCGCCTTCCGCAAGCATGAATCGCTGTACGAACGCGACGCGATCCGCTGCCGCGGACACCTCAAGCACAGTCCGTGTCCAGCCCTCCGGCGCCTCTAACCGCATCGCAGCCTGCAGCTCGTCAATCGCCGCGCTGTCCTGCCTCTTCGTCTGCGCGTCCACGCCGATCCTCTCGCCGAATCCACCGATCGTCCTGCCATGCATCGAGGTGCCTGCTGCCAATGTTGCCCTGGAGGGGTGAGGCAATGACGCACTACTGGAGCAACTCAGAACGCCAACTCCAACTGCCGTGGTCCTCCGTCCCGAAAGCGGTTGCCGACCCAAGGTTCGACGAGCGCGCGCACCTTCCGCACCGACTGTGGGTGGACCTCGGCGATCTTGACCGGCCGACCCTCCTGAGCGGCCTGGCGAAGCGCGAGCCAGGCAGATCCAGCGGCGCCATGCCGGCGAGACCCGATCAGCAGATCAATCAGCGCCCGTACCTGGGTCCTGCTCATCTGCGCCGTGAGGCGGACATCCCGGTAGGCCGTGTGGTGAATCCAGCTCCGGCGCACAGTCTGCTCGAGGATGTCCAGTGCACACTCGATTGCTTCCGCAGCGGCCTCAGCCGGGGCTCCTGCCGCAACCAGTTCAGCGTGGAGTGCGCGTAGGCCCGCGTCCCAGGCGCTGCCCACGGTGCCGGATCGCAATGAAACTGACGAATCCACCATTGATTGGACCTTGGGGTGATCATCGAGCTGGCCGCCGAGCCTCGGCAACGTCTTGGTCTGGTGCTGTTCTATCTCGGTTCGAGCCTTTCGCGGCGCCGTCACCAACTCAGCCGCGCGCGCTTCGCCTTGCGCGGCGCGACGCATCGCCGTAGCCAGCCATGACCAGGGCCGCTCCGCATCGAGCACAGAGTTCGTCCGTGTCGACAACAGCTCCCAAGCGAACGAGACCATGTCATCGACCAGCTCAGACATGTGCAAGTCCACCGAACGCTGCACCTTGCGACCGATTCTCATAGCTCGAAAACGAACCTCGGTAAGGATTGCGCGACCTTCCGGGCCGTCCCAGCCACCCCGGTGAGGTAGCGCACGCAAGGCAGACTTGAGACCTGCGTCTGTGCGAACGTCTCGACGCTCGGGCTGACGTCCGGCAAACATCCGATCATGGCACGAAACCTGACCGGGCAACTGCTCTGACTCGTCATGAACCCGGAACTGGGCAGGCTGACGCCTAGGATTGGACATGCTGAACCTCTCCAGAGGTTTGGAAAGGCGCGGGGGCTAACGGTTGGTAGCCAGAGCTGCCCCCGCGCCGCCTGGATTGCTCGAAGGGACGGATGAGCGCTAGGCCGCCCTGCGCGTCACCTGGAAGTCACCAGCGTCGACGACACAGTGGCCCGTGACCGCAGCGTCGATCATTGCGTCGATCGCCTTCGCCGGGACGGAGTACCGACGCGAAGTGATCTTGATGGCTGGGAAGGCGTCGTTGGCTATGGCTCGATACACGGTCATCGTCGAGACGCGCAGCAGGCGAGCAGCCTCCGCAACGGTGTAGAAGTGGCGAGCCTCGTCCGCGCGCGACGCGTTCTGGTCCGTCGACATAGGAGCCTCCTCGGCAGCTGACCTGTCCAGCTGTCTGAAATGTTTGTACATTTAGACTGCATGGACTTGGTGCCAGAGTCAAGAGGTGTTGGTAGATTTGTCCAAACAATCGAACCGGAGGGGCACCAGTGCCTGTCTACCAGCGTCTTTACGACGACCTGCGCCACGCAATCACCAGCGGTGCCATGCCTCCGGGCACGAAACTGCGTTCTGAGGCAGAACTCGCGAAGCAGTACGAGCTTGCTCGTGGGAGCGTTCGGCAGGCAATCGCACAGCTGTCCAACGAGGGCCTCGTGAAGGCGACTGCCGGGCGAGGCACCTTCGTTGCCGAACACGTCGTGCTCACCTACTACGGCACGAGACTTCCGGCGCTAACTGGGAACTCCGGCGATGGCTACATGACCAACGTGGAGCTAGAGGGCCGCAAGGGACGGCAGTCGCTTGAGGTACGAATGGTTCCAGCTGATGCGGACCGCGCGCGGCGACTGTGGGTGCACGAAGGCGACACGCTCGTCGAGCGTCGACTGCTCCGGTACGTGGATGACAAGCCATGGAGCCTACAGGTGGGGTACTACCCGATGCGGGTGGCCGAAGGAACGCCAATCATGGCCGCCGAGAACGTACCTGAGGGAACAACGAAGTGGATGGCGGACCATGGCCTCGAACAGGTCGGCCGCATCGACGAGATCACCGCGCGGCCGCCGAGCGTAGGCGAAGCAGCCACGTTGCAAATGTCCAAGGGCGTGCCGCTCATCGTGCTGCTACGGACTGCCTACACAGTCGACCAGCCTGTACGGGTCACAGAAACGCTCTTTCCGGCTGATCGCAACCGCCTGCTCTACGAACTGGGCGAGCTCCACGTGGACCCGAACCAGGGCATGCCGTGATCTTCACTCTCAGGCGGGGTACGCCTGACGACGCGGAACAGATTCTGAACTGGCGGGAGGAAGCTCGGCGCCGGATTGAAGCCCGGCACGGAATCAGGCAGTGGCATCGGCCAATGCCACTGGCGGAGATCCTTGGTTCCATACAGCGGAGCGAGCTGTACGTCGTTCACATCGGACGACAGAATGGCCCGCGTGTTGCAACCCTCACGGTGGATGACCGCGCCAGCGACCTGCGATGGACCGAAGACGAACGCCGAGATGCGGCGCGCTATGTACACAAGCTCTACGTGGTCCCGCGCGTGGCACCTGGGCTCGGCTCTGCCCTCCTCGACTGGGCGGGACGCCATGCGGCAGGCGCAGGTGCGGAGTGGTTACGACTCGACGTCTGGACGGAGAACCGTCGACTGCGCCAATACTACGAGGACCAGGGCTTTTCCCTGGTTCGGGTCGTTGGCGGCTTGGACAGCGGAGCGCTCTACCAGCGGCCTTCCACCACCTGTGTGGAACGAGATCCGAGCCTTATCATCGTGGACAGCACGACCGAGTACGTGCCGCCACCTTCCGAACCGTGAGGTATGCATGATCGATCAGCCGCGCGGACGCGACTTCAACGTTCAGCTGCCTGCTGCGTTGAGGACCCATATCGAGATGGCGGCTGACCAGTTCGGCGTGCCTTTTGATCATGCAGTGGTGATGCTCGTGGCGATGGGGCTCGCGTGCAGAGCAAACCATGACCAGGGCATTGATGAACAGATTGCCGCTTCCGAGCTCCTGGCGAGCTTCAGTGGCGGCGGCGAGGAGGAGCGCCTGAAGCGGATCTCTCCTCCAACCCGCCACTAGTACAGAGACACGTCTATCGACCGATGCCCTCGCCCACCCAGGGGCGGGGGCATCGGCAGCTGTTCCCCCCGGAACGGTCGGCTTGGGCGACGAAGGTGCGTCCGCCGTCGGTCTTGGACCGCACACACGGTTAGCGAAGACTCGGAGGTGTTGCCATGAGCCGACCCACCCGCCGCCTGGTGATCGTCGTCCGCGCCGATCCGGTGATCTGCGGCCATTCGGGCGAGGCTCGCAACCTCGCCGAGGTCGCGCTCACGCGGGGGTTCGACGACGTCCGCATCGTCACCTGGCCGCTGACGGCGCTGCAGGCGGCCGGCCTGCCGCTCAAGCCGCTGGACTCGATCCTCCCGTACAGCCCGGGCATCACGGTCGAGCGGCCGGAGCCGATCGGCGACTACCGCGTCCCGGACGGACGGTACACGCTCGGCCTGACCAGCCGGCTGTTCGAGCTGTTCAGCGACGGCGTCCCGACGGTGTGCATCTCGATGTACCTGACGCCGCACACGAACGCCGTCCTCGAGGCGTTGCACGGCGCCCGGGCCAGCGGCGCCGGGTTCGACGTCCGGACGGTCGCCAAGGCGGTGGGCTCGGACATCACGAACATCGTCCGCACCGGCATCGCCGAGGGCAGGGCCGGCGCTGCGGCGTTCCTGCTGACGACGTTCCTGGCCAACGACGCGTGCGTCGCGGTGTCGGAGTACACGCGCGACCTCATCGTCGAGTCGGCGCTGCAGGTCGACGCGGTCTGTGGCACCCGGTTCGCCGAGGAGTGCGCCGCACGCGTCACCGTCAGCTACCCGCCCATCGACACCTCCGCCTACGTCGGCCTCGACCCGGCCGCCGTCGACGCCGCGCTGGCCCGCCGCGGCCTGCGCCGCGACGGCTACGTGCTGTTCCTCTCGCGGGTCACGCTGGCCAAGGGCGTCGACGATCTCATCGCGGCGTACCAGGCGTCGGCCGCCCGCGACCACGTCGGCCTGGTCATCGCCGGCACCGGACCCGAGCTGCCGCAGCTGCGCGCGCAGGCCGCCGGCGACGACCGCATCGTCTTCCTCACCGACGTCGGCGACGAGGAGAAGCCGCTGCTCATGGCCGGCAGCGCCGCGTTCGCGCTGCCCAGCAAGCCGCGACCGGAGTTCGTCGAGACGTTCGGCATCGCGCTGGTCGAGGCCATGCTGTCCGGCGGCGGCCCGGTCATCACGACGACCACCGGCGGCATCCCGGAGTCCGTCGGCGACACCGCCATCGAGATCGGCGCCGGCGACCCGGCCGGGCTCGCGGCGGCGCTCGACCGCGCCGTGCTCGAGATGACCCCGCAGGACCGGCGGGCGGCGGCGCTGCGAGCGCGGGAGTACGCCATGCGGTTCGACCGCGCCCGGGTCTTCGACCAGCTCATCGACGGCCTCGCCGGAGCAATGGACGGTGCGGCGTAGGTCAGTCCCGGCTGTTGGAGCGGTTGCGCGAGTCGCTGGACTTGTTCGGACCGCGGGGGGACGATGAGCTCTGCAGGGACCAACGCCGTCTCCTGGGAACCAACGCATTAGGGCTCGATGGCGACATAGGTCGTGACGACTTCTACTGTCCCGGACAGTCTCACGACAAGCTCATACTCATCGACGTCGTCGTAAGATGCGCCCGCCCGCTTGATAGCTCCAAGGAGTAGTCGATGGAGCGATTTCGTGTTGGTGGGATCGGCCGTCGCGGTCAGTGTTGCGACGATCGTGCCGAGGCGGCGCACCTCAAGGTCTAGTGCTCTCGGCGAAGACGCAGTCGGCGGGACGTCCCTCTGACGTCCAACGGTCTTCCCGGCCGAGCCATCGCCATGCGGAGCAGGCAGCACGATGGTCGGCCGACCTGTCGCCACCCGGACCAACCCCCAAGACTCAAGGAGCTTGATCGCACGCTGCGCCGTCGATGTCGATACGGCGAAGTCCTTCGACAACTGCTTGACGGACGGGATCGGAAGACCGATTCCGATCTCGCCCGCATAAATCCGCTCGCTGAGCGACACTGCGATCAGCTCGTACGGATTGGTGCCCTCGACTACCGGTCGCTCAGGCAATTTCACCCTTGGTCGCGGCGGCATTCGCGCTGCTATCTCGCCTGCTGCCCTCTGGTCCGCCTCGGAGACCCAGGCTGCATAGGAGCGCAAGGTCGTCATGCCTCCGCTGCCATGCCCGAGGCGACCGGCCACCGTCCTGATGTTCACGCCGGCGGCGATGAGCTCCGTGGCGTTGTAGTGGCGGAGCTTGTGGAGCGTCGTGTCGATGCCTAGCTTGGCTACGAGCCGACCGAAACGCTGAGTCACGGAATCAGGTGCGCGCTCAGTCGCACCGTCCGGCGAGAGTGAGAAGATGTACAGGTCGGGGTTGAGTTCCATGCCCAGATCCGCAAGCCGCATCCTCCACCGCTCGACGTGTTCCTTGAGCAATTCAACAGTCTCAACGTCGAGCACGACTCGACGATCGGCCTGGGCTTTCGTTGACTTCTCCCACCTCTTGCGACCGCGTTGGCCTATGCTGCGGCCGATGTGCAGCACCCTGTTGTCTAGGTCCAGGTGCTTCAGCTTGATGGCGCAGAGCTCACCGCGCCGGTGGCCGGTCACCATAGTCAGCCAGATGAGCATTCCCCAGTCGAGGTCGCTCTCCCATGCAGCGTTGACGATGCGGGCGGCGTCCTCCGCCGAGGGCGGGTCAGGGTTCCCTCTCGGGGCTGGCGGCGGCTCGGACGTGGCCGCCGGGTTGACGCCGATCCATTTCCATCGGACACCGCGCCGAAAGGCCCCACTCAAGATCCAGTGAATCTGCCGGATGGTGGAGTCCGCCAGGGGACGACACACATGCCTGCGACAACGGTGATCGCAGTCGTGCTGTGCCGCGGTTCGGTGATCGGTGCCGCCCTTGCCGTCGCAGTGTTCACGACACCGCGCCAACTCGGCGTAGAGCGAGTCAAGTATCTCTTCGTCGATCTTGCCTGCCGGTTCGTCGCCGATGAACGGCAGCACGTGCTTGTCTACGTAGCCCTGGTATGTCTCCCGAGTGTTGAGCTCCAGCTTCGCCTCATTGAGGTGCCGCTCAATGAGGTGCCTGAGCTTCGCGTTGGTGCGGGGATGGCGCCGCTCGTCCACGGCCGCGACCAGGCGCGTTCGAACCTTCCTTGCCTCCGACTCGGCCGTTGGGCCGGCTGGAACCGTCTCGCGTAGGTAGTGCTCCTTGCCGCTGACCGGGTCCGTTCCCGCGTAGACGCGCACGCGGAATGCGCCGCTCGGCAACGGCTCGATGCTGCCCCGCTCTCGGCGAGGTGGCGTTGCCTTGCGTCCGCTCATGCCTGGTGGGTGGCTGCCGCCGCGCACGCTGCGGCACCGGAGTGCGTTCGTGCCACGAACCATGCCACGCACCTTCGATACGTGGCCGCGCGCATGGTGATTTGCCTGATCAGATGGGTGGGCCCCCAGGGGATCGAACCCTGAACCCGCGGATTAAAAGTCCGCTGCTCTGCCAGTTGAGCTAGAGGCCCCCGCGGACAGGCTACCCAGTCCCGACGCGGACCGCCGACCGCCCGTCGCTCCGAACGGGCACACCTGCGCCAATGCTCTTGACGCCCAGGTCACAGGGAGTTCATATCGACGCTACGGATCGGTCACCTCGGGACAGGCAGAATGCAGAACATACTGGACAGCGTTGATCCCTTCATCGGCACCATGGCCACGGACCTGCCGCCCGCCCAGGGGCTGGCCGCGACGTGGTGGTGGCCGAAGGCGCAGGTCGGCAACACCCACCCCGGCGCGAGCTACCCGCTGGGCATGGTGTCGGCGTGCGCCTACTCCGGCGCGTACCCGACCGGCTACGGGGTCTACCGCATCAGCACCGAGGGTCAGCCGACGCAGCTGTACGAGCGGAACCAGGCGTCCGGCTTCACGCACTTCCAGCAGTCGGGCACCGGCGCGATCCGCAAGTACTACAACTACTTCCGCGTCACCCCGATGATCGAGCCGCTCGACGCGCTCGGCACGCTCTGGCAGCTGCACGACGAGGTCGCGGAGCCGGGGTACTACGCGGCCACGCTCGACACCGGCGTCAGGTGCGAGCTGACGGTCGGGGCGAAGACGGCGGTCCACCGGTACACGTTCCCCGAGAGCCGCAGCGCCCGCGTCGTCGTCGACTTCTCGTACGGCGGGCTGGCCATCGAGCACGGCCGCACCGTGCCGCTGCGCGCCCACATGCAGAGCCTGGGCCGCGGGCAGGCCGAGGGCACGCTGGTCATGGAGGGCGTGCCACTGTCGGTCTTCATCGAGGCCGACACGCCCGACTGGCGGCAGCTGCTCTGGTACGACCGCCGGCTGGTCGACGGCGGGACGCGGCTGGACTTCGACTACATCAGGCGGACGACGCTGCGGCCGTTCGGGCTGATCCTCATGGGGCCGGCGGCCGCCGGGCAGACGATCGAGCTGAAGATGGGCTTCTCGCTGCGCGGGACGGAGCAGGCGCGGGCCAACCTGGAGGACGAGCTGGGGCTCGGCCGGACGAGGTTCGACAAGTGCCGGTCGCGCACCCGCAAGAAGTGGTCGTCGTACTTCGACCAGGTGAAGGTCGACGGCGGCACGGACGCGCGGCGGACGGTGTTCGCCACCAGCCTCTACCACTCGCTGATCAAGCCGTGCTTCGCCGACGACGAGAGCCCGTTCTGGCCGACGTCGGGGCCGTTCGTGTTCGACATCTGCACGATGTGGGACATCTACAAGACGCAGATCCCGCTGATCACGGCCCTGGCGCCGAAGCGCGGCAGCGCGCTGCTGGAGTCGTTGATCCGCGTCTGCGAAGAGGAGGGCAACTTCCCCATCGGCTACCGCATGGCCAAGGGCGCGGACCGGTTCTTCCGCCAGGGCAGCGCGCTGGCGCACACGGCGCTCGCCGACGGGTACCTGCTCGGCCTCGACGGCATCGACTGGGACTGGGCCCTGGTGCACATGCAGGACGACCTGCGGCGGGTGTATGGCGAGGACTTCCTCGAGAAGGACATCGCGCACCCCATCACGCACACGCTCGACCTCGCCTACGGCTACCACTGCACCGCCGTCATCGCCCGCGGCCTCGGCGACCGCCGGCTCGCCGACGAGCTGGAGCAGCGGGCTCGGCACTGGGTCAACGCGTTCGAGCCGGAGACCGGGCTGCTGAAGAAGTCGACGTACTACGAGGGCGGACGGTGGAACTACTCGTTCCGCCTGCTGCACGACATGGCCGCGCGGATCGCCCTGGCCGGCGGCGACGACCGGTTCGTCGCCATGCTCGACGCGTTCTTCGGGTTCGGGCAGCCGCCGGTCCGGCAGCTCGGCACGCCGCCGTTCGCCGACGAGTACCGTGCCGGCGCCGCGCTGCACCGGTTCGAGGGCCTCAACAACGAGCCCGACATGGAGGCGCCCTGGGCCTACCACTACGCGGGCCGGCCGGACCGGACCGCCGAGATCGTGCAGGCGGCGCTGACGTACCAGTTCGCGCCGACCCCCGGCGGACTGCCCGGCAACGACGACTCCGGCGCGCTGAGCTCGTGGTACGTCTGGGCGTCGCTGGGGCTGTTCCCCGTCGCCGGCCAGAACCTGTTCCTGGTGAACGCTCCGGCGTTCGCCACGGCCAGCCTCGAGATCGGCGGCAACGAGTTCCTCATCGAGACCATCGGCCACCGCGAGACCCCGATGAGCTGCGAGGCGGGAACCCCGCCGGCACCGCAGTTCGTCCAATCGGCAACCTTCAACGGCAAGCCGCTCGACGGCGGATTCATCACGGGGAACGAGCTGCACGGCGGAGGCCGGCTGCAGCTCGAACTGGGCCCGGAACCCTCGGCCTGGGCGACGAAGCTGCGCCCGCCGTCGGTCTCGGATCGTACGGAGCGTTAGAAGACTCGGAGGTGTTGCCATGAGCCGACCCACCCGCCGCCTGGTGATCGTCGTGCGCGCCGATCCGGTGATCTGCGGCCATTCGGGCGAGGCTCGCAACCTCGCCGAGGTCGCGCTCACCCGGGGGTTCGACGACGTCCGCATCGTGACCTGGCCGGTCCCCGCCCTGCAGGCGGCGGGACTCCCGCTCAAACCGCTGGACTCGATCCTCCCGTACAGCGAGGGCATCACCGTCGAACGTCCCGATCCGGTCGGCGACTACCGCGTCCCCGACGGCCGGTACGTCCTCGGCCTGACCAGCCGGCTCTACGAACTGTTCACCGACGGCGTCCCGACGGTGTGCATCTCGATGTACCTGACACCGCACACCAACGCCGTCCTCGAGGCGCTGCACGGCGCCCGGGCCAGCGGCGCCGGGTTCGACGTCACGACGGTCGCCAAGGCGGTGGGCTCGGACATCACGAACATCGTCCGCACCAGCATCGCCGAGGGCAGGGCCGGCGCCGCCGCCTTCCTGCTGACGACGTTCCTGGCCAACGACGCGTGCGTCGCGGTGTCGGAGTACACGCGCGACCTCATCGTCGAGTCGGCCCGGCAGGTCGACGCCGTCTGCGGCACCCGCTTCGCCGACGAGTGCGCCGCCCGCGTCAGCGTCAGCTACCCGCCCATCGACACCGGCGCGTACGTCGACCTCGACCCCGCCGCCGTCGACGAGTCGCTGGCCCGCCGCGGCCTGCACCGCGACGGGTACGTGCTGTTCCTGTCCCGGGTCACCCTGGCGAAGGGGGTCGACGACCTCATCGCGGCCTACCAGGCCTCGGCCGCCCGCGACCACGTCGGCCTGGTCGTCGCGGGCACCGGCCCGGAGCTGGCGCAGATGCGCGCACTGGCCGCCGGCGACGACCGCATCGTCTTCCTCACCGACGTCGGCGACGAGGAGAAGCCGCTGCTGATGTCCGGCAGCGCCGCGTTCGTGCTGCCCAGCAAGCCGCGGCCGGAGTTCGTCGAGACGTTCGGCATCGCGCTGGTCGAGGCCATGCTGGCCGGCGGCGGGCCGGTCATCACGACGACGACCGGCGGCATCCCCGAGTCGGTCGGCGACACCGCCATCGAGGTCGCGGCCGGCGACCCGGCGGGGATCGCCGCGGCGATCGACCGTGCCGTGCTCGAGCTGAGCCCGCAGGACCGGCGGGCGGCGGCGTCGCGGGCGCGGGAGTACGCGATGCGGTTCGACCGCGTCCAGGTCTTCGACCGGCTCATCGACGGCCTCGCCGTCCCGCTCGGCTGACTAGACGAACGCGCTGACAGAACGCTGACGGTCCCTGGCGGAAAATCGTGCGGACTCTGTCAGTGGGCGGGGGTTCAATGGTCTCCACGCCGGACGGGCACACCCATCCGGTCCGGCGTGGTGACCTCGAAGGAGAACCCTGCTGATGACCACGCTTGACGTCTCCGCCCTCCGCACCCGCTTCGCCGGCCAGGTCGTCGCTCCGGGCGACGACGGCTACGACGCTGCCCGCGCCCTCTTCTACGGCGGCCACGACCCCAGACCGGCCGTCGTCATCCGCCCGTGCGATCCCAACGAGGTGGCCGACGTCATCGCGCTCGCCCGCGAGACCGGCCTCGACCTCTCCGTCCGCTGCGGCGGGCACAGCCCCGTCGGCCACAGCGTCGTCGACGGCGGCATCGTCCTCGACCTCACCCACCTGCGCGCCATCGCCGTCGACGTCGAGGAGCGGACGGTGTGGGCGCAGGCGGGCCTGACGGCGGGCGACGTCACCCGGGCGGTCGCCGAGCACGGGCTGGCGATCGGCTTCGGCGACACCGGCACCGTCGGCATCGGCGGCATCACCACCGGTGGCGGCGTCGGCTTCCTGTCGCGTAAGTACGGCATGACCATCGACAACGTGCTGGCCGCCGAGGTCGTCACCGCCGACGGCCAGATCCTGCAGGTCGACGCCGGCCACCACCCCGACCTCTTCTGGGCCATCCGCGGCGGCGGCGGCAACTTCGGCGTCGTCACCCGGTTCCAGTACCAGCTGCACGAGGTGCCCGAGGTCGTCGGCGGCATGATCATGCTCCCGGCCACACCCGAGATCGTCCACGGCTTCCTCCGCGAGGCCGCCGCGGCGCCCGAGGAGCTGTCGGTCATCGTCAACGTCATGCCGGCGCCACCGATGCCGTTCATCCCCGCCGACGTGCAGGGATCGCTGGTCGTGCTGGGCCTGGTCTGTTACGCGGGCCCGGCCGAGGAGGGCGCGAAGGTGCTGGCGCCCATCCGCGCGCTGGCCGAGCCGCTCGCCGACTTCGTCCGGCCCATCACCTACCCCGAGATGTTCCTGGAAGAGGAGGGTGAGGGCGAGTACCACCCGACCGCCACCGCCCGCACGCTGTTCGCCGACGAGCTCGACCTCCCACGCATCGCGCAGGTGCTCGAGCGCCTGCAGAACGCGCCGGCGCCCATGCGGGTCGCGCAGTTCCGGCCCCTCGGCGGCGCCATCTCGCGGGTCCCCGCCGACGCCACGGCTTACGCGCACCGCGCACGGCCGTTCATGGTGAACGTGGCGTCGTTCCTCGACGGCCCCGACACCAGGGCCGAACGGGAACAGTGGGTTCTCGACACCGCCGCGGTCGTCGAGAACGGCGCACCGGGCGCGTACGTGAACTTCCTCGCCGAGGACGGGCCGCAGCGGGCGCGTGAGGCGTACCCGGGCGCGACCTGGGAGCGGCTCACGCGGGTGAAGCGGCAGTACGACCCCGGCAACCTGTTCCGCCGCAACGTCAACATCCCGCCCGCGGGCTGACGGCCGCGGAGGACGGCGCCCAGCCCCCCCCCCAGCCGACGCCGGAGATGATCACGTTCACGACGAAATCTCGTGTCGCACTACGCCTGCAATCGTGTCGACGGTCGGGAAGACGTGGTGATGGTCCCGGCCGGCGGCGAGAGAACGACCGCCGCCGGCCACCTCCGTGATCATCGGCGTTCGCTGGGGTTCTGGCACCAGCGAACGCCGATGATCACGACAGCAGCCCGGCGGCGGCCACCGGACGGTGACCCACAGCGGAGTCGGTCGCCCAAGGGTGCCCACCTCAAGGGGCCGGCGAAGAGCGTACAGTCAGCGGGCCCGTACGCCTGGGCCACTTTTTCCTCGGCCGCACGCCCTTCACCGTCGAGCGCCTCCACTGCGGTCCCCGGCCGTCCAGATCGCGGCCGTCGCCGGGGCGACGGAGGCGTGCCTGATCCGCTGGAAGTTCCGCCCGCCCCGCCCGAACGCGGCGACCACCGCTGCGGGGACACGCGCCGAGTCCACCGGCACCGCGAGCCAGCGGCACGGCCGGACGTGCACCAGGTCGGCCGCGCGGGCCGGGGGGCTCGCGTCGTACCGGTACGGCCCGTCGAGGCGTCCGAGCAGGTAGGCGCCGTCGACGTCACGGGTCCAGACGAAGGCGCCGTCGGGCACGGCGGCGAACCGCTCCAGCCGCCGGGCCGCGCGCTCGCCGGCGGTCTGCTCCAGCGCCGCGGCCGCCTCCGCGACCGTCACCGCAGATGACAACGCCGCCCCGTCGGCCGGCCCGCCAGCATCACCGGCCGGCCCAGCCGCCCCACCAGCCGGCCCAACCGGCCCAGCCGCCCCACCAGCCGGCCC
>NZ_QUAL01000077.1 GCF_003579925.1 Jiangella rhizosphaerae | reverse complement strand
GCCGGTGGGCGGCGGCTCGCCGGGGGGCAGCTCGCGCGGCCCGTGCTCCGTCGCCGCGGCGTCCTCCGTCTCGGGCTCGACGCCGGCGGACTCGGCCTCGACGGGGTCGGTGCCGGCCTCGCCGGGACGCGCCGAACCGCGCGCTGCCGGCCCGGCAGCACGTGGCGTCGGCACAGTGCTCATGACATCGATGGTCACACGCGCGAGCGCGCGCCGCCATGAGGGACCTCCCGGAGATCCCGGGTCCGGGGTCGTTCCGGGTCATCCCCGATGCATCCGGGGCCATCGCCTCGGCATCATCGGTGGCATGAGTGATCTGCCTCCTGCCCCTCCCGTCGCGGGCACCGGCCCGAGCGTCTCGGACGAGTTCCGGTCGCTGCGCCGCAGCCGGTCGGACCGGGTCGTCGCCGGCGTGCTCGGCGGACTGGGCCGGCGGCTGGGCATCGACCCCGTCGTGCTCCGGGTCGCCACCGTCGTCCTCGCCATCTTCGGCGGCGTCGGCGTCCTGCTGTACGCGATCGGCTGGCTGGTGGTGCCGGCCGAGGACGAGGAGAGCTCGATCCTCGACCAGGCGCTCGGCCGCGGCGAGCACCGCCGCACGGGCACCGTCCCGCTGGCGCTGCTGCTCGCCGGCGTCGGTCTCATCGCCGGCATCGGCATCCTCGCCGGCACGTGGGACGGCGGCGTGCTGCTGCTCCTGGCCGTCATGGGCGTGTACCTGCTGCTGCGCCGCCGCGCCGACGAGGACGAGCCGGACCGCTTCGACGCGCCGCAGGAGGCCGGCTTCGAGTCCTACGTCTACGACCCGAGCGTCGCCCCGGCGGCCCCCCACGGGACGGCGACCGGCGGGACCACCGCGACCAGCGCGACCAGCGCGGCCCCTGGCGCCGCAGAGGGCGGCTCCACCGTGGCCGGACCGTCCGGTCCGACCACCGGCTGGCCGGAAGGCCCGGACTGGGGTCCGGCGGCCGCGCCGCCGCCCCCGGTTCCCGAGCCGCCAGCGCGGCCGGCCAAGCAGCGCTCGGCGCTCGGCCTCATCACGTTCTGCCTCGCGCTGGTCTCCGTGGGCGTGCTCGCCGCCAACGACGCGACCTGGGCGACCTACCCGCCGGCCATGTACGTCGCGGTGCCGTTGGGCATCGTCGCGCTGGGCCTGCTCGTCGGCGCCTGGTACGGGCGGTCGCGCGGCCTGATCGTGCTGGGCTTCCTGCTCTCGATCGCGCTGGTCCCGGCCACCTGGGCCTCGCAGTGGGACTGGGAGGACGTCGGCGACGCCACGTACCGCTACACCTCGGCGGCGCAGGTACCGGACGGGCCGCAGGAGCACGGTGGCGGGTCGATCACCTACGACCTGTCCGCGCTGTCCCTCACCGACGCGCAGACCGTGACCCTCGACGTCTCGCAGGGGGTCGGGGAGCTGACCGTCATCCTGCCGCGCGACGCCGACGTCACGGTCGGGCGCGCCGCCGTCGACGCCGGCGACCTGACCGTGTTCGAGGAGTCGCGCGACGGCGTCGGGCAGCAGATCGTCGACGTCGTGAACCTGGGCACCGACGGCCCCGGCGGCGGCACGATCATCCTCGACCTCGAGCTCGGCGCGGGTGACCTGGAGGTGACCCGATGAAGCGACACGACACCGACGTCGTCTCCCTCGTCTTCGGACTTCTCTTCCTTGGAGTGAGCGCCATGTGGCCGTTCGTGCACTACGACGTGCTGGGCCTGTCCGGCCTGGAGGTCGCCATCCCGGTCCTGCTGGTCTCGATCGGGCTGGCCGGGCTCATGGCCTCGCTCAACAAGCTGCGTCGCGAGCGCGACCCGAAGACCTGATCCTGCAGCCTCGTTCAGAGTCGGGTCGTGCAAAGATCACGAACTCTCCAGTCGACATTCGCCCTGGACCGAGGGTTCAGGGAGACCTTCGGCCCCCCATCACCCGTCGGTTCTGCATGACCCGCCTCGCCGCGACCGCGGTGTCGGGATGGTCGGTGAGGACGCCGTCCACCCCGGCGCCGAGGAAGACCCCCAGCTCCCCCAGCGCGTCGCCGTGGCCGGCGGCCTCCCAGCCGCGACGGCGCTCGGCCGGCAGGAACGAGTTCTCGTTCCGGAACGTCCAGGCGTGCACCGCCATCCCGAGGTCGTGTGCGTCGGACACCAGCCGGCCGGGGTGCCCCAGCCGGCCCTCCGGGTCGCGCGGCACCACCAGCGACTTGTGCGCCCCCAGCACCGTCGCGTACGACGCCACCTCGCGCAGGCCCGTCGGGGTGAGCATGTCGACGAACCGGCGGCCGTCCTCGGCCCGTTCCCAGTCGAACGGCCGGCCGGTGATGTCGACCAGCTGCACCAGCGGCACCGACGTCCGGGCGGCCAGCCGGCGCAGCACCGACGGCTCGTAGCACTGGACGACGACGGGGACGCCGGCGCGTTCCAGCCGGAACCCGCGCAGCGCCGCCATCAGCGCGTCCTCTGCCGACAGCCCGCGCTCGGCGTAGTACGTCGGGTGCTTGAGCTCGGCGTACAGGCCGACCGGGCGGCCTCGGCGCCGGCTGCCCTCGACCGCCAGCGTGATGATCTCGTCGAACGTCGGCACCCGCAGCCGGCCGTCGTAGGCCTGGTTGGCCGGGCGCAGCTGCGGGATCCGCTCGCGCGCGTACAGCGACTTGACCTCGTCCAGCGTGAAGTCGTCGACGAACCAGCCGGTCAGCTCGCGGCCGTCGACCAGCCCCCGGCGGCGCCGATGCGCGAACTCCGGCCGCTCGGCGACGTCGGTGGACGCGGACAGCTCGGCGTCGTGCCGGGCGACCAGGACGCCGTCGAGGGTGAGCTGCAGGTCGGTGTCGAGATAGTCGGCACCGAGGTCGATGGCGAGCTGATAGCCGGCCAGCGTGTGCTCCGGCCGGTAGCCGCACGCGCCGCGGTGCGCGACGACGAGGGGCGACTGGAGCGCGAACGTGTCCGACATGTGGTCAGGCTAGGGACCGACCGTGTCACGCCGACCACATGACGTCGAACTGGGCGTGACGCACTCCCCAACGCACGAGCGCGATCAGACACCCGTGACCTTTGGGGATCACTCCCACTCGATGGTGCCCGGCGGCTTGCTGGTGACGTCGAGCACGACGCGGTTGACCTCGCGCACCTCGTTGGTGATGCGGGTGGAGATGCGCTCGATGACCTCGTACGGCAGCCGCGACCAGTCCGCCGTCATGGCGTCCTCGCTGGACACCGGCCGCAGCACGATGGGGTGGCCGTACGTGCGGCCGTCGCCCTGCACGCCGACGGACCGGACGTCGGCCAGCAGCACCACCGGGAACTGCCAGACGTCGCGGTCGAGGCCGGCCGCGGTGAGCTCCGCGCGGGCGATGGCGTCGGCCCGGCGCAGGATGGCCAGCCGCTCGGAGTCGACGGCGCCGACGATGCGGATGGCCAGGCCCGGGCCGGGGAACGGCTGGCGCCAGACCATCTCAGCCGGCAGTCCCAGCTGTTCGCCGACCGCGCGGACCTCGTCCTTGAACAGCGTGCGCAGCGGCTCGATCAGCGTGAACTGGAGGTCGTCGGGCAGGCCGCCCACGTTGTGGTGGCTCTTGATGTTGGCCGTGCCCTCGCCGCCGCCGGACTCGACGACGTCGGGGTACAGCGTGCCCTGCACGAGGAACTCGACCTCGGTGCCTTCTTCACCGGCCTGGGCGACGATGTCGCGCGCGGCCTGCTCGAAGACCCGGATGAACTCGCGGCCGATGATCTTGCGCTTCTCCTCGGGGTCCTCGACGCCCTTGAGCTGGGTGAGGAAGCGGTCGGCGGCGTCGACGACGTGGAGGTCGACGCCCGTGGCGGCCACGTAGTCGCGCTCGACCTGCTCGGACTCGCCCTGGCGCATGAGGCCGTGGTCGACGTAGACGCAGGTCAGCTGGCTGCCGACGGCCCGCTGGACGAGCGCGGCGGCCACCGCGGAGTCGACGCCGCCCGACAGCCCGCAGATGACCCGCTTGCCGCCGACCTGCTCGCGGACCGCCGCGACCGTCTCCTCGACGATGTTGACCATGGTCCACGTGGGCCGGGCGCCGGCGATGTCGTAGAGGAAGTGCTGCAGCACCGCCTGCCCGTGTTCGGAGTGCAGCACCTCGGGGTGCCACTGCACGCCGGCCAGGCCGCGGGCGGCGTCCTCGAACGCCGCGACCGGGGTGTCGGGCGTGCCGGCCAGCACCTCGAAGCCGGCCGGCGCCTCGGTGACGGAGTCGCCGTGGCTCATCCACACCTTCGCGCCGGTCTCGACGCCCTGCAGCAGCACACCGGGGAGCTGGACGGCGAGGTCGGTGCGGCCGAACTCGGACTTGCCGGTGTGCGCGACGGTGCCGCCGAGCGCCCGCGCCATGGCCTGGAATCCGTAGCAGATGCCGAACACCGGCGTGCGCGCCTGGAACAGCGCGGGGTCGACGGACGGCGCGCCCTCGGCGTACACGCTGGACGGCCCGCCGGACAGGATGATCGCCTTCGGGTTCTTCGCCAGCATGTCGGCGACCGGCATGGTGTGCGGGACGATCTCGGAGTAGACCCGCGCCTCACGGACGCGCCGGGCGATCAGCTGGGCGTACTGGGCGCCGAAGTCGACGACGAGAACGGTGTCATGGGAGGTCTCGGCCACCCGCCAAGCCTAGTCGAGTGCTCTTCGTGACCGGTCCGCGAACGGCCCACCGCGCCCCAACCCGGCTGCCGAACCGACCGGCGTGGGAACGATCTCAGCCAGCGGAAAACCAGGTGCGACACGGCCTTCACAGTTCGTACTGTGGTTGGTCGTGCGCGACCTTCCCTACGCCGATCCCGGCACTCCGGACACCCGCTCCCGCACCAGGTTCCTGGCCTGGTTGGGACGGGCGCAGTGGCGCACCCTCGTGGTCGGCGCGTTCTTCGGCATCCTCTGGATGGTCGCGCAGGCGTTGATCCCGTGGGCCATCGGTCACGGCATCGACGGCATCGTCCACGACGACTCCGGCAGCACGGCCCGATGGGCGACGCTCGTCGCCGGGCTGGGGCTGGTTCAGGCGCTGGCCGGCGTCATGCGGCACCGGGCGTCGGTGGCCAACTGGCTGTACGCCGCGTTCCGCGTCATCCAGCTGGTGTCGCGGCACACGGCCCGCACCGGCCCGGCGGTGCCGAAGACCATGTCCACCGGCGAGGTCGTGGCGACGGTGTCCAGCGACTCCATGCACATCGGCCACATGATGGAGGTCTCGCCCCGGTTCGCCGGCGCCATCGTGTCCTACGTCCTCGTCGCGGTCATCGTGCTCGACACGTCGGTCCCGCTCGGGCTCATGGTGCTCATCGGCGTGCCGCTGCTGGTCGTCGCGATGGGCCCGCTCATCCGCCCATTGCAGGAACGGCAGCGGCGCCAGCGCGAGGCGCTCGGCGACCTCACCGCGCTGGGTGCCGACACCGTGGCGGGCCTGCGGGTGCTGCGCGGCATCGGCGGCGAGAAGGTGTTCATCCGCCGCTACGCCGAGCGGTCCGAGACCGTGCGCGCGGCCGGCGTCCGGCTGGCCGGCACCCAGGCGCTGCTCGACGCCGTCCTCGTCCTGCTGCCGGGGGTCTTCCTGGTGCTGCTGACGTGGGTGGGCGCGCGGCTGGTGCTGAGCGGCGACGTCGACCCCGGCGCGCTGGTCGCGTTGTACGGCTACGCGTTCTTCCTGCTCATGCCGGTCCGCACGGCCGGTGAGATGGCGTTCGTCGCCACCCGCGCCATGGTGGCCGCGCGGCGCGTGCTCGCGGTGTTGGCCATCGAGCGCGAGGTGCCCGACACCTCGCCCGACGCCGCGAAGGCGCCGGTGCCGGTGCCGGCCGCGCCGCTCGTCGACGAGGCGACCGGGCTGCGGGTCGAGCCGGGCTCGCTGACCATGCTGGTCTCCGACGAGCCGGCGTTCACCGCCGCGCTGGCCGACCGGCTGGGCCGGCTGGTGCCCGGCGACGGCGTGCGGCTCGGCGACGTGCCGCTCGACCAGCTGCCCGTGGCCGAGGTCCGCCGCCGCATCGTGGTGAGCGATCCCGAGCCGACGCTGTTCACCGGCTCGCTGCGCGGCGGGCTCGACCCGTACGGCCGGCACGACGACGCCGAGCTGATCGCGGCCATGGACACCGCGTCCGCCGGCGACGTGCTCGAGACGCTGCGCGACGGGCTCGACGCCACGGTCGAGGAGCGCGGCCGGTCGCTGTCCGGCGGGCAGCGGCAGCGGGTCGCGCTGGCGCGGGTGCTGGTGCGCGAGCCGGAGGTGCTGGTGCTGGTCGAGCCGACCAGCGCCGTCGACGCCCACACCGAGGCGGCCATCGCCGGCCGGCTGCGCGACGCGCGCGCCGGGCGGACGACGGTCGTCGTCACCGCCAGCCCTCTCATGCTGGCCAAGGCCGACACCGTCGCCTGGTTCGACGACGGCCGGCTGGTCGCCACCGGCAGCCACGACGAGCTGATGAGCACCACCCCCGCCTACCGCCGCACCGTGACCCGAGAGGAGGACCCGGAATGAGCACGACGACGCCCCCGTCCGGGCCGGCGCCCGCGGGCGCGCTCCCCGTCGCGACGCCCGCGGAGGTCCGTCAGGAGGCCGGCCGGCTGTTCCGCCGGCACCGCACCACGCTGGCCGTCGCGCTGGTCGTGCACGTCCTGGCGGCCGCCGCCGGGCTGGCCGGGCCGTTCCTGCTCGGCCGCATGGTCGACGCCGTCACCGGCGACGGCTCGCAGACCCGGGTCGACGTCCTGGCGGCCGTGCTGGCCGGCTGCATCGTCGTTCAGGCGCTGCTGACCCGGGTCGCCATCAAGCGGTCGTTGGTGCTGGGCGAGCGGGTCTTCGCCGAGCTGCGCGAGACGTTCATCGCCCGCGTGCTGAGCCTGCCGCTGTCCACCGTCGAGCGGGCCGGCACCGGCGACCTCGTCGCCCGCACCACCGGCGACATCGACGCGCTGTCGCGGACGGTGCGGTTCGCGGTGCCGGAGATCCTGGTCGCGCTGGTCACGACGGTGCTGACGCTGGCGGCGGCCGTGCTGGCCGGGCCGCTGGTGGCGCTGGGCGCCATCGTCGGCGCACCGCTGCTCATCGCCGGCACGCGCTGGTACCTCAACCGCGCGCGGGCCGGCTACCTGTGGGAACGGGCGGCGTACGCGACCATCAACGGCACCATCACCGAGACCGTCGACGGCGCCCGGACCATCGAGGCGCTCGGCCTCGGCGACGTCCGGATCACCCGCTCCGACGACGACCTGCGCGAGGCGTTCGCGGCGGAGAAGCGGACGCTGTTCCTGCGCAGCGTGTGGTTCCCGACGGCCGAGATGGCGTACGTGCTGCCGGTGGTGGCGACGCTGGCCTGGGGCGCCTGGCTGGCATCGGGCGGCCACGCGACCGCCGGCCAGGTCACCGCCGTCGTCCTCTATATGGTGCAGATCGTCGACCCCGTCGACCGCCTGGTCTCGTGGCTCGACGAGCTGCAGGTCGGGCTGACGTCGTTCGCCCGGGTGGTCGGCATCGCCAACGTCCCGCCCGACCGGACGCCGACGGGTGCCGTGCCCGCGGGCGAGGACATTGCCGCGTCCGACGTCCGCTACGCCTACGTCGAGGGACAGGACGTCCTGCACGGGGTGTCGCTGGACCTGGCGCACGGCGAGCGGCTGGCGATGGTCGGCCCGTCGGGCGCGGGTAAGTCGACGCTCGGGCGGCTGCTGGCCGGCATCCACCCGCCACGGGTGGGACGCGTGGACGTCGGCGGCGTCCCGCTGGTCGACCTCGACGTCGACCGGCTGCGGCGCGAGGTCGTACTCGTCACCCAGGAACACCACGTGTTCGTGGGCACGTTGCGCGACAACCTCGCGCTGGCGGCGCCGTCCGCCTCCGACGACGACCTGCGCCGCGCGCTGGCCGCCGTCGACGCCCTCGAGGCGACCGACGCCCTCCCCGACGGCCTCGACACCGTCGTCGGGTCCGGCGGTCACCCGGTGGGCCCGGCGTTCGCGCAGCAGATCGCGCTGGCCCGCATCGTCCTCGCCAACCCGCACACGCTGGTCCTCGACGAGGCGACGTCACTGCTCGACCCGCGGGCGGCCCGGCACCTCGAGCGGTCGCTGTCGGCGGTGCTGCACGGACGGACCGTCATCGCGATCGCGCACCGCCTGCACACCGCCCACGACGCCGACCGCGTCGCCGTCGTCGAGGGCGGCCGGATCGCCGAGCTGGGCTCTCACGACGAGCTGGTCGCCGAGGGCGGCGCCTACGCCGCGCTCTGGGAGTCCTGGCACGGCACGCCGGCCTCGGCGCCAGCCGACGCCCGCTGACCCGTGATCATGTTCCCTCGCGGCGTGTCAGCGACCGCGAGGGAACATGATCATCAGATCGGGCAGTCGGATCCGCACCGCCTGGGCAGGCCTGTCCAGCCGCGGTCGCGCAAGACGCGTGCCTGCTCCTGAGCGACCCGGCACGGCTCGCCGAAGATCTCCGTGTGCCCGTAGCGCAGCGTCCATGCTCCACTCACGGTGGCGGCGTTGTCGCGGCGGCGGTCGCGGAACCGGCCCTCGCCGTCGTGACCGACGCGTCCGTCCAGTTCCACCCTGGTGTGATAAGGCTTGTAGTCGACATCGATCCATATGACGCGCTCGCCGGCACGGCGGCATTGGCGGCACCCTCGCGGCAGGCGGTGTGCCCGCTCGACGGCGCGCAAGTGCTGCAACTCCAGCGGGGACTGGGCACCCTCGGCAACGTCCAGGAGCATCGACTCGACCATCGCCCGCCAGCGGATCTTCTTGCGCCGCATCAGCGCCGCCGCCAGCCGCGGCGGGGTGGTCAGCCGCTTCTGGATCGCCATCGTCACGGAGGACTCGACGTCGCGTGCCCGAACGGCGACGTCGACGAGGTCGAGGACGGTGTCCTCGAGCCGCGTACGTGGCGGATTCGCCGTTGGATGCCGGCTGAAGGGAAGCCGGTGCGCGTAGTGCACCACGACGCCCTCGGCATGTGACCGCACTCGCCTGCTGACGGGCGCCGTCACATGAATACGATCGTCGACGCGGCCGGTCAACCCGTGAAGCTCCGCCGCCGTCGCGTGACTCGCCACCGCGTCCGGCGTCACCCAGAGGATGGCGGCCCAGATGCGTGCGGCCCGGCCCAGCGGTCCGCTGAAGGCGGCGAAGACGCCCGGGTACGGCCGTTGCCAGCGGCCGCCCGCGACCCAGCGCCGAGCGACACGGGAGTCGAGTCCCAGGCTGCGAAGCTGGCCGGCGCAGATCAGCCCGAGCTGCCGCACGAGCAGGTCATGCAGGCCCGGGGTGTCGTACTGCGGCGGCACGTCCATGAGCACGATCGTCCGCCGGTGAGCACGCCGCCGCGAGGGGCCCTCGTCGATCTGTGGACAACTCCGGCCCCGTCCCCATGATCATGTTCCCTCGCGGTCGCTGACACGCCGCGAGGGAACATGATCATGGGCTAGGGGCGGCCGAGGCGGCGGACGACGCGCAGCGACTTGGCGAACAGGTCGGTGAACGTGTCGTAGGACATGCCGGGCGGCGGGGCGAGGTTGTGCGCCCGCTGGACGGCGATGGCCTGCGGCTCGGTGTAGCGCAGGATGCCCTCGCGCCCGTGCCGGCGGCCGAGGCCGGAGGCGCCCATGCCGCCGATCGGGAGGTCGTGGCTGCCCCAGGCCGCGGTGTAGCCCTCGTTGACGTTGACGACGCCGGAGCGCAGCCGGCGGGCGACGTCGACGCCGCGGCGCAGGTTGGACGTCCAGACGCTGGCGTTGAGCCCGAACGGGGTGTCGTTGGCCAGCTCGATCGCCTCGTCGTCGGAGCCGACGGGGTAGACGGAGACGACCGGGCCGAACGTCTCGGCGTCGGCGACGAGCATGCCGGGCCGGACGCCGTCGAGCACCGTCGGCTCGTGGAACCAGGGACCGAGGTCGGGCCGCGCCCGGCCGCCGGTGAGCACCCGGGCGCCCTTGGCGACGGCGTCGTCGACGTGGGCGCGGACCTTGTCGAGCTGGTCCTGCGACATCAGCGAGCCCATGTCGCAGGAGTAGTCGAACGCCGCGCCGACCCGCATCGACTCGACCCGGCCGAGGAACCGTTCGAGGAACGGCTCGCGCACCGGCGCCGCGACGTAGAGCCGCTCCATGGACATGCACAGCTGGCCGGCGTTGGAGAAGCATGCCCGGACGGCGGCCTCGGCGGCGCGGTCGAGGTCGGCGTCGTCGAGGACCAGCATCGGATTCTTGCCGCCCAACTCCAGCGACGCGCCGACCAGCCGCTCGCCCAGCCGCGCCGCGATGACGCGGCCGGTGGCGGTGGAACCGGTGAACGACACGTAGTCGGCGTGCTCGACGACGGCTCCGCCGATGACCGGGCCGTCGCCGGAGACGATCTGCCACAGCGCCTCCGGCAGCCCCGCCTCGATCGCGATCGACCGCGCCAGCAGCGCCGTCAGCATGGCCTGCGAATCGGGCTTGTGCACGACGGCGTTGCCGGCGACGAACGCCGGCAGGCAGTCGGAGATGGCCAGCGTCAGCGGGTAGTTCCACGGCGAGATGACCCCGACGACGCCCTTGGGGCGGTAGCCCTCGATGGCCCGGGTCAGCCCGGGCAGCAGTCCGAGCCGGCGGCGTTCCCGCAGCACCCGCGGGCCACGGACGGACGCGTACCGGGCGGCGAGCGCGACGTCGGCGACCTCCTCGAACGCGTCGCGGCGCGCCTTGCCGGCCTCCGCCTGGACGAGGTCGGCGATCTCGGCCCGGCGGTCGAGCACGAGATCGTGGACGTGGCCGATGATGCGGGCCCGCTCGGCGATCGGCCGGGCCGCCCACCAGCGCGCGGCGTCGCGGGCCGCCGCGAACGCCGCCGCGACGTCGTCGGTGGTGGACAGCGGCACCTCGGCCAGCGGGCTGCCGGTGAACGGCGCCACGGTGGCGACCCGCTCGGCCCGCGGCCGGGCGACGACGCGATCGGTCAAGCGGTCGAGGAGGGCGCGGTCGACGACGGCGTCGACGCTGACTGTGCTGCTCATCGAGGCCAGCCTACGACCCTCGATCGCCGCGGGCGTCCTGCCGCGGGCCGCCTCGGCCTCTTCGGCCGCCCGGCCGGCCCCTCCACGGCGCGCTGGAGCTCTGCCGTCCGATCAGACAGCAGACCTCCGGCGTGCCGCATGCGCTCCTGGCCGGCCACACTCGCGACGGCGACAGCCGCCCGGCCGGCCCGTCCTCGGCGCGTTGGAGCTCTGCGGTCCGATCAGACAGCAGACCACCAGCGACTCCCACCGGGCCGGCGACTAGCGCATTCGCGGCTTCCACCCGGCCGGTGCTCCTCGGCGCGCTGGAGGCTCGGGTCCTGGGTCTGAGGCGCGTCCTGGGTCTGAGGCGCGCTGAACGGCCGATTCGGGCCCGGAAGCGCGACCCACACCCAGGACGCGCGCCACACCCAGGACGCCCGCACCCCGGCCGGCCGGTCAGCGCAGGACGGTGACCTCGACCCGCTGGAACTCCTTGACCTCGGTGTAGCCGGTGGTGGCCATGGCGCGGCGCAGGGCGCCGACGATGTTCATGGAGCCGTCGGCGAGGTAGGAGGGGCCGCCGAGGATCTCGGCGAGCGGGCCGATGGTACCGACGTGGACGCGCTCGCCGCGCGGGAGGTCGGCGTGGTGGGCCTCGGAGCCCCAGTGCCAGCCGCGGCCGGGCGCCTCGGTGGCGCGGGCCAGCGGCGAGCCGACCATGACGGCGTCGGCGCCGCAGGCGATGGCCTTGGCGATGTCGCCGGAGCGGCCGATGGAGCCGTCGGCGATGACGTGGACGTAGCGGCCGCCGGACTCGTCGAGGTAGTCGCGCCGGGCGGCGGCGACGTCGGCCACGGCCGTCGCCATGGGGACGGTGAGGCCCAGCACGGAGCGGGTGGTGTGCGACGAGCCGCCGCCGAAGCCGACCAGCACGCCGGCCGCGCCGGTGCGCATGAGGTGCAGCGCCGCCTGGTACGTGGCGCAGCCGCCGACGATGACCGGGACGTCGAGCTCGTAGATGAACTGCTTGAGGTTCAGCGGCTCGGCCCGGCCGGAGACGTGCTCGGCGGACACCGTCGTGCCGCGGATGACCATGATGTCGACCCCGGCGTCGATGACGGCCTGGTGGTAGCGCTTCACCCGCGGCGGCGACAGCGCCCCGGCCACCGTCACGCCGGCGTCGCGGATCTCGCGCAGGCGGTCGGCGATGAGGTCCTCGCGTACCGGGGCGGCGTAGATCTCCTGCAGCCGGTTGAGCGCCTTGCCCTCCTCGAGCCCGGCGATCTCCTCGAGCAGCGGCTCAGGATCGTCGTACCGGGTCCACAGACCCTCGAGGTCGAGCACGCCCAGCCCGCCGGCCCGCCCGAGCGCGATGGCCGTGGCCGGCGACATGACGGAGTCCATGGGCGCCGCGAGCAGCGGGATCTCGAACCGGTAGGCGTCGATCTGCCAGTGCGTCGACACCTCTTCGGGATCGCGGGTGCGCCGCGAGGGCACGATGGCCACGTCGTCGAAGGCATATGCTTGGCGGCCGCGCTTGCCGCGGCCGATCTCGATCTCCGCCACCCGCAGAGGATATCGGAGCTGGCCGGTCCCCCGCCCCGGCGGCCTACCGGCGCGAGGCGTAGTTCGGCGCCTCGACCGTCATCTGGATGTCGTGCGGGTGCGACTCCTTGAGCCCCGCCGACGTGATGCGGACGAACCGGCCGCGCTCCTGCAGCTCCTTGATGGTGCGGGCGCCGGTGTAGAACATCGACTGCCGCAGGCCCCCGACCAGCTGGTGGGTGACGCTGCCCAGCGGCCCGCGGAACGGCACCTGGCCCTCGACGCCCTCGGGGATGAGCTGGTCGTCGCTGGCGACGTCGGCCTGGAAGTACCGGTCGCGCGAGCCGGTGGTCTCGGCGCCGCGCTTGCGCAGCGCGCCGAGCGAGCCCATGCCGCGGTAGGACTTGAACTGCTTGCCGTTGATGAAGATCAGCTCGCCCGGGCTCTCGGCGACGCCGGCCAGCAGCGAGCCGAGCATGACGGTGTCGGCGCCGGCGACCAGCGCCTTCGCGATGTCGCCGGAGTACTGCAGGCCGCCGTCGCCGATGACGGGGATGCCGGCCGGCCGGGCCGCCAGCGACGCCTCGTGGATGGCGGTGACCTGCGGGACGCCGACGCCGGCGACGACGCGGGTGGTGCAGATGGAGCCGGGGCCGATGCCGACCTTGATGCCGTCGGCGCCGGCGTCGACCAGCGCCTGCGCGCCCGCCCGGGTGGCGACGTTGCCGCCGATGACGTCGACGTCGCGAGCGGCGGGGTCGGCCTTGAGCTTGGCGACCATCTCGAGCAGCAGGCTGGTGTGGCCGTGCGCGGTGTCGACGACGAGCACGTCGACGCCGGCCTCTACCAGCGTCATGGCCCGCTCCCACGCGTCGCCGAAGAAGCCGACGGCGGCGGCCGCGACCAGCCGGCCCTCGGCGTCCTTGGTGGCGTTGGGGAACTCCTCGGACTTCACGAAGTCCTTGACGGTGATGAGCCCCTTGAGCCGGCCGGCGTCGTCGACCAGCGGCAGCTTCTCGATCTTGTGCTTGGCCAGCAGCGCGAACGCGTCGTCGGACTTGATGCCCACCGGGCCGGTGATGAGCGGCTCCTTCGTCATCACTTCGCGCACGCGGCGCTCGCCGAACTCCGCCGACGGGATGAACCGGATGTCGCGGTTGGTGATGATGCCCAGCAGCCGGCCGTCGTCGTCGGTGACCGGGAGCCCGGAGATGCGGTACTGCCCGCACATGCGGTCCATCTCGGCCAGGGTGGCGTCGGGGCCGATGGTGACGGGGTCGGTGACCATGCCCGACTCGGACCGTTTCACGAGGTCGACCTGGTGCGCCTGGTCCTCGATGGAGAGACTGCGGTGCAGCACGCCCAGCCCGCCCTGCCGGGCCATGGCGATGGCCATGCGCGACTCGGTGACGGTGTCCATGGCACTGGACAGCAGCGGAATGCTCACGGAGATGTTCCGCGAGACCCGCGAGGTGGTGTCGACCTCGCTCGGGATGACGTCGGACTCACCGGGCAGCAGGAGGACGTCGTCGAAGGTGAGGGCGAGCGGCGCGAACGAGTCGGACAGGGCGGACTGCATGGGGTCCATCACACATTCCTGAGTCGGCGGTGGCGGTGCCTTCCATCGTATGGCCGACCGCGACCGCGGATCCACCGACTCGGTCGCACCCGCGATCGCTACGCCGGTGGGATCCGGTGGCCGGCCACGAACAGGTCCCCCGGATCGACGGCCGACCGCACCGCCTGCAGCCGCCGCCACGCCGCCTCGCCGTACCCCGTGCTGGCGTCGGCCGGGGTCTCGGTGACGTTGAGGTACCTCTTTCCGGTCGCGTACGGCGACATCGCCGTCACCAGATCGCGCGCCTCGATGGCGCCCTGCTCGGCCTGCTCGGGCGTCGCCGCGATGGTGACGCCGAACTGGAGGAACTGTCCGTCGAGCATCGACAGGGCGCCGGCGTCCGGCTGCGGCCGGGACAGGGCGCCGCCCAGGTGCCGGAGCTCGGCCATGAGCAGCGACGATCCGGAGTCCGGTCCCGCGGCGGCGAGGAAGGCGTCGACGGCCGCGGCGGGCAGGCCGGCCAGCAGCGAGCTGTCCGACACCGCCGGGGTGGGGCCTTCCGGGTCCATGTGCAGTCGCACCAGCGACGCCGACGGCACGGTCGCGAACGTGTCGAGCTCCGGTCCGAGCTCGCGCAGCGGCTCGAGGATCGCCGCGGCGCGCGCGTCGTCCGCGAGCACGGCCCCGTTGATCACGACGAGTTGCCGGCCTCTGACCGGCTCCGGGATCTCGGGGAACGGCGGCAGCTGCAGGATGCGGAACGACGTGGTGACGATGTCCGGCGCCTCGGCGGCCCACTCCGCCCACCGGGGCAGCGCGCGCGCGGCGTGCGTCCAGTCGAACACCAGCATGCCCGCGTACGCCGTGGGGATGGGATAGAGCCGGAACTCCAGCGCGGTGACGACGCCGAAGTTCCCGCCGCCGCCGCGGAGCGCCCAGAACAGCTCGGCCTCGTGGCCGGCGTCGGCGCGTACCCGCGACCCGTCGGCCGTCACCAGCTCGACCGCCGTGACGCTGTTGGCCTGCAGACCCAGTTCGCGGGCGTACCAGCCGAGCCCTCCGCCGAGGGAGTACCCGGCGATGCCGACGTCGGGCGAGGACCCGTGCAGCGTCGCCAGACCGTGCGGCGCCGCGGCCTCGACGGCGTCGAGCCACAACGCGCCCGCACCGACCCGGGCGGTCCGGGCGTCGGTGTCGACCGTCACACCGGTCATCCCGCCCGTGCGTAGCAGGACGACGCCGGACAGGTCGCCGGCGAGCGCACCGGCGTTGTGGCCGGTGCCCTGAGGGGCGACGCGCAGGCCGGCCGCGGCCGCGGCCCTGACGACGGACGCCACCTCGGCGGCGTCGGCCGGGTACGCCACAGCCGCGGGCCGCTGGTCGAAGGCGACGTTCCACGGCATGCGCGCCATGTCGTAGCCGGGGTCGCCGGGCAGATGGACGGCTTCGCACGAGTCGCGCATCGCCGACGCGTCGGCGATGGTGGGCAGGGTCGAGTCGGACGTCATGGAGTCCCCCCTTGCGAGTCGGGGTTCGGCCCCTCCAACGACCGCCCCCCCCTTGGCGGCGATCCGCGACCGACGTGGCGCTGCGGTCGCGAGATCCGTCCTCCGCATGCAACCGGACCGGGACGCCGGAAGTCAATGGTGTGGATACGGCACGACACGACTGCCCGTCGCCACGAGCGGCGGGCGCATGGACAGGGGAAACCACATGAGCAGGATCCGGGGGGCACTCGGCGCGCTGGGCGCCGTGGCGGCCGTGACGTCGGCGGTGCTGACGGCCGGCCCGGCCGCGGCAGGCGAGCCGACCCGCGTCGACGACGACGTCACCGTCGCCTATCTCGAGGCGGCCGACGGCGACCGGGGGCTGGACATCTCGCTGGCCCGGTCGGCCACGGCCGGCACCGAGGCGCTGGCCCGGCTGTGGGGTGGCCCGGAGGGCGACCACCTCGCGGAGGGCAGCGGCACCAGCGAGTGGACCGACTCGACGTTCCAGGCGACGATCGAGCTGTTCGACGACGACGGCGCGCCCGCCGGCACGGTCACCGTCGCCGGCAGCTACACGCCGGCCGGCGAGCCGCGGCGCGACGTGCAGCGGTTCAACGACGGCAACGTCCGCGTCCACATGGACCACACGACGACGGCGCTGGCGCTCGAGGCCGTCACCGTCGCCCTCGATGGCGTGCCCTGGGAGCTACGGTTCGCCGACGGCCACCACGAGCTCGGGCACCTGTTCGTCGCCGACCCGGCGACATACGTCGGCCGCGAGGAGTTCGTCGCCTTCGGCGAGCCGAAGGCCGAGAACGCCACGGACTTCTTCCTCGACGGCACGCTGAAGGACCTCGGCGTCACCTTCGCCTACGCCGACGCGCCGATCCACGCGGCCGGCGGCATCGACGTCGCCGACGGCAGCTGGGAGGGCACGCTGCGGATGATGGACGAGAGCGGCGAGGTGGTCGGCGAGGCGCCCGCCACGGCGACGCTCACGCCGCTCGGCCGCACCACGCGACTGTTCGACCAGGTCCGCGGCGGGTTCGAGCGATGGACCGCCACGCCGTACCTCATGACCCTCACCGTCGCCGGACCGGTAGCGCCGGTGCGGGTGACCGTCGAGGTCACCGACGTGCGGCACGCGCTGCACACCAGCCCGCTGGGCGGCTGAACGCCGCCGGCCGCCGCTACGCCCGGATACGCAGCCGGGCGTAGCGGCGAATACGCACCGTGGGCGACGACCGCGACGGCGTGCGCCCGCGAGGCTGACGGCATGACGATCACGACGCGCACCGACCCGCCGCAGTCGACGGCCTCGCCCGCGACCACCCGGCGGTGGCGGCTGGGTGGCCGCACCCGCAAGGCCGTGCTGGTCATCCACCTGCTGTCCGCCGGAACCTGGTTCGGCATGGACATCGTCATGGGCGTCCTCGTCTTCACCGCGCTCGGCACGAGCTCGGACGAGACACGGGCGTTCAGCTACCAGGCGCTGGAGCTGTTCGCGGTCTGGCCGCTGGCGATCGCCAGCCTGGTCTGCCTGGCCAGCGGCGTGCTCCTGGGCCTGAGCAGCAAGTACGGCCTGGTGCGGTACTGGTGGGTCGCGGTGAAGCTGGTGCTCAACGTGGTGCTGTCGACGCTGGTGCTGACACTGCTGCGCCCCGGCGTGCGCGAGGCTGCCGAGCAGGGCAGGCTCCTCGGCGACGGCCTGGACGCGCTGCCGGCGCCCGGCGACCTCGTCTTCCCGCCGATCGTGTCGACGAGCCTGCTGCTGGCCGCCTTCCTGCTGTCCGTCTACAAGCCGTGGGGACGGATCACTCGGAAGCGGTCTGGTCGAACACGTGCATGATGTTGCCGCCGGGGTCGCGGAACGACGCGGACCGGCCACCGGGGATCTCGATCGGCTCGCCGACCCAGGCGAAGCCGCTGTGCTTCTCCATGAACGCCGCGAGGTCGTCCACCTCGTAGAACGGGCCGGTGGACCAGTTCTCCCCGGAGTCCGGCGGCACGTCGACCATCAGCTGGATGGGCGAGTTCGGGAGCTGGAAGGCGACGGTCGACTCGCCCTCGCGCCACGCCTCGTCGAGACCGAGTTCGTCCCGGTAGAAGACGAGCGCCTCCTTCAGGTCCGGCACTGACACGTAGATGTAGGAGAGCTTCATGCGACCGACCGTAACGGCGTTATGCCAATCCGTCAACGTGTTACGGTGACGGGTATGCGGGAGTGGATCCCTGTCCCCGGGTCGGCGAAGGCCCGGCTGATCGAGGCCGCCATGCACCACTTCGAGCAGGCGGGCTTCGAGGCGGCCACCGTCACCGAGCTGGCGTCGAAGGCCGGCGTCACGACCGGTTCGCTCTACCACCACTTCGGCTCCAAGCTCGGCCTCTACACCGCCGTCCGCGACGACCTGGAGAAGCGCATCGCCGACCGCATGGAGGGTGCGGCCGAGACCGTCGGCGCTCCGGGCCGCGAGGCCGCGCGAGCCGCACTGCTGGTCGCGTTCGACGCGACGGTGCGCTTCGGCGTGTGCCGGCTGCTCGGCGAGACCTCGCCCGATCCCTCGGCCGACCCCGTGCGCGACACACTGGCGGCGCTGCTGCCCGACGACGTGCGGGTCGCCGCGGTGCCGCTGGTCGCGGCCTGGCGGGCGGCGCTGCTCGAGGTCGCCGGCGGCGCGCCGGCGGCGGGCGTGCGGTCGGCCCTGGAGTTCGTGCTGGCGTGAGCGGGCGTCAGACCAGCGACGACAGCCGGCTCAGCCGCTCGACGGCGTCGTGCAGCACCTCGTCGCGCTTGCAGAACGCGAACCGGACCAGCGACGACGCGGCCGTCGGGTCGTCGTGGAACACCGACACCGGGACGGCCGCGACGCCGACCAGCTCGGGCAGCCGCTGGCACAGCTCGACGCCGTCGGCGAACCCGAGCGGCGCGGCGTCGGCGACGACGAAGTAGGTCCCGCGCGGCACCGACACGTCGAAGCCGGCCGCCCGCAGCCCGTCGACCAGCAGGTCGCGCTTGGCCTGCAGGCCCGCGGCGAGGCCGGTGTAGAAGCCGTCGTCCAGTCCGAGGCCGGTCGCGACGGCCGGCTGCAGCGGGCCGGCGCTGACGAACGTGAGGAACTGCTTGACGGCGCGCGCGGCGGCCACCAGCTCGGCCGGGCCGTGCAGCCAGCCGACCTTCCAGCCGGTGACGGAGAACGTCTTGCCGGCCGACGAGACGGTGACGGTCTGGCCGGCCAGGCCCGCCAGCGTCGCGACCGGGACGTGGACGGCGTCGTCGTAGACCTGGTGCTCGTAGACCTCGTCGGTGACGACGACGGCGTCGTGCTCGAGGGCCAGGGAACCGATCAGCTCCAGCTCGGCGCGGTCGAACACCTTGCCGGTCGGGTTGTGCGGCGTGTTGACCAGCACGACCCGGGTGCGCGCGGTGAACGCCGCCCGCAGCTCCGCCTCGTCGAGCGCGAAGTCCGGCCAGCGCAGCGTGACCGTGCGCTTGACGCCGCCCGCCAGCGCGATGGACGCCGCATAGGAGTCGTAGACCGGGTCGAACGTGATGACCTCGTCGCCCGGCTCGCACAGCGCGAGGATGGTCGCCGCGATCGCCTCGGTGGCGCCGGCCGTGACCAGCACCTCGCTGCCGGGGTCGACGTCGAGGGCGTAGAAGCGCCGCTGGTGCTGGGCGATCGCCTCGCGCAGCACCGGCATCCCGGGCCCGGGCGGGTACTGGTTCAGCCCGCCGTGAATCGCCGCGGCGGCCGCATCGAGGATCTCCGCCGGGCCGTCGGTGTCGGGGAAGCCCTGACCGAGGTTGATGGCGCCGGTGCGGGTCGCGAGCGCCGTGATCTCGGCGAAGATGGTCGACGTGAACGGGCGCATCCGCTCGACGAGCGCGGGTGGGCGTGCAGGCACGGGTTCACCGTACTCGCGCGCCGACCGGCCGGCGGCGGACCGGCCACAGGACGAGATCCGGCACCTCGTCGTCGACACCGACTGCGGCATCGACGACGCGCTGGCCCTGCTCTACCTCGCCGGCCGCCCGGACTGCGAGCTCGCCGCCGTCACGACGGTGCACGGCAACGCGCCGGTCGGCGCCGTCGTGGCGAACGCCGGGCACACGCTGGGAGTGGCCGGGCTGGTGGACGTCCCGGTCGCGGCCGGTGCCGCCGGGCCGCTGAGCGGACCGCCGCTGCGGGTCGCGCCGGGGACGCACGGCTCGGACGGCCTGGGCGACGTGGTCGAGACGAAGATCCCGCCGCGGACGCTCGCCGACCGCCCGGCCGCCGAGCTCCTGAGCGCCCTCGCGCGCGACCGGCCCGGGTACTACCACCTGCTGGCGCTCGGCCCGCTGACCAACGTCGCGCTGGCGCTGGAGCTGGAGCCGTCGCTGCTGACGCTGTTCCGCTCGGTGGTCGTGATGGGCTGGGCGCCGTCCGACACCAACATCCGGCGCGACCCCGAGGCGGCCGCTCGCATGCTGCGGGCGCCACGGAACCGGCTGGTCGGCGTCGGCGTCGACGTCACGGCGACCGTCGTCGTCGACGACGAGACCGTGCGACGGCTGCGCGCCGCCGGCACCGCGCGGGCGGAGTTCGCCGCCGCGCTCGTCGAGCGGTACATCCTGCGCCACCAGCGCACATGCGGTCGCCGGGCCGCGCCGGTGCACGACGCGCTGGCCGCCGCGCTGCTGCTGCGGCCGGACTGGATCACCGCCAGCCGGTCCAGGCCGGCGACCGTCGTGACCGACGTCGACCGAGCGGCGTTCCTCGCCGACTTCCTCGCCACGCTCACCATGGATTTTGGATAAAATTTGGCCCGGAGGGATGATTTTCACGGGTTCGCCTGGTTAAGATGGCAGAGCCCCGGAGCACCGCTTGTGCTCTGTCGCGTCTGCCCGATGAGTGGGCAGCTGGTTCGGCGGTCGCCTTGGACCGTCTCCAACGAACCCTGCCCCCGTGTGGAGACCCAGTGGCGCTATCCCCTTCCCGATCGTTGCGCGCTGCCCTGATCGTCGTCGCCGCCGGCGCGGTCGCGCTGACCGGCTGCGGCTCGTCCTCGTCCGACGGCGACGACGGCGACGCGACCGAGGCGGCCTCGACGGCCGGCTCCGGTGAGTTCACGCCGGTCACCGTCGACAACTGCGGCTTCGAGGTGACCATCGACAGCCCGCCGGAGCGCGTCGTCACCATCAAGTCGACCTCGACGGAGATGATGCTCGCCCTCGGCCTCGCCGACCGCCTCGTCGGCACGGCGTTTGCCGACGGCCCGGTGCCCGGCGAGTACGCCGGCGACCTCGACGGCGTCCCCGTCCTGTCCGACAACGTGCCCGGCCAGGAGGCCCTGCTCGACGTCGAGCCCGACTTCGTCTACGGCGGCTGGGAGAGCAACTTCGGCGCCGACACCGCCGGCGAGCGGCCGTCGCTGGCCGACTTCGGCATCGCGACGTACGTGTCGCCGGCGGCCTGCCAGGACCCGGAGTACCAGCCCGACCCGATGACCTTCGACGAGCTGTTCGCCGAGATCCGCGAGGTCGCCTCGTTCTTCGGCGCCACCGACCGCGCCGACGCGCTGATCGCGGAGCAGCAGGCACTGCTGGACCAGGTCGAGGCGCCCGGCGAGGGGCTGACGGCGCTCTGGTACTCCTCCGGCGAGGACGCGCCGTTCGTCGGCGGCGACATCGGCGCGCCGGCGATGATGATGCGCGAGCTCGGCCTGGAGAACATCTTCGCCGACGTCCACGCCACGTGGTCCAACGTCAGCTGGGAGCAGGTCATCGACCGCAACCCGGACGTGATCGTGCTGGTCGACGCGGCCTGGAACACCGCCGACAGCAAGATCGAGCGGCTGGAGGGCAACCCGGCGACGGCCGCGCTGCCCGCCGTCGCCGAGCAGCGGTACCTGCGGCTGCCGTTCCCCGCGGCCGAGGCCGGCGTCCGCAACGCGCAGGCCGTCGTCGACCTCGCCGCCCAGCTGGAGGAGCTGGGCCTGTGACGACGACGGCGGCAGCTCCCGCACCCGCGCCGGCCGGTGCTCCGGCGCCGGCGGTGCGGCGCTCCGGTGCGCGCACGACCGCCTGGATCGCCGTCATGGCGGTCGTGCTGGCGGCGTCGGTCACGCTGGCGGTGACCATCGGCTCCGCCGACCTGCATCCGCTGGACGTGTGGCGGTCGATCGGCGACCACCTCGGGCTGTCCTCGTCGTCGCTGTCGCAGCTGCGCGACGGCATCGTGTGGGAGCTGCGGCTGCCGCGGGTGCTGACGGCGGCCGCGGTGGGCGCCGCGCTGGCGGTCTGCGGCGCCGTCATGCAGACGCTGACCCGCAACCCGCTGGCCGACCCGTACCTGCTGGGTCTGTCGTCCGGCGCGTCGGTCGGCGCGGTGGCGGTGCTGATCCTGGGCATCGGGTGGCTGGGGCTGCCGGTGGCCGCGTTCGCCGGGGCGCTGCTCGCGCTGCTGGTGACGTTCGCGCTGGCCAACCGGCGCGGCGAGCTCGCTCCGACGCGGACGGTGCTGGCCGGGCTGGCGGTGTCGTACCTGTGCTCCGCGGCGACGTCGTTCATCATCTTCTGGTCCGCGACCGGCGACTCGTACCGCGAGATCCTCAGCTGGCTGCTCGGCTCGCTCGGCGCGGCGTCGTGGACCGACGCGGGCATCGTGTGGGTCGCCGTCGTCGTGGTCGGCGCGGTGCTGGTGTCGCGGGCCCGGACGCTCGACGCGTTCGCGTTCGGCGACAGCACCGCCTCGACGCTGGGGATCAACGTCAACGCCACCCGGTGGACGCTGCTGACGCTGGTGGCGCTGCTCACCGGCGCCGCCGTCGCCGTCAGCGGCGCCATCGGGTTCGTCGGGCTGATGCTCCCGCACGCCGTCCGGTTCGTCGTCGGCTCCGGGCACCGGCGGGTGCTGCCGCTGGCGGCGCTGACCGGGGCCAGCTTCATGATCTGGGCCGACACGCTGGCCCGCACCCTGTTCGATCCACGCGAGCTGCCGGTGGGCGTCGTCACCGCCTTCCTCGGCGCGCCCGCGTTCGCCGTCCTGTTGCGTCGCCGGAGGGTAGGCCGATGACCGTTCTCGACACCCCAGTCGTCCGTCCGCTGCTGGCGTCGGACGCGCCGCCGCTGGAGGTCGCCGACGTCTCCTGGTCCGCCGACGGCCGGCTCATCGTCGACGGCATCCGGCTGTCGGTCGCGCCGGGGACGATGACCGGGCTGCTCGGGCCGAACGGCTCCGGAAAGTCGAGCCTGCTGCGCACCGTCGCCGGCACCTACCGCCCCGACGGCGGCCGGGTCCTGCTGGGCGGCTCCGACCTCGGGGCGATGCGCCGCCGCGACCGCGCCCGCCGCGTCGCCGTCGTCGAGCAGGAGTCGACCACGGACGTCCCGCTCCAGGTCCTCGACGTCGTACTGCTCGGCCGCACGCCGCACCGGGCCGCCGCGTCCGACGAGGCGCTGGCGCTGGCCAGCCTCGAGACCGTCGGCATGCGCGACCTCGCCGGCCGCGACTGGCACACGCTCTCGGGCGGCGAGCGGCAGCGGGTGCACCTGGCCCGGGCGATCACCCAGCAGCCGGAGCTGCTGCTGCTCGACGAGCCGACCAACCATCTCGACATCCACTACCAGCTGGCGCTCCTGACGTTCGTGCGGTCGCTGGGCGTGACGACGCTGGCGGCGCTGCACGACCTCAACCTCGCCGCGGCCTACTGCGATCAGGTGGTGGTGCTGGCCGGCGGCCGGGTGGCGGCGGCCGGCGCGCCGTCGGACGTGCTGGTGCCCGACGTCGTCCGCTCCGTCTTCGGCGTCGACGCCGACGTCCACCTCCACCCCCGCACCGGCCGGCCGGTGCTGACGTTCTCACCGCTCTGACCCGCTTGGCACGGCGGCGGTGACGCCTTGGCTCGCCGAGAGCGAGCAACTCCTGGTGGGCTACATCGCCGCCTTCTGGATCGTGCTCCTGCTGCTCGCGGGGACCGGGGCCTCGATCGGCCAGTACGAGCTGATGGCCATCCTCGTCCTGCTCGCCGCCGGCGAGGCCTTCCTCATCCGGCGCCTGCGCCGGCGCGAGCGTGTGCGCGTCCCGCAGTGAGTCAGGGCTCGAGGAAGCGGGCGTTGGCCTCGCAGGCCCGGGTCAGATAGCGGGCCAGCGGCTCCAGGCTCACGCGGCCTGCCTCACGCTCGTGGCACCGGCGCCGGACGATACGGCGTCGACGCCCTCAGGCGGTGAGCTTGGGCAGCACCTCGCGGCCGAACACGTCGATCCACGTGCGTTGGTCGGGGCCGGCGTCGTGCAGGTAGACGTGGGTGGCGCCGACGTCGAGGTAGCGCTGGATCTCCTGCCGGTGCACGTCGAGGTCGTCCGAGATGGTCACCCGGCCGTCGAAGTCCTCGACCCTGACCATGCGGGCCATCTGGTCGAAGTCGTACGGCGAGCGGATGTCGGCCTTCGAGAAGCGCATGGCGCCGTTCGGCCACTCGCGCAGCGCCTGGGCGGCCGCCTCGGCGGGGTCCGGCGCCCACGACAGATGCACCTGGACGATCTTCGCCAGCGTCGACGGGTCCTTGCCGGCCGAGCGCGCGCCCTCGTCGAACCGGCCGAACAGCGCGGCGACCTTGTCAGGCGTGCTGGCGACCGTGATCATGCCATCGCAGGAGGCGCCGGCCCGGCGGGCGGTGATCGGCCCGGACGTCGCGATGTAGACCGGCGGCGGCGCGTCGGGCATGGTCCACAGCCGGGTCCGCTCCAGGGTGAAGAACCGGCCGTCGTGGCGGACGTCGCGGCCGGTGAACAGCTTCTGGATGATCTCGACGGCCTCGAACATGCGGGCGATCCGCTGCGGCGCCTCGGGCCAGTACCCGCCGACGACGTGCTCGCTGATCGCCTCGCCGGACCCGATGCCCAGCCAGTGCCGGCCCGGGTACAGCTGCTCCAGCGTCGCCGCCGCCTGCGCGACGACGGCCGGGTGCCAGCGGAACGACGGGCACGTGGCGCCGACGCCGACCGAGCCGCGGGTGCGCTCGGCCATCGCCGTCATGACGTTCCAGACGAACCCCGCCTGCCCCTGCTGCGGCGTCCACGGCTGGAAGTGGTCGTCGGCCATGACGCCGTCGAACCCGGCCGCCTCGGCCGCCACCGCCAGCTGCACCACCTCGGACGGCGCGAACCGCTCCAGCATCGCCGAGTACCCGACCCGCGCTGCCGCCATCGCCATCCCTTCGCCGCCTGGGCGTGCCGGGATCAAGTATCGCCGCACACCCCCGCCCACCGAAGTCGATCTTGGAGTTCGTCGGGTATCTATCGGGCATTTCGCCCGGCGATTGCCGAACAACTCCAAGATCAACTTGGCTGGCGGGGTGGTTGAGGTGAGGTGAGGCCGGGTCAGGTCGCGGAGTGCAGCTCCTCCAGCGGCAGGTGGACGAGCGCGTCAGCGACCGGGTCGCCCGCGGCCAGGGCGGCGATCTCGTCGGCCGACGCCGCGCGGCCGAGCAGCCGGACGTCGTCCAGATCGCCGAGCAGCTGGTTGGCGGCGTCGGGCCGCTGGCCGAGGTACAGGCCGACGGTCGCATCGGTGGTGACGGAGCCGGCGACCGCCGCGCCCGACGCGGCCAGGACGCCGTCGACGTAGAGGGCGATGCCGTCTGCGCCGCGCGTCAGTGCGACGTGGTGCCACGCGCCGTCGGCGAACGAGCCCGGGGCGATCAGTGTGCCCGCGCCCAGGTCGGTGTCGACGAGCGCGCGGATGCGGTTGCTGCCGGGCTCGAGCCTGATCCACCACTGCGACCGCCCGCTGCCGGTGTTGTACGCCCACAGCAGCGCCTGGTCGGCGGCGACATCGGTGCGGAACCAGCCGGCCGCGGTGAACGGGCCGTCGCCGACGTCGAGGAGGTCGCTCCGGGGGACGGCGACGTGGTCGCCGGCGGCGAACCGCAGCGCGCCGCCGACGGCGCCGTCGGGCACGACGACCGGTGCGCCGCCGACCACGCCGTCCTGCCCGTTGCCTGACGCGTCGGGCGTCGTCACGACCGGCGGCAGCCCGTGGTCGAGCAGCGCCTGCGGGACCCGGGCGAAGGTGATCCGCTCGTAGGTGCCGGTGTCGCCGTTCTCGTACAGCACGCCGAGCGTCCGCCCGCCGGCCACCACGAGGTCGGAGTACGCGGCCGGCCCGTCGTGCAGGACCAGCCCGCCGGTCCACGTCGCCCCGGCATCGAAGCTGTACCGCAGCTGCAGGGTTCGCCGCGCCGCGGGGTTCGCCGGGCCCGAGTAGACCAGCCGGTCTCCGGCCCGCGGCAGCCGCAGCACCGAGCCCTGCACCACCGGCGTGGTGATCGTCGACTGCAGCCGGAACGGGGCGTCGAACGTCTCGCCGCCGTCGCTGCTGGTGGTCGTCGCTCGGGTGCCGACGCCGGTGCCGTTCTGGTCGCGGGCGTTGAAGTACAGCGTGCCGTCGGCGAGCTCGGTGACGGTGTTCTCGTTCGGGTTCACGACGCCGGTCAGCGGCGTGTCGATGTCGCCGAGCCGCCAGGTCAGGCCGCCGTCGTCGCTGTAGAGCGAGTGCGCGCCGTAGTACTTCGCCTCCTGCCCGGTGTCGGACGATCCGGGCGGCGGGCTGGTCGAGTGGTTGGCCGGCGCCACCAGGCGGCCGCGATGCTCGCCGTGCTCGAGCGCGATCGCGTGCACGGGCCCGGTCGCGTACCAGCGCCACTCCGGCAGCTTGGTGGCCGCGGTGATGTCCCGCGCGGCCGACCAGGTGGCGCCGTCGTCGGTGCTGCGCTGGACGAAGACGCGGCGGCTCTGCTCGGGCGTGACCTCGCCGCGCATGATCTCCGCCTCGGTGGCGTCGCCGGCGTTGTGGGTGCTGAGCAGGACGATGTCGCCGGTCGCGGGGTCGACGACCGGCGTGGGGTTGCCGAAGACGTTCGGCCCGTTGTCGCCGACCACCTGCAGCGGCCCCCAGGTGCGGCCGTCGTCGTACGAGCGGCGCAGCACCAGGTCGATGTCGCCGGTGTCGCCTCCGCCGCCGACCCGGCCTTCGGCGAAGGCCAGCAGCGTGCCGGCCTCGGAACGGACGATCGCGGGGATGCGGAACGTGTCGTAGCCCTCGGTGCCGGACTCGAAGACGACGGTCTGCTGGACGGCGGCTGGGGTGACCGCCTCGGCAGGCGTCTGAGCAGCGAGAACGCTCGCCGGAAGGGCGAGCGTGAGGGCGAGGACGACGGGCAGGCGCATGGGGTCCTCCTTCGTCGGGGAGGATCCATCCCACATCACATATCGGATATGTGTCAAGAAGGTGTCGAAACCATTGACGCCGCGTCCCGCAACTTGTTCCATATCCGACATGACGGACCTCACGCGGCGAGCGGCACTCACTCTGGCAGCGGCGGCCGGCCCGGTCGCCTGGACGGCGGGCGCGGCGACGACGGCGTCGGCGTCACCCGCCGCCGGCGCGGCTGGAGGCGCGAGCTGGACCCGGCTCCCGGACGTCCCGGCGAACACCACCGACTGGCACGACGCCATCCCCGTCGGCGAACCGTACTGGACCCAGCTCGGGCTGGCCGGCCCGATCGCGGGCGCGCACGGCGACCACCTGATCGTCGCCGGCGGGGCGAACTTCCCGGAGCCTGCGCTCACCGCCACCAGGGCGAACACGCTCGGCAAGGTCTACTGGACCGACGCGTTCGTCTACGACCGCCGCACCCGGCAGTGGCGCGACGCCGGGCAGCTGCCCGACGCCGTCGGCTACGCCGCGACGCTGAGCACCGGCGACGGCGTGCTGGTGATCGGCGGCGAGGGGTTCCGCGGCGGACCGGGCGGGACGCTGCAACGCCCGGCGGAGAAGTTCGCCGACGTCTACGTCCTGCGCTGGGACGCCCGGCGCGGACGGCTGGAGCGCACCGGCCTGCCGCCGCTCCCTCGCCCGATGTCGTACGCCGTCGCGGGCATCGTCGACGGGGTCGTGTACGTGGCCGAGGGCGGGGACTTCGTCGCGCTCGACCTGGCCCGGCTCGACGACGGCTGGACGACGCTGCCGCGCTGGCCCGCCGACCCGCGCTCCGTCGCCGTCGGCGCCGCCCAGGACGGCCGGTTCTTCCTGCTCAGCGGCCGGGCGCAGCACGCGGACAAGTCGTGGACGTTCTACCGCGACGCCTACGCGTACAGCCCGCGGCGCCGGACCTGGGAGCGGATCGCCGACCTGCCCTGGTGCGTCACGGCCGGCCTCGCCCACCCTGTCGGCCGGACCGGGCTCGTCGTCGTCGGCGGCGACAAGGACATCGAGCGCTGGAACCTCATCGAGCACCACGTCGCGCTGCGCAACGCCGCACCGCCCGGGTCGGCCGAGTGGCAGCGGCACAACGACGTCGTGACCTGGATCTACGACCACCACACCGGCTTCAACGGCGAACTGCTGCGCTACGACACCCGCCGCGACCGCTGGACCGTCGACGGCTGGTTCCCCGGCCCGCCGCCGGCCACCACCCCGGCCGTGAACTGGGACGGCGACCTGGTCGTCGCCAGCGGCGAGGTCGGCCCCGGCATCCGCACCCCGCGGGTCTGGCAGGCGGAGTTCTGAGGAGCGACGCACGACGGGGCCGGCTCGCGCCAGCCCCGTTCGCTCCCTGCGGTTCGCGGCTACCTCAGCAGCGCGACGAACTGGTGCAGGGCGACACCCAGAATCGAGAGCGTTCCGATGATCAGCGGCCGCAGATCCCTGAGGATCTGCCCGATGACCTCGGTGTGCTGGCGCAGCTTCCGTAGCCTGCTCAGCATCGATCGCTCTCGCCTGTAGGTGCGGGTCATTCGATTCCTCCTGAGTACTGAGGGCACCGGATGAGCCGCTCCTACAGCCCGCCCGGTAGCCCATCTCTGGACTACGCCGGGCGGATTCCCGATGTAGTTAGCCCATCAGGATGACAGCTGGTCAGCCAGAACGTCAACCGCTACTCTGGTCGTAGCTGGGGGAGGTGCTCCTACACCCGCGATCCCGGCCGAAGCCTCGGCGCGACCTCCGCCATGCGGGTCATTCCGCGCCGGGGCTTCTTCTCGCCTTCCGCCGTCAGGCGGTCAGGTAGCCGACGGCGTAGGCGGCGAGCCAGTGCTCGACCATGTAGTCGCCGCCGACGACGTAGGGCAGGCCGGGCACGGCGTGCCGCTCCGCCGACGCCGTCAGCGCCGCCGCGGGCGCGCCGTCCGGCAGCGCGGCAGCGATCGCCAGCATCGACCACGCCCGGCTGAGGTTCAGCCCGGCCAGGTGCGCCAACTGCCCGTCCGACGGGTCGGAGACCGTCACCGGCTCGAACAGCTGCGACGGCGACGACGACGCCGCGCCGGGCAGGAACCGCCCGAACCAGGCCGCGAAGTCCTCCCCCGGCAGAACGCGCGCCACCAGCTCGGCCTCGGCCAGCGCCGGGGACAGGAAGTCGCTGCCGGACGGCTCGTACTGCGCCGGATAGTCGGTGTCGTCGAGGTACCAGCGGCCGACGGCGTCGTGGATCGCGTCGCGCAGCTCAGCCGTTGCCCCGTCGTACGAGCGCAGCAGCCCGAAGGCCGAGTTCGGGTGCAGCCCGCCGCGCACCGGATAGGTCTGCGCCGGCAGCCAGGCCAGCAGGTTCGCCGTCAGCACGTCGGAAAGCGGGCGCACCGCCGCCGCCCACGCCGCGCCGTCCGGGTCGCCGGACCACAGCGACAGCTCGTGCGTGAGCGTGAGCAGCCAGCCCCACCCGTAGGGACGCTCGCGGGTGCGGCCGATCCCCGACGCGAAGAACTCGGCCTCCCGCTCCAGGTTCGACGGGGTCAAATGCGCGCCGAGCCCTGCCCGCACCTCGTCGGCCAATCCCGTGGGCAGAGAAGCGCCGGCCAGCCGGAGCAGCCGGACCAGCATCCAGTGCATCTCGACCGCGGAGTGCCAGTCGAGCGACCCGTAGAACGCCGGATGCTGGTCGCGGTGCTGCGGGTACGGCCCCGGCTCGACGGCGTAGATCATCGGCAGGTGCGGGTATTCGCGATCGATGCAGGCCAGCGCCGTTCGCGCGTAGGCGGCGGCGTTCTCGTGCAGCAGATCGAGGCGGCCGGTCATCCGGCGGCGCCCTCGGGATCCAACGGGGCGCCGTCGCCCGCCGGCGGCAGGTCGCCGCGGTCGACGGGCGCGCCGCCGCCGGGCGCGTCCGCGAACAGCGCGG